>DATEKS010000071.1:0-31373 GCA_035277325.1 Rhodanobacter sp.
TCGCCGCGCGCCCACAGGTGGCCGCCGGGCAGGATCAGCAGCGCCGCGCGGCGCAGGTCGAGCTGGGCCAGGCTCAGCTCGGGCTGCACCGTGAGCCCGCCCATCGACACCACCGGCGCCATCGAGAAGCCCACCGCCTGCACCCGCCAGTCGCCGGGGCGGCGGATCTCGCACAGGGCCAGCGCGGCCTGCCAGTCGGCGTAGCCGTCGAATACGAGGAAATAAACCGTGTCGCGCATGTCGTTCCCTCCGTGTTGGAGGTACAGCTTGCGCGGGTCCTACTGACAACCTGGTGTCAGCAGCCGACTCAGGCATGGCGCGGTTCAGCCGAAGCCGGGACAATGCGCGCTCGACCTTCCCGCCACCTTAGCCACGGACCCGTCATGAAGCCCGTCTCGCTGATCCAGTTCCTGATCGAGGAACGCCGCGCCGGCCACATCAACGCCGAACTCTCCCTGTTGATCGAAGTCGTCGCGCGCGCCTGCAAGCGCATCGGCGTGGCCACCGGCAAGGGCGCGCTGGGTGGCGTGCTGGGCGCGGCGGGCACCGACAACGTGCAGGGCGAGGCGCAGAAGAAGCTCGACGTGATCTCCAACGAGATCCTGCTGGAGGCGAACGCATGGGGCGGCCACCTCGCCGCCTGCGCCTCGGAGGAGATGGAGGATCCGCAGCAGATCCCCGACGGCTATCCCAAGGGCCAGCACCTGCTGCTGTTCGATCCGCTGGACGGCAGCTCGAACATCGACGTGAACATCTCGGTGGGCACGATCTTCTCGGTACTACGCTGCCCCGACGGCGTCACCGAACCGAAGGCCGAGCACTTCCTGCAGCCGGGCACCACCCAGCTCGCTGCCGGCTACGTGGTGTACGGGCCGTCCACCCTGCTGGTGCTCACCTTCGGCCACGGCACGCACGAATTCACGCTGGACCGCGAGATCGGCAGCTTCATCCTCAGCCGCCGCGACATCCGCATCCCGGAGCAGACCGGCGAGTTCGCGATCAACATGTCCAACCAGCGCCACTGGGAAGCACCGATGCAGCGCTACGTCGGCGAGCTGCTGGCCGGCAAGGAAGGCCCGCGCGGGCGCGACTTCAACATGCGCTGGGTGGCCTCGATGGTGGCCGACGTGCACCGCATCGTGACCCGCGGCGGCGTGTTCTTCTACCCGCTGGACGCCAAGATCAGGGACAAGGGCGGCAAGCTGCGCATCATGTACGAGGCCAACCCGATGGCCTTCATCGTCGAGCAGGCCGGCGGCGCGGCCACCACCGGCCGCGAGCGCATCATGGAACTGCAGCCCACCGGCCTGCACCAGCGCGTGCCGGTGTTCCTGGGCTCGAAGCAGGAAGTCGAACTGGCCACGCACTACCACCGCGAGGCGGACGGCGCGCAGGGCTGACGCCTTTTCCCCTCCCTGCATGCTGGGGAGGGAAGCGAGCCACTGCCCCCCACTCTCCTTTCTCCACATCTAGCCCATGCGCTTCCGTCGCCTGTTCCTGCCCGTGCTCGCCACGCTCGTGCTCGGTGCCTGCACGCACGCGGCCAAACCCGTTCCGCCACCGCCGGCACCGCCGCCGCCGCCCAAGCTGAAGATCGGCCTCGCGCTGGGTGGCGGCGCGGCGAAGGGCTTCGCGCACATCGGCGTGATCAAGATGCTGGAGGCCAGCGGCATCCATCCCGACGTGGTGGCCGGCACCAGCGCCGGCAGCGTGGTGGGTGCGCTGTACGCCAGCGGCATGGATGCGTTCCAGATGCAGCAGGTCGCGTTCGGCCTCGACGAGGCGAAGATCCGCGACGTGCGGCTGTTCTCCGGCGGCCTGGTGCAAGGCAAGGCGCTCGAGGACTACGTGAACCTGCTGGTGAACCACCAGCCGATCGAACGCCTGAAGCTGCCGTTCGCCGCCGTGGCCACCGAGCTGGAAACCGGCCAGCGCACGGTGTTCGTGCGCGGCAACACCGGGCAGGCCGTGCGCGCCTCCTCCAGCGTCCCCGGCGTGTTCGAGCCGGTGGCGATCCGCGGCAGGCACTATGTCGACGGCGGCGTGGTGAGCCCGATCCCGGTGGACGCCGCGCGCCAGCTCGGTGCGGATTTCGTGATCGCGGTGGACATCTCCGCCAAGCCTGACGGCGGCAACCCGCAAGGCATGCTCAACATCGTGGGCCAGTCCATCACCATCATGGGCCGGCAACTGGCCAGGCAGGAGATCGCCCGCGCCGACATGGTGATCCGCCCCGACCTGAGCGGCATCGGTCCCGCTGATTTCGAGCAGAAGAACCTGGCCATCCTCGCCGGTGAGAAGGCCGCGCTGGCGGCGATGCCGGAGATCCGCGCCAGGCTCGCCGCGCGCGAGGCCGCCCGGGTCGCCAGCCACTGAAGCCCCGTGCCGGGGTGACTACCCGCACATGGAACGCCATCGCCTGCGGTTGTAGCGTGGCGGTTTCCTCCGCCCGGGCCGCCGCCATGCCGAAATCCCCGCACCTGCTGGTTTCACTCGCCCTGCTCGCCACGCCATGGGCGCTGCAGGCGGCCGACACCGCGCCCCAAACCGGCTCGCACATCGAGCAGTTGCAGACCCGGCTCGACCAGCTCAAGCGCATCGGCGACGTGGCGGTCTCGCCCGACGGCACGCGGCTGGCGTGGGTGCGCGAAGGCAAGCAGCCCGCGATCGAGTTGGCCGACGCCGACGGCCATGGCGCGCACGTGCTGGACGTGGGCAAGGCGCTGGCCGGCTGCGACAAGCGCGACATCGCCTGGTCGCCGGACTCGCGCCGGCTCGCCTTCATCGCCAACTGCGGCAAGGACCTCACCAACACCGAGGCGATGCACAACGACGTCTATCTCGCCGACGTGACCGGCGCGGCGGCGCCGCACGAGCTGGCGAAACTCGCCGGCTATGCCCGCGCGCTGGCGTGGACGCAGGACGGCAAGCAGCTGGGTTTCCTCTACGTGCCCGGCGCCACCCGCCACGCCAGCGCCACCGCCGCGGGCAAGCCGCAGGTGGGCGTGATCGGCGAGGACGAGCACGAGGAAGTGCAGCGTGTGGCCAGCCTCGACGCCGGCAGCGGCGCCTTGCGCACGCTGACGCCCGCCACGCTGTATGCCTACGAATTCGGCTTCTCGCCGGACGGCGCGCACATTGCCTACACCGCCGCGCCGCCGCCGGGCGATAACAACTGGTGGGTGGCCAAGCTCTACGTGCAGGACGCCCGCGAAGGCGCCGCGCCGCGCGTGGCCGTCGATCCTTCCACCGCCGCCGGTTCGCTGCACGGCTTGCAGATGGCGCTGCCGCGCTGGTCGCCGGACGGCACGCGGATCGCCTTCATCGGCGGCCTGATGAGCGACCAGGGCGCCACTGGCGGCGACCTCTACAGCGTGTCGCCGACTGGCAGCGCGCTGAGCAACCTTACCCCCGGCATCACGGTGACGCCGCAGTGGTTCAGCTGGACCGGCAAGGACGCCTTGCTGGTAAGCCAGAACGCCAAGGGCCAGGCGCAGCTGGCCGCGTACGACGTGCACGGCGATCGCGCCACCGCACGGGCGCCGTACTTCACCCTGCCCGCGATGATCGGCGCCGGCGGCGCGGTGCTCTCGGTGTCGCTGTCGGCCAACCACCAGCGCGTCGCCTACGTGCAGACCTCCTACGAGCACGCGCCGGAAGTGCACGCCGGCAAGCTCGGCGGCACGCCGCCGCCTGCCGTCACCACGCTCAACGCCGCGCTGAAGCCCGCCTGGGGCAAGGCGGTCTCGGTGGCGTGGAAGAGCGAAGGCCGCGACGTGCAGGGCTGGCTGCTGTACCCGGCCAATTACGACCCGCACAAGACCTACCCGATGATCGTCAGCGTGCACGGCGGCCCGGCCTGGGGCGTGATGTCCAGCTGGCCCGGCATGGGCGCGATGTACGCCGCCTCGGGCTACTTCCAGTTCATGCCGAACCCGCGCGGCAGCTACGGCCAGGGCGAAGCCTTCGTGCAGGCCAACCGCAAGGACTTCGGCTACGGCGACCTGCGCGACATCCTCGCCGGCATCGACGCGGTGGAAAAAATCGCGCCGGTGGACGACCACCGCCTCGGCCTCACCGGCTGGAGCTACGGTGGCTTCATGAGCATGTTCGCGCCCACCCGGACCCAGCGCTTCCGCGCCGTGGTCGCCGGCGCCGGCATCTCCGACTGGCAGAGCTACTACGGCGAGAACCAGATCGACCAGTGGATGATCCCCTACTTCGGCGCCAGCCTGTACGACGACCCGGCGGTGTATGCGAAGAGCTCGGCGATCAACTTCATCAAGCAGGTGAAGACGCCGACCCTGATCATCGTGGGTGACCGCGACGAGGAATGCCCCGCGCCGCAGTCGTTCGAGTACTGGCACGCGCTGAAGACGCTCGGCGTCCCTGTGCAGCTGGTGGTCTACCCCAACGAAGGCCACCACTTCGCCGATCCCAAGCACGCGCGCGACATGCAGCAGCGTTCGCTGGACTGGTTCGCGAAGTACCTGCCGGCGTCGAAGTAGGCGGCGACATGGCCGGCCTCCCTGTGCGGGGGCCGGCCCAAGCCTGGAATCCATCCCCCGAGAGCGACGCTTGCATGCAAGTCATTGACCATGCGGTCATTTGACTTGGGATGTCCATTCAAATATCTATTCATGCATGGCCGACCGGACCGCTCCGACAGAGCGCCTGCACGGCGCCTTGCGTCTGCGCAGGATCATCAGCGTGCATGAGCTGGACGAAGCGCTGCACTCCAGCCACGCCACCCTCGGTTGCATGCGCCAGCGCTTCGACACGGACGCCGCATGAACCTCGCCCTGTTCGATTTCGACGGCACCCTCACCACCCGCGAGACCTTCGGTGATTTCATGCGCCACGCGGTGACCCCGCTGCGCCGCGTGCTGGGCGCGCCGCTGTTCGCACCGATGCTGGCCGGCTACAAGCTCGGCGTCGTTTCCGGCAACCGCATCCGCCGGCACGTCACCGCTTTCGGTTTCCGCGGCGTGCGCGCCGCGCACGTCCACGCCGCCGGCGAGCGCTTCGCCGCGGAATGCCTGCCCGGCCTGCTGCGCCTCGAAGCGATGCGGCGCCTCGCCTGGCACCAGCGCCGGGGCGATACCGTGGTGCTGGTTTCCGGCGGCCTCGACTTCTACCTCGCGCCGTGGTGCCGGCAGCACGGACTCGAACTGATCTGCTCCACGCTGGAAACGCACGGCGGGCACCTCACCGGCCGCTACCACGGCGCGCAATGCGTGGGTGTGGAAAAGGCCAGGCGCGTGCGCGAACGCCACGACCTCGCCGCCTACGATCAATGCTACGCCTACGGCGACACCCACGAGGACGAGGCGATGCTGGCGCTGGCGCAGCGGCGGTATTACCGCGGGCGCGAAGTGGGCTGAAACCCGCGAGCCGGACGGAGCTTCCTGCGGCGATCGTCCGACATGTTCGTGTTCCGCGATTTCATCGGCCGATCACGTGCCACACACGCCGCTGGCCACATTGTCCCCTGACTTCGACCACTGGCGTGGCCGGCGGACTGCCCGGGCCACGCACGTCCCATGGAAGCAGAGAAACCCAAAGACGACGATGGCGGCGCCAAGCGCAAACCGGCCCTGCCCGGACTGCTGCTGGGCGCGATCGGCGTGGTGTTCGGCGATATCGCCACCAGCCCGCTGTATTCCATGCAGCAGGCCTTCGGCAAGGACGGCATCGCGCCGCGGCACGACAACGTCCTCGGACTGCTGTCGCTGATCTTCTGGGCGCTGTTGATGGTGATCAGCGTCAAGTACGTGCTGTTCGTGATGCGCGCGGACAACCACGGCGAAGGCGGCATGATGGCGCTGGCGGCGCTGGCGCGGAACGCGGTGCGCCGGCACCGGCGCGTCGGCTGGTGCGTGGCCATGCTGGGACTGGCCGGCGCGGCGCTGTTCTTCGGCGACAGCGTGATCACGCCGGCGATCTCGGTGCTCTCGGCGGTGGAGGGGCTGAAGCTGGTCTCGCCGGATTTCGGCCGCTGGGTGCTGCCGATCGGCGCGCTGATCATCGTGCTGCTGTTCCTGCTGCAGAAGCGCGGCAGCGCGCTGGTCGGCACGCTGTTCGGGCCGGTGATGACGCTGTGGCTGCTGAGCGTGGCGGCGCTGGGCGTGCATGGCCTGCTGCGCCATCCGGAAGTGCTGGCGGCGGCCAACCCTTACTGGGCGGTGACGTACATGCTGCACAACGGCTTCAAGGGGTTCGCCTCGCTCGGCGCGGTGGTGCTGGTGATGACCGGCGGCGAAGCGCTGTACGCCGACATCGGCCATTTCGGCAGCCTGCCGATCCGCCTGTCGTGGTTCGGCCTGGTCCTGCCGGCGCTGCTGCTGAGCTACGCGGGACAGGGCGCCCTGCTGCTGGCTGACGCCTCGGCGGCGCAGCACCCGCTGTACTCGCTGGCGCCGCACGCGCTGCTGTATCCCATGATCGTGCTGGCCACCGCCGCCACCGTGATCGCGTCGCAGGCGGTGATCTCTGGCACCTTCTCGATGGTGCGCCAGGGCATCCAGCTCGGCTACCTGCCGCGCTCGCGGGTGGAGCACACCTCCGGCGACATGGAAGGCCAGATCTACCTGCCCGCGGTGAATTTCCTGCTGTTCGCCGCGGTGATGGGCGCGGTGCTTGGCTTCCGCAGCTCGGACCGGCTGGCCGGCGCCTACGGCATCGCGGTGAGCGGCACCATGCTGCTGACCACGCTGCTGTTCCTGGTAGTGGCGCGCATGCGCTGGCGGTGGGGACCGCTGCGGCTCGGCGCGTTCGGCCTGGCCTACGTGCTCATCGATGGCGCGTTCTTCGGCGCCAACCTGCTGAAGCTTCCCAATGGCGGCTGGTTTCCGGTGGCGCTGGCGCTGGCGATGATGGTGGTGATGACGGTGTGGCACCGCGGCCGGCAGCTGGTCAACCGGCAGCTGCATGCCGAGGGCGAGAAGCTGGTGGATTTCATCGGCCATCTGCAGGACAAGCCGCCGTTGCAGGCGCCCGGCACCGCCGTGTTCCTCACCGGCCACCGCACCTGGGTGCCGCAGGCGCTGCTGCACAACGTGGAGCACAACCACGTGCTGCACGAACGCAACGTGGTGCTCACGGTGGACAGCCTGGACCGGCCGCGCGCCGACGGCGCGAAACGCAGCGACGTGGAGGAACTGGAACACGGCTTCTGGCGCGTGACGCTGCGCTTCGGTTTCGCCGAGCACATCGACGTACCGGCCCGGCTGCGCCAGCTCGAGCTCGATCCCACGCTGGAAGCGGACGAGATCGTCTGGTTCCTCGGTCACGACAAGGTCAGCGCCGAGGACGACCAGTCCTATCGCATCGCGCGCTGGCGCGCGCGCCTGTTCGCCTGGATGGCGCGCAACGCCACGCCTGCCACCACCTACTACGGCATTCCGTCGCGACGGCTGATCGAGATCGGGGCGCGCATCGACCTGTGAGCCGTTACGGCACGTGGCCCAATCAGAACAGGCTGCCCTGCGGCGACGGCTTGCGTGGTGGCGCGAAGCGCGATGCGTCCAGCCGCAGTTCGCGGGCGCGGCCGTAGCCGTGCCGGCGGCAGGCCACCTCGAAGCGCTTGCGCAGCAGCTCGGCGAACACGCCCTGGCCGCGCATGCGGGTGCGGAAGTCGCTGTCGTAGTCGCGGCCGCCGTTCATCTGCTGCACCAGGCTCATCACGTGCCCGGCGCGCTGCGGCGCATGCAGCGCAAGCCATTCGCGGAACAGCTGCTTCAGCTCCCACGGCAGGCGCAGCACGGTGTAGCCGGCGCAGCGCGCACCGGCTGCGTGCGCGCGTTCCAGCACGGCCTCCATGTCCTTGTCGTTGAGCGCGGGGATGATCGGCGCCACCAGCACGCCCACCGGCACGCCCGCTTCGGCCAACGCGGCGATGGCCTTGAGGCGGCGGTGCGGCGCGCTGGCGCGCGGTTCGAGTTTTGCGGCGAGATGGTTGTCCAGCGAGTTCACCGAGACGAACACCTGCACCAGGTGCTCGCGAGCCATGGTCGCGAGGATGTCGAGGTCGCGCTCCACCAGCGCGTTCTTGGTGACGATGGTGCAGGGGTGGTGGCACTCGGCCAGCACTTCCAGCGCGGCGCGGGTGAGCCGCCACTTTTTCTCGATCGGCTGGTAGGGATCGGTGTTGCTGCCGATGTTGATCGGTTTCGGCACGTAGCCGGGTTTCGCCAGCTCGGCGCGCAGCACGTCGGCGAGATTGCCCTTGGCGCGGATCTTCGTCTCGAAGTCCAGCCCGGGCGAGAGGTTGAGGTAGCTGTGGCTGGGCCGCGCGAAGCAATAGACGCAGCCGTGCTCGCACCCCCTGAAGGGATTCAATGCCTGGTCGAAGCCGATGTCGGGCGAGTCGTTGCGGGTGATGACGCTGCGCGCACGCTCCTCGGTGACTTCGGTGCGCGGGCGCGGCGCGGCTTCGTCCAGCAGCGCCCCCTGCCAGCCGTCGTCCTCCGCATGGTGGCGGATGGTCTCGAAGCGCCCCTCCGGATTGGAGGCGGCGCCGCGGCCCTTGATCGCCTGCGCTGGGATGGCGTGATCGTCCATCCGCACAGTGTGCCGCGCGGCGATCTCAACTCGCGCGACACAAAGGAAACGCGGCGACTCGCGCCGCCGCGCCCCGGTTTAGCGGCCGACAACCCTCAGGCAGTGATGTCCACGCCCTTCGTCTCGCGCACGAACAACGCGCCGATCACGAAGCTCATCGCGGCGATCGCCACCGGATACCACAGGCCGGAGTAGATGTTGCCGGTGAGCGCCACGATGCCGAACGACACCGAGGGCAGGAAGCCGCCGAACCAGCCATTGCCGATGTGGTACGGCAGGCTCATCGAGGTGTAGCGGATGCGGGTGGGGAACATCTCCACCAGCCACGCGGCGATCGGTCCGTAGACCATGGTCACGTAGATCACCAGGATCGCCAGCAACAGCAGCAGCATCGGGTAGTTGCTGCGCGCGGGGTCGGCCTTGGCCGGGTAGCCGGCCTGGTCCAGCGCGGCGCCGAGCTTGGCGGCGAAGGCCTTGCCCTGCGCGGCGAAATCCGCCTTGGCCAGGCCGGTGCCTTCGAACGCCTCGAACATGTCGCCGCCCACGCTCACCCGCGCCACCTCGCCGGGCTGCGTTGCCACCGTGCTGTAGGGCACGCCACGCTTGGCGAGGTAGCTCTTCGCCACGTCGCAGGAGCTGGTGTAGCTCTGCGTACCGGTGAGGTTGATCTGCAGGTGACAGTTGGCCGGATCGGCGATCACGCTGACCGGCGCCACCAGGCTGGCCGCCTCGATTGCGGGATTGCCGTAGTGGGTGATCGCCTTGAAGATCGGGAAATAGGTGAGCGCGGCGAGCAGGCAACCGGCCAGCACCACCGGCTTGCGCCCCACCTTGTCCGACAGCCAGCCGAACACCACGAAGAACGGCGTGCCGATCAGCAGTGCTCCTGCGATCAGCAGCTGCGTGGTGGTGGCGTCGATCTTCAGCGTGGTGCCGAGGAAGTACATCGCGTAGAACTGGCCGCAGTACCACACCACGGCCTGGCCGGCGGTGGCGCCGAGCAGGGCGAGGATCACCAGCTTGAGGTTGCTCCAGCGCGCGAAGGATTCGGTGAGCGGTGCCTTCGAGGCCTTGCCCTCGGCCTTCATCTGCTTGAACACCGGCGACTCGGCCAGCTGCATGCGGATGTACACCGACACCGCCAGCAGCAGCGAGGACAGCAGGAACGGAATGCGCCAGCCCCAGTCGTCGAACTTGTCGCCGACCAGCCACTTGCAGCCCAGGATGATGAGCAGCGACAGGAACAGGCCGAAGGTGGCGGTGATCTGGATGAAACTGGTGTACAGGCCGCGCTTGCCGTCCGGTGCGTGCTCAGCCACGTAGGTAGCCGCGCCGCCGTACTCGCCGCCCAGCGCCAGACCCTGCAGCATGCGCAGCGCGATCAGGATCACCGGCGCAGCCACGCCGATCGATCCGTAACCGGGCAGCAGGCCCACGAAGAACGTGGACAGGCCCATGATCACGATGGTGATGAGGAAGGTGTACTTGCGCCCCACCAGGTCGCCCACGCGGCCGAACACCAGCGCGCCGAACGGGCGCACCGCGAAGCCGGCGGCGAACGCGAGCAGGGCGAACACCAGCTGGCTGGCCTCGTTCAATCCCGAGAAGAACTGCTTGCCGATGATCACGGCCAGCGAGCCGTACAGGTAGAAGTCGTACCACTCGAACACGGTGCCCAGGCTGGATGCCAGGATCACCCGCCTGTGGCTGGTATCCAGTCCGTCGGCACGCTTGCCGACGGCGTCGATGGCGTTGGTGGCCATTGCGTTCCCCTCCCGAGGATGATGGCGGCGTCCCGTGGCGGGAGCCATGTGCGATGCGGTCCGCCGGCTGACGGATCGTGTGGCGCCCTCCCGTCACGCGGGAGGACAAGGACACCGTTGCTGCCGGGCCGGGAACCCCTCCCCCGCGCCGGTTGCATCAGTCGTTGCTGCAAGCTTTCGAGTGCCGGCGACACGCACCGCCGGCCTTGCCCGCACCTGCTCACGCAGCTGCGCTGAATCCGCGGCGACGGTGCCAGGCACCGTCGCCGCCCACGCTCAGAACTTGTACATGCCGCTCACGCTGACCTGGTTGCCGCTGGTGGTCTTGCGGGTGGTGCCGTCGCTGGTGGAATCGAGCTTGTCGTGCATCCATTCCAGGCCCAGCGCGTAGGCACCGGCGGCGTACTGCAGGCTCAACGCGGCCTGGCGGTTCTTCAGCAGGCCAGTGGAACCGTTGCCCATCCAGCGGATCACGTCGTTGGCGTCGGGCTTGCTGATGCCGTAGAACGCATACGCGCTCCAGTTCGGCGTGAAGTTGTAGCCGGCCTGCACGAAGCCGCCGCTCTCGGAGATGTCGCCGAACTGGGACATCGCGCCGAAGATCTCGCCCAGGCCCTTGCCGGTATAGGCCAGCGCGTTGAACACCCACGGACCCGGCTTCCAGCTGCCACCCACCTCGTAGCCCACGCTCTTGATGGTGTCCTTGATCGGCGTCGGTGCACTGTCGCCCACGCCCTTCAGGTTCACCTCGCTGTAGTGCGCCACGGCATAGGCCACCCAGTCCTTGTCCGCCACGCGCAAGCGCGCCTCCAGCTGCGGGCGGAAGCCCGCGTTGCCCGCGGTGAGGTAGTTCACGTTGTCGCCGGGGCCTTTCCACGCGCCCTCGAACGCGCCCAGGTCCAGCCGCCACTTCGGGCCGTCGCTGCCGTGGTTGAGGTCCTGCATCACCACGATGCCGGGGAAGCGCCAGCCGCCGTAACCCGTGGCGAAGCCCAGCGGGAACGCGATGTGCGCCAGCGACACCGGCGTGTTGTCCACCGGGAACATCAGCTCCCATTGCTGGCCCACGCGCACCGTGGTGCCGGTGTTCGGGTTGGTCAGGTCCATGTAGGCCTGGCGCAGCCGTGGCGTGGGCTGCTGCTGGCTGTACGGACCGGTGCCGTTGAAGCCACCGTAGAAGTCCATCTCGATGCGGCCGCCGCCGGTCCAGTCGCCGGCGAACTTCGCACCGCTGAAATCCAGCCAGAAGCGCGTGTTGCGCACGTCGACGCCGGACAGCGAACCCTTCGAGCCCGGCACCGGGAATTCCGCATTGGTGCCATTGCCGAAGGTGAAGCTTCTGTTCTGGCTGAAGGCGGTGGCGCTGACGAAGCCGTGCAATGCCACCGACACGCCCGGCGCGCTGGTGAACACCGGCTTGGCTGCGGCGGCTGGCGCGGCCGCGACGTTCTGCGCGGGTGCGGCGGGTGCCGGCTGACTGGCCGGCTGTTGCTTCTGCGCCTGGATCATCGCCTTCAGCTGCGCCAGCTCCTGCTCCAGCTGGTCCACGCGCCGCTCCAGCTGCTGCTCGCGTGCGCTGGTGCTGCCTGCGCCTGCAGCCGGCGAGGTGCTGGTCTGCGCCTGCGCCTGCGCCGCCCACGGCAACGCCAGCGCACAGGCAATGCCCAGCGCCAGCGGCCGACGGCAGCGACGGATAAGTGTCGGGCTCATGAAGGGCTTCCCCAAGGTGATCGTGGGGTGAGCATGCTCATGCGATCCTGCGCATGACTATTCGCCGATGGTCGTGCCTCGACCAAAGTCGATAAGCGAGGCTCCTCGGCGCCCTGGCGACGCCGCTACACTCGAAAGCCCGTGCGTGCCGCCCGCGTCAGGCGCCGCACCCGCCAGACCCCACCTCGCCAGCAGGAGACCCGCATGTCCACGATCCATCCCGTCGACCCCGCGTTCGCCGCCAAGGCGCGCATCCGCAAGGACGATTACGAGCGGCTGTACGCCGAATCGGTGAAGGACCCCGAAGGCTTCTGGGCCAGGGTGGGCGAGCGGCTGGACTGGGCGAAGAAACCGACGAAGATCAAGGACGTCTCCTACGACCCGAAGAACCTGCACATCCGCTGGTACGAGGACGGCACGCTCAACGTGGCCGCGAACTGCCTCGACCGGCATCTGAAGGAGCGCGGCGACAAGGTGGCGATCATCTTCGAGGGCGACGATCCGAACGAGTCGCGCAAGCTCACCTACCGCGAGCTGCATGCCGAGGTGTGCAAGTTCGCCAACACGCTGAAGCACCTGGGCGTGGCCAAGGGCGACCGCGTGGCGATCTACCTGCCGATGATCCCCGAGGCCGCGGTGGCGATGCTGGCCTGCGCGCGCATCGGCGCGGTGCACTCCGTGGTGTTCGGCGGCTTCTCGCCCGACTCGCTGGCGGGGCGCATCGCCGACTCGCAGTGCAAGGTTGTGGTGACCGCCGATGAAGGTGTGCGCGGCGGCAGGAAGATCCCGCTCAAGGCCAACGTGGACGAGGCGCTCAAGCGCCCCGGCACCAACAGCGTGGAAACCGTGGTGGTGGTGCGCCGCACCGGCAGCGCGGTGGCCATGCAGTCGCCGCGCGACCGCTACTGGCACAACCTGATGGACGGCCAGTCCGCCGACTGCCCGGCCGAGCCGATGGAAGCCGAGCACCCGCTGTTCATCCTCTACACCTCCGGCTCCACCGGCAAGCCGAAGGGCGTGCTGCACACCTCGGCCGGCTACCTGGTGTTCACCAGCTACACCCACGAGTGCGTGTTCGACCTGCGTGAGGACGACATCTACTGGTGCACCGCCGACGTGGGCTGGGTCACCGGCCACAGCTACGTGGTGTACGGCCCGCTGGCCAACGGCGCCACCACGGTGATGTTCGACGGCGTGCCGAACTACCCCGATTTCAGCCGCTTCTGGCAGGTGGTGGACAAGCACAAGGTCACCCTGTTCTACACCGCGCCCACCGCGATCCGCGCGCTGATGCGCGAGGGCGAGGCGCCGGTGAAGAAGGCCTCGCGCGCCTCGCTGCGCGTGCTCGGCACGGTGGGCGAGCCGATCAACCCAGAGGCCTGGGAGTGGTACCACCGCGTGGTGGGCGAAGGCCGCCTGCCGATCGTGGACACCTGGTGGCAGACCGAGACCGGCGGCATCCTCATCACCCCGCTGCCCGGCGCGATCGACACCAAGCCCGGCTCCGCCACCAAGCCGTTCTTCGGCATCAAGCCCGCCATCGTCGACGCCAACGGCGAGGTGCAGGAAGGCGTGGCCGAGGGCAACCTGCTGCTCACCGACTCCTGGCCCGGCCAGATGCGCACGGTGTACGGCGATCACCAGCGCTTCATCGAGACCTATTTCAGCGCCTACCCCGGCAACTACTTCACCGGCGACGGCGCGCGCCGCGACGAGGACGGCTACTACTGGATCACCGGCCGCGTCGACGACGTGATCAACGTCAGCGGCCACCGCATCGGCACCGCCGAGGTGGAAAGCGCGCTGGTGGCGCACCCCAAGGTGGCCGAGGCCGCCGTGGTGGGCTGCCCGCACGACATCAAGGGCCAGGGCATCTACGCCTACGTCACCCTGGTGGCCGGCGAAACCGGCAGCGACGAGCTGAAGAAGGAACTGGTGGCCTGGGTGCGCAAGGAGATCGGCCCGATCGCCACGCCCGACTACATCCAGTGGGCGCCCGGCCTGCCCAAGACCCGCTCGGGCAAGATCATGCGCCGCATCCTGCGCAAGATCGGCGAGAACCAGCCCGACCAGCTCGGCGACATCTCCACCCTCGCCGACCCCAGCGTGGTGAAGAGTCTGGTCGAGGAACGGCTGATCAAATGACTCCCAAAGCCGTCATTCCGGCGAAAGCCGGAAGCGCTTTTCAATGGCGAACGCCGGTCATTCAGCGCCTTTCAGGCGCACGACACTGGACCCCGGCGCTCGCCGGGGTGACAGAACAGACGCCATGCCCGACATCCTGATCGCCGACGACCATCCGCTGTTCCGCGATGCCCTGCAACGCGCGGTGCTCGCCGCGCTGCCGCAGGCGCAGGTGCGCAGCGCCGAAAGCGTGCACGGCCTGTACACGCTGATCGAGCAGTATCCGGACGCCGATCTTTTGCTGCTCGACCTGCACATGCCCGGCGCACGCGGCTACTCCGCGCTGGTGCACATCCGCGGCCAGTACCCCGGCCTGCCGATCATGGTGGTCTCCGGCCACGAGGAAGCGCAGGTCGCGCGTCGCGCGCTGGCCCATGGCGCCGCCGCCTACATCCCCAAGTCCACCGCCGGCGAGGACATCGTCCACGCGATCCGCACCGTGCTCGACGGCGACGTGTGGCTGCCGCCGCAACTCGTCGGCGGCCACGCCGAACTCAAGCCCGACGAGGCCGACATCGCCGCGCGCGTCGCCGCGCTCACCCCGCAGCAGTTCCGCGTGCTCACCATGATCGCCGAGGGCCTGCTCAACAAGCAGATCGCCTGGGAACTCGGCGTCTCCGAAGCCACCGTGAAGGCGCACATGACCGCGATCATGCGCAAGCTCGGCGTCAACAACCGGACGCAGGTGGCGCTGGCCGCCAGCCAGCTCGCCGTCGAACCCGGCGCGATGCAGCCGCTGCCGGAGGATGAGGAGAGAGAGTGATGCTCCTCGGCAACACCATCGAATGATGCTCGACGCTTTCGTGCGAGACGACTTCGCCGAAAATACAGAGGGCCGGCAAGTAGCTACAAGCGCGCAGTTTTTGATTGCTTGACGACAAGACCCTGGCGTCAGGGCATCGCTGCATATGCCCCGACTGGGCCTGCTCAGCGCTAGGTTTATGATATGTACGATCGCGCATGTTCCGAGATAAATCGCGGTTTGAGCTTGGGTACACGACTGTTGCTTGGGTTCATGACGAGTTTGTTCGGACTCATCATGGTGCTCACCGCGCCTACTGGTGAACCTAGAGCGGTTTGGTCTTACGCGTTTGGCGTCTTTTGCTTCCTCATCGCGGTAGCATGCTTTACTTCAGGGCGTGTTCGGCAATTCATCGGCAGCTTCATCGGTTGTGCCATTTTTCTGATTGGAGTTGCCTACTTAATAGCAGAGCTATCAGGCGGCGTACTCTGGTCGGGTGGCCGCACAAGCCCATCTGCTTACAATGCAGTCAAGTATTTGCTGCTCATCGGCGTTCCCGGTGTTGCCTACGCATACAAGGTGCGCTTTGGCTTCCGAAAGGCACCCTGACAACTCATTCCGACAGACATGCTGCGCACACCGCTCAACTCCAGCGTTGGCTTTCGCTATTTCCGGCCATGCAAAAACCCCTCACCCTTTCATCAGTAATCACCTGCCCGCTCTGCGGTCACTCCAAGACCGAGACCATGCCTACCGATGCGTGCATGTATTTCTACGAATGCACTTCGTGCAAGGAACTGCTCAAGCCCCAGCCCGGCGACTGTTGTGTCTTTTGCACGTATGGCAGCGTCAAGTGTCCGCCCGCCCAGGCTGCAAGTTCGGCTACCGGGTGTTGCGGCTGACTCCGCATCCAAGCGGACTCGTGTCGCACAGCTCTTGATCAGGCACCGACACTCCCTTCAGCCTGCTTCCTCACCAGCGCAGTCAGCAACGCGCGCAGCGCCGCCGGCTTCACCGGCTTGTGCAGCAGCGGATAGCCGGATGCGCGGGCACGCTGCTTGAGCTCGCTGCTGCCGTCGGCAGTGATCAGGGCGGCGGGTGGGAGCGGGCCGCATGTGGCGCGAAGCTGCTGCAGCGCCTGCAGGCCGTCGACGCCTTCGGCGAGGTGATAGTCGGCAAGGATCAGGTCGACCGGACCACGACGCAGTTCGGCGGCGGCGGCGTCCACATCGCGCGCGGTACGGCAGTCCACGCCCCAGCGCCCCAGCAGGGCACGCATGCCGTCGAGGATGGCCGCGTCGTCGTCGAGGCACAGCACGGTGAGCGGCAGCTGTTCGTCGCTTCCGCCGCGGCGCACCGCCTGCCGGCGCGGTGGCGCGGCGGCGGCGCGTGGCACGATCACCGCGAAGCAGCTGCCGTGGCCGGGGCTCGAATGCAGGTCGAGCCGGTGATGGAGCATGGCGGCGATGCGGTCGCAGATCGACAGGCCCAGGCCCAGGCCCTTCTCGCCCCACGGCGAGGGCTGCTCCAGCCGTTGGAATTCGCCGAAGATGCGCGCGCGCTGTTCGGCGGCGATGCCGGGGCCGGTATCCCATACCTCGATGCGCACCTCGTCGCCGGCACGGCGCGCGCCCAGCAGCACGCTGCCGCGCTGGGTGTAGCGCAACGCGTTGGAGAGGAAATTCTGCAGCACGCGGCGCAGCAGCTGCGGGTCGCTGCGCACGGCGAGTTGCGTGGGCGCCACGCGCAGACGCAGGCCGCGCTGTTCTGCGAGCACCGCGAACTGGCTCTGCAGCGAATCGAACAGCTCGGCCAGCGCGAAGCTGCCGATCTCCGGCTGGGTGCTGCCGGTGTCCAGGCGCGAGGTGTCGAGCAGGGCGTCGAGCAGGTCCTCCGCGGCGCGGAACGCGGCGTCGATGCGTTCGGCCAGCTGCCGCGATTCCGCGTCCAGCGCCGGTTGCTGGCGCAGTGCGGAGGTGAACAGGCGCGCGGCGTTCAGCGGTTGCAGCAGGTCGTGGCTGGCGGCGGCGAGGAAGCGCGTCTTCGACGCATTCGCCGCCTCGGCGGTGCGTTGTGCCTGCGCGGTGGCGGACAGCGCTTCGCTGAGTTCGGCGGTGCGCTGATCCACGCGCTGTTCCAGCGTCTCGTTCGCCTCGATCAGCGCCTGCTCGGCGCGCTTGTACGCGGTGACGTCGGTGTAGGTGGTGACGTAGCCACCGCCGGGCAACGCGCGGCCGCGCATCTCGATGGTGCTGCCGTCCGCACGCACGCGCTGGAACACGTGCGGCGTACCCGCGCGCAAATGGCCGAGGCGCTTGGCCACATGCGCCACCACCTCGCCGGGGCCGCATTCGCCGTGCTCGGCATTCCAGCGGATCAGGTCGGCCACCGGCACGCCCACGTAGACCATGCCGTCGGGGTAGCCGAACAATTCGAGATAGCGCCGGTTCCATGCCACCACACGCATCCCGGCATCGACCACGCTGATGCCCTGCGAGACGTTCTCAAGCGTGGAGGACAGCAGCTCGCGGTTGAAGCGTAGCTCCTGCGAGGCCTCGTCCATCAGCGCCATCGCCTCGGCGATGTCCAGGCCCGAACCGGACAGCATGCCGATCAGGATGCGCCTTGCGCTGGCCGCGCCCACCGCGCCGGCAAGCAGGCGTTCGGTATGCTGGATCAGCGCGCGGTCGGCCGATTCGCTGGCCTGCAGTGGCCGGCCGCGGCGCTGTTCGTATTCGGCGAAGGCGCGCTCGGTGCCGCGCCGACCCACGATACGGGTGGCGATGGTGCGCAGGTCGGCCACCGCCACGCGACCGCGCCAGTCGCCAGCGCCGTCGCGGCTGGCCGCGTGCGGCGCGACGAACAGCGCCGCATGCAGGCGTTCCTCCAGGTTCGGTCGCCAGCGCAGCGAGGCGAACACCAGGCAGGCGACGTTGACCAACAGCGACCACAGCGTACCGTGCAGCAGCGGATCGCTGCCGCCGAGATGGAACAGCGCCTGCGGCCGCAGCCAGCCCAGGCCCAGCGGGCCGTCCTGTTGCCAGCTGCCCGCGTGCAGCATCGCCGGCAGCAGCAGGGTGTAGGTCCACACCGCGAAGCCCGCGACCAGGCCGATCGCCACGCCGCGCCGGCTGGCACCGCGCCAGTACAGCGCCGCCACGATCGCCGGCGCCAGCTGCGCCACCGCGGCGAACGCGAGCAGGCCGGTGGCGGCGAGGTTTTCGGTGTCGGCCACGGTGCGGTAGTAGCCGTAGGCCAGCGCCGCCAGCGCCACGATCGCCACGCGGCGCACGCGCAGCACCAGCCGCGACAGGTCGCTGCGATGCTCCAGCCGCAGCCGGCGCACGCGCAGCAGCGCCGGCATCACCAGGTCGTTGCTGATCATCGTGGACAGCGCCACCGCCGCCACGATCACCATGCCGGTGGCCGCCGAGAAGCCGCCCACGAAGGCCAGCATCGCCATGCCGCCGTTGCCCAGCGCCAGCGGCAGGTTCAGCACCCAGGCGTCGGCAAGGCCGTCGCGCACCGCCGGCAGCAGCGTGCCGGTGGCCACGATGGGCAGCACCGCCAGCATGATCGCCAGCATGTAGAGCGGGAACATCCAGCGTGCACGGTTGAGGTCGCGCGGGTCCTCGCATTCCACCACGCCGATCTGGAACTGCCGCGGCAGGCAGAACATCGCGAAGAAAGCCAGCAGGGTCTGGGCCAGGAAGCCCGCGGAGAGCCCGTCGCCCGGATGCCGCAACGGCAGCTTCGCGGTGGCGGCTAGCCCCGGTCCATGGTGCAGCGCGAACAGCGCCAACGCCACGAACGCCACCAGCTTGATCAGCGATTCCAGCGCGATCGCCAGCATCATGCCGTGGTGATGCTCGGTGGCGTCGATGCTGCGCGTGCCGAACAGGATCGCGAACACCGCGAGCAGGGCCGCGCACCACAGCGCCGGGTCGGTCGCGATCCCGCCACGCAGGCCCGGCGTGCTGCCGCCCAGCACCGCGAAGGACATCGCCACCGCCTTCAGCTGCAGCGCGATGTACGGCAGCACCGCCACCACCGCGATCACCGCCACCACCGCGGCGAGACCGTGCGACTTGCCGAAGCGCGCACCGATGAAGTCGGCGATCGAGGTGATGTTGCGCTGCTGCGCCACTTCCACCAGCCGACGCAGCAGGCCGAAGCCGAACACGAACAGCAGCATCGGCCCGAGGTAGATCGGCAGATAGCCCAGGCCTTCGCGTGCGGCCGTGCCCACCGCGCCATAGAACGTCCACGACGAGCAGTACACCGCCAGCGCCAGGCTGTAGACGATGGGGCGCAGGCGCGGCTGCCGCGGGTACAGCGGACGCCGGTCGCCCGCCCAGGCCACGCCGTACAGCAGGCCCACATACAGCAGTGCGACGAGCAGCAGCAGCCAGCCGGCGATCAAGCGCTCTCTCCCGTGACTCCAGGGATGCGAACCGCCGCTTGTGCACGGCGGCGCCTGTCCGTCAGCATGCGCGCATGCAAGCCAACGACGGATTCCTGCCCGCGAAAGTAGCAGAGCCCCTGCACGCTGACGAGATTCACGTCTGGTGCCTGCGACGGACCAAGGGCGCGAAGCGCGAACCCCTGCTGGCCCTGCTAGCGGGTTACCTCGGCATTGCGCCGGCGGCGGTGCAGCTGGCAGTGGGTGAGCACGGCCGGCCAGCCCTCGACCCGGTTCACGGGGACAGGCTGGACTTCAACTGGTCGCATAGCGGCGAACAGGCCCTGGTGGCGCTGGCGCGCGGCATCACGCCTGGCATCGACCTGGAGCAGCGCCGCACGCGTGCGAACGCGCTGGAGATCGCGCAGCGCTTCTTCACCGCCGGGGAAGCCAGCTGGCTGGGTACGCTGAACGAGGCCGAGCAACGCACCGCCTTCCTCGAACTGTGGACCGCACGGGAAGCGGTGCTGAAGGCACAGGGGCGCGGTCTCGCATTCGGACTGGACCGGCTGGCGTTCCGCCACGAGGCGGCCGGACTCGTGTTGCAGTGGCTGGACGGCGAGGATCCTGCTGCGTGGCAGTTGCGGCGGCTGGACGTCGGTACCGAAGCGTTCGCCGCGCTGGCCTGGCGCGGAGCGCCGCGGCGCATCCGCCTGTTCGCGCTTGCCGACGAAGCCTGATCGGGGCAGTGTTGCAATCCTTCCCTCGTGACGGACCACCGCCATGACCCTGCTCAGCGTCAACCTCAACAAGATCGCCGTGCTGCGGAATTCGCGCGGCGGCCACGAGCCCGACATCTGCCGCGCCGCGCAGACCTGCATCGAGAACGGTTGCGGCGGCATCACCGTGCATCCGCGGCCGGACCTGCGCCACGTACGCCCCGACGACGTGCGCGCACTGGCCGCGATGCTGCGTGGACGGGTGGAGTACAACATCGAGGGTAACCCGTTCGCAGCGCCTCGCGGTGACTATCCCGGCCTCATCGCGCTGGCGCGCGAGGTGCGTCCCACCCAGGTGACCCTGGTACCCGACAGCGACGGCCAGATCACTTCCGACCACGGCTTCGACCTGTCGCGCGATCTCGAACGCCTGCGCCCGCTGGTGGACGAGCTCAACGCAATCGGCTGCCGGGTCAGCCTGTTCGTGGACGCCGGCAGCCAGGATTTCGCGGCGGCTAAGGCGATTGGCGTGCGACGCATCGAGATCTACACCGGCCCCTATGCCGAAGCCTTCGCCGAAGGCGAGCCCGACGCCGTGCTCGCGAACTGCGCCGCGACTGCGCGCCAGGCGCAGCAGGCGGGGCTGGCGGTGAACGCGGGCCACGACCTCAGCCAGGCGAACCTCGGCACGTTCAAGGCCGCGATCCCCGGGCTGGCCGAAGTATCGATCGGCCACGCACTGATCGGCGAAGCGCTGTACGAGGGCCTGGCTACCACGGTGCGCAACTATCTGCAGATCCTGCGATAGGAGCGCAGCCTGTACGCGAATGCTTTTCCGTTACGTAACGAAGAGTCATCGCGCACAAGGTGCGCTCCTACCTACGCGCTCGATTGGACGTCCAGGCGGCTGATCCCGGCTCGCAAAACGCCAACCCCCGCACAGGGCGGGGGTTGGCGCGGGTAACGCTTGGTTGCGACGCTTGCGGGCTTACTGCTCGCTGTCGGTGAATCCGATCTTGGTCAGGTTGTACTGCTTCGCGTCGGCCAGCACGGTAGCGACGTACTGGTAGGCGGTGGCATCGGCTGCCTTGATCTGGATTTCCGGCTGGTTGGTCTGCTGGGCGATCACCGCGAACTGCGCCTTGAGGCCCAGCTCATCGACCGGCGTGTCGTTCCAGTAGAACGCGCCGCCCTGGTCGATCTTGAGGTTGATCGGTTCCGGCGGGTTCTGCGGCGGTATCTGGTTCGGATTCGGCTGCGGAAGATCGATCTTGATCTTCAGCAGCGGAATCGGTGCCGTCACCATGAAGATGATCAGCAGCACCAGCATCACGTCGATCAACGGCGTGATGTTGATGTCCGCCATCGGGCCGCCCGTGCTCTTGGTGGAAAAGGCCATGGTTGCTTACTCCTTCGCCGGCGCGGTGGTCATGAAGCCGACGTGCACCATGCCCTGGCTCTTGGCGTCACTGATGACCTTGCGCACGACTTTCCATTCGATCGCCTTCTCCGCGCGAATCTGCAGCTCCGGCTGCGGTGCCTTCTGCGCGGCCACCGCCAGCTGGGACTTCAGTTCCGCCTCACTGACCTGGTGATCCTGGAAGTACATCGAGCCGTCTTCCTTGATCGCCAGATCCAGCGGTGGGGTCTCCGGCGGCTTGTCGTCGCTCTTGGGGGCGGCGACCGGCACCGTGACCGTGACCGGATGGGACATCAGCGGCGCCGTGATCATGAAGATGATCAGCAGCACCAGCATCACGTCAGCCAGCGGCGTGACGTTGATTTCCGAAACCGGACCGCCGGTATTGCCTCCGACGCTCATTGCCATGGATCAGACCCTCACTCGACGCGCGAGCCAGTCGCGAAGAAGTCGTGCAGGTCGTGCGCGAATTCGTCGAAACGGGCGAAAATGACGCGGTTCGAACGGTTGAAGAAGTTGAACGCCAGCAGCGCCGGGATCGCGGTGAACAGACCGATCGCGGTCATGATCAGCGCCTCGCCCACCGGGCCGGCCACCGCGGTCATCGAGGCGTTGCCGCTGGCGGCGATGCCGATCAGCGCGTGGTAGATGCCCCACACGGTACCGAGCAGACCGACGAACGGAGCCGACGAACCGACCGTGGCGAGCAGGGTCTGGCCGCCTTCGAGGCGCAGGCTTTCGCGGGCCACGGCCTGGCGCAGCGCGCGATCGACGAACTCGGAACGGCTCAGCGACTCGGCCAGGCCACCCTTGTTGGTCTGCTGGTGGTGGGCCACCGCCGAGGCGGCGTCCAGCGCGATCTTCGAGAACGGTTCGCCCTTGGGCTGGGTTTCCAGCTCACGGATCGCGTCCTGGGTGGACGGGTTGTTCCAGAAGCCGTTGATCACGCCGTCGGCGCGCGACTTCACCAGCCCGTTGCGGATGGTGTTGGCGATGATGAAGTACCAGGACAGGAAGGACATCACCACCAGGGTGATGAACACCACCCAACCCAGCCAGTCGAAGCCCTGGGCGAGGTTGGCGAAGCCCATCTGCTTCATGGCTTCGGCGTTGGAGTTGCCCGCCACCTGGGCGGCGGCATCGGTCGGTGCAGGAGTCTGTAGGAACATAACGCTACCCTTGGGAAGTCAAGCGTGAACTGTAGAGGCTGTAACGAGGATTACAGGTTGTTGAGGTTGAAGGTGACCGGAACGCGTGCGTAGCCTTCCACCTTCTTGCCGTTCTTGACCTCGGGATTGAAGCGCCACTTGCCGGCCGCTTCGATCGCTGCGCGATCAAGCTCGTGGTATCCGCTGGACTTGTCGACCTTGATGTCCTTCGGCGCACCGTCGACACCCACCAGGATCAGCAGGACCACCGTGCCTTCATGGCGCTGGCGGATGGCCTGTGGCGGATAACGCGGCTGGATCCGGCTGTTGTAGCTGAGATCCTGACCGGCGCTGATGTCGGCCGGCGGTGCGGGCGGCGCCGGCGGCGCCGGCGGCGCAGCAGGAACCGCGTTGTTCGACACCTCGGTCACCGGCGGCGGCGGGGCCGGCGGCGGCGGGGTCGGCGGCGGGATCACCTGCTTGATGATCTTCGGCGGCGGCTGCTTCGGCGGCTCCGGCGGCGGTGGTGGCGGCGGCGGCGGCGGCGGCGGCGGCTCGATGAAATTCACCTGCACGATCTGCTCTTTCTTCTCGTGCTTCTGGCTGGGCGGCGCCATCGGCGCAAGCAGGATCAGAAACGCGAAAGCGTGCAGGCCGATGGCGAACGCCAACGCCAAGGTTCGTTTCCAACTGAACCCCTCTTCGCGTTCTGTGTCTTCGGTACTAGAGGCCATCTGTCACTATCTGGAGCTGGGAACGGAGAAAGCGTCGCCGCCGATCCGGCAAGTCCCGTCTGGCATATGGACGGAACACGCCGCTGGGGTTACGCAGGGAAGGTTTCAACGGTACAACAGCATCTGGCTTTTGTATAGCGCTCGCGAGGCAGGCAGATGGACGTCCATCCGCCCCGCGTTTCCTTGCCTGGCAATCACTTGCCCACGCCGGCCTTGCTCAGCCAGGCCTTGGCCTTGCTGGCGGTCTCCGGGTCCTTGGCGGCTTCCATCATGGCAGTGACCGCGGCCGGCTTGTCCTTCAGCTGGCGCTCCGATTCCGCGAGCACCATGTAGGCCTGTCCCTTGTGCTGGACGCCCTTGGCAATGCCCTGCTTGAGGTACTTGCGCGCATCGGCGAACTTCTGGTCCTGGAAGTAGACGCGACCCAGCGCGACATCGAGCTCGCCATCGCTGGCCAGCGCCGCACCCTTCTGGTAGTAGCCGATCGCCTTGGCGTCATTCTCGCCGATCACGGAGGCGTCGCCAGCCAGCTTATAGTTGGCGGCGCTGGGCTTGATCGCGCCCTTGCTCACGCCTTCGTCGAAGGCGGCCAGCGCCTTGGCGCTGCCGCTCTTGGCGTCGCCGCCGTTCTGCGCCTGCAGCAGGTAGGCCTTGACCAGGTTGATCCAGTCGCCCTCGTCCTTCAGCGCGCCGTTCGCGCGGCCCTGCTCCAGCACCTTGATCGCGCCGGCATAGTCCTGCTGCTGCAGCAGGATCGCGCTGGCGTTGTGCAGCATGCCGCTGTCGGTGGGGTTCTTCTGGAATTCGTCCACGGCCATCTTCGCCGCATCGCCGCCCTTGCCGGATTCGGCATAGCTGGCCATCAGGATCTGGTTCCAGGAATCCTGCGGCTTGTCGGTCAGCGATTTGGCCTTCTGGATGGCCGCGATCGCCTCGGGATACTTCTCGAGGCGGTAGTAGTCCATGCCTTCCAAGCCATAGGAATCGGCCGTTTCCTTCTTGCCCTCGGCGCGCCACTTCGCGATGGTGTCCAAGGAGGCCTGGTACTGCTGGTCGGCGGCGTACAGCTGGGCGAGTTCGAACATCAGCTGGAAGTAGGTGTCGTTCGGCATCACGCCGTTGTCGATCGAGCGCTTCAGCAGCGGGATAGCGCCCTTCACGTCACCCGCGTTGTAGGTGACGTTGGCCAAACCCTGCAGCGCGATCGCCTGCGCGTACTTGCTCTTGCTGCTGTCGACGATGGGCTGCAGGATCTGCTCGGCCTTGGCCTTGTCGCCGCTGTTCACCGCATCCAGGCCCTCGTTGAGCGCCTTCTGTTCCTTCTCGCTGGTGAGGTCGAGCTTGGGCGCGGTGCGCGTGGCGTTCGGGTACTGCACCGCCTGCTTGTCCTGCTTGTCTTTCGATGCGCCTGCGGCATGGACAGGAGCAGCGGCGAACGTGAACGCCAGTGCGGCGCCGGCCAGTATCGTGAACAGGGGCGTGTGCTTCATGGCGTTCCTCGTGTCCGGGTTTTACGCAATGCAAGGTGCGCAGGGGATCGTTGAGACTACCTTGTGCGATGCATGCGTGACAAGTTGCATTGCGGCAAGAAAGCCCTTGTCGGATCAATGACTTGCGTGAGGTTAGCCCATACGCTGGCGAATTGACCGACATTTCCGGCACCGCGGCGGCGCAAATAGCGCCAGGACCGTGGTCACACTGCCCGCGTGATGCACCGCACACGAATGCCTTGGCGGTTGCCGTCGGACAAGTACGGCAGGGCTTCAACCCTGCCGCGTCACCGTTCAGATGTCGAGATTGGCCACCTTCAGCGCGTTCGCCTCGATGAAGTCGCGGCGTGGTTCCACCGCCTCGCCCATCAGCATCGAGAACATCTGGTCGGCGGCGAATGCATCCTCGATGCCCACCTGCAGCATGCGGCGGGTGTCCGGGTTCACCGTGGTCTCCCACAGCTGCTCCGGATTCATTTCGCCCAGACCCTTGAAGCGCTGGATGGTGCGGCCCTTCTTCGCCTCGTCCAGCAACCAGCCGCGCACCTCGGCGAAACTGGTGACGCCGCGCGAGGCATTGCCGCGACGGACCACCGCGCCGGCCTGGACCAACCCCGCCAGCTGCTGGCTCACCTGCAGGATCGGCCGAAACTCGGCGCCGGTGAAGAACGGCTGCGGCAGCAGCAAGGTGTGGCTGAGCCCGTGCTGGTCGCGCACCACCTCGATCGCCGCGGGCTGCTCGCCCTGCGCGGGGCGCAACGACAACCGGTAGCGCGGCTTGCCCAAGCCGCTGGCCGCGAGTCGACGGGCGATGCCGTCCAGCCAAGCCTGCATGGCGACCGGATCGGCCCACAGCTGCGGGATGATCGGCGCATGCTCCAGCAGCGCGGACAGCACGCTGGTGTCGAAGCGGTGGCCGAGGCGCTCGATCTGGTCCAGCGCGACCTGGTAGTCGCGCAGCAGCTTCTCCAGGCCTTCGCCGGTGATGGCCGGCGCGTTCGGATCGGCCACCAGTTCGGCGTTGTCCACCGCGCTGGAGATCAGATAGGCGTTGAGCGCCGCGTCGTCCTTCAGGTACAGCTCCTGCTTGCCCTGCTTCAGCTTGTACAGCGGCGGAAGGCCGATGTAGACGTGGCCGCGCTCGATCAGCTCGGGCATCTGGCGGTAGAAGAAGGTCAGCAGCAGGGTGCGGATGTGCGAGCCGTCCACGTCCGCGTCGGTCATGATGACGATGCGGTGGTAGCGCAGCTTGTCCGGGTTGTAGTCCTCCTTGCCAATGCCGGTGCCCAGCGCGGTGATCAGGGTGCCGACCTCGGCAGAGGACAGCATCTTGTCGAAGCGAGCCTTCTCCACGTTGAGGATCTTGCCCTTCAGCGGCAGCACGGCCTGGGTCTTGCGGTTGCGGCCCTGCTTGGCCGAGCCGCCGGCGGAGTCGCCCTCGACCAGGAACAGTTCGCACAGCGCCGGGTCCTTCTCCTGGCAGTCGGCCAGCTTGCCCGGCAGGCCGGCGATGTCCAGCGCGCCCTTGCGGCGGGTCATCTCGCGCGCCTTGCGGGCGGCCTCGCGGGCACGCGCGGCGTCCACCACCTTGGAGGCAATCGCCTTGGCCTCGTTCGGGTGCTCCAGCAGGAATTCGCCCAGCTTCTCGTTGACGGCCTGCTCCACCGCGGTCTTCACCTCGGAGGAAACCAGCTTGTCCTTGGTCTGCGAGGAGAACTTCGGATCGGGCACCTTCACCGACAGCACCGCGATCAGGCCCTCGCGCATGTCGTCGCCGGATAGCGTGACCTTGGCGTTCTTGGCCAGGTTTTCCTTCTCGATGTAGCCCTGCAGCGAACGGGTCAGCGCGGCCCGGAAGCCGGTGAGGTGGGTGCCGCCGTCGCGCTGCGGGATGTTGTTGGTGAAGCAGAACATCGTCTCGTTGTACGAGTCGGTCCACTGCATCGCCAGCTCGATGGTGATGCCGTCCTGCTGCGCGCTGAGGCTGATCACGTTCGGATGCAGCGCGGTCTTCAGCTGGGCCAGGTGCTGCACGAAGGAACGGATGCCGCCCTCGTAGGCGAAGGTATCCGAGCGCCCTTCCCCGCGCTCGTCGCGCAGATCGATGGTGACACCGGAGTTGAGGAACGCCAGCTCGCGCAGGCGCTTGGCCAGCACGTCATAGTGGAACTCGATGTGAGTGAAGGTCTGCGGACTGGGAAGGAAACGCACCGTGGTGCCGCGCCGGTCCGACGGAGCAACGATCTTCAGCGGGTACAGCGGTTCGCCCAGCGAATATTCCTGCTGGTGTTCCTGGCCGTCACGGTAGATCGTCAGCCACAGGTGCTCGCTCAGCGCGTTCACCACCGACACGCCCACGCCATGCAGGCCACCGGAGACCTTGTAGGAGTTCGCGTCGAACTTGCCGCCCGCATGCAGCACGGTCATCACCACCTCGGCGGTGGAACGTCCCTCCTCTGGGTGGATGTCCACCGGGATGCCGCGGCCGTTGTCGTTGACGCTGACCGAGCCGTCGTCGTGGATGGTCACGACCACGTGATCGCAATAGCCCGCCAGCGCCTCGTCGATCGCGTTGTCGACCACCTCGAACACCATGTGGTGCAGGCCGGTGCCGTCGTCGGTGTCGCCGATGTACATGCCAGGGCGCTTGCGGACCGCTTCCAGGCCCTTGAGCACCTTGATGTTGCTGGAGTCGTAATGCGATTCGTTGGTGGGTTCGTTCATGCGGCTTCCGGTTCCTGATGATGCGGCAGACGCGGCATGCAAGCCGTTGAGCTGCGGTGCAATCCTCGATTATAGCAGGGGTGTCAGGCAGCCCTGTTCCACGTGGAACAGGCGGTGCGGCAGCCCGCGCAGAGGTTCGGGCAGACCGGTGCCGGTCACCAGCACCTGCGCCCCGCTGTCGGCGAGCTGGGCGATCACCGCGGCTTGGTGAGCCTCGTCCAACTCGGAAGCCAGATCGTCGAGACAGATGATCGGCCAGTTGCCGTGCTGCTCGGCGTACAGACGCGCCTGCGCCAGCATGCAGCCCAGCGCGGCAAGCTTTTCCTGGCCGCGCGAGAGGTGTTCGCGTTGCGGTGCGTATTCGAAAGCCAGCGACCAGTCGGCCCGGTGTGCGCCCAGGGTGGTATGGCCGCGGGCGAGATCGCGGCCGCGCTGCGCTGCCAGCTGCTCATGCAGATCGCGGTCCTCAGCCCAGCCCCGGCGGTAGCGCAACTCCGGCGCCCCCAGTTCCGGCAGCAAGGACATCACGCAGGCGTGGAGGATCGGACGCAGGCGTTCCAGATAAGTGCGACGCTGACCGTCGATCCACTCGGCAAGCCCGGCCAGTTCGGTTTCCCAGGGCGCGTACAACGCCGAGCCGGGTTCCGTTCCCGCACGCAGCAGGCTGTTGCGCTGTTTCAGGGCACGCTGGTAGCGACGCCAGCTCTCCAGAAAAACATGTTCCACGTGGAACACGCCCCAGTCGAGGAAACGTCGACGCTCCTCGGCGCTCCCCGCGATCAGCGCATGCGAGCCGGGCTCGAAGCAGGTCACTGCACATTCGGCGATCAGCTCGCCCAAGCTGGTGTCCTCGCCTTCGAGACGCGCTTCCCAGCGCGAGCCCTCCCGACCCAAGCCCAGGCGCAGCAATCGATCGCCCGCCTGCCGCAACTCGGCGAACACGGACAAGCGGGACGCATCCCGCGCCAGCAAGGCTTCCCGCGCACCGTTGCGGAACGAGCGCGCATGCGACAGCAGGAACACAGCTTCCAGCACACTGGTCTTGCCTGCACCATTGGCGCCCACGAAGACGTTGATGCCGGGGGCAAGCAGCAGCTCGACCTCATGCAGGCAACGCAGATCCTGAATGCGCAGGCGATCCAGCCTCATGCCCAGCCCTGCCCCACGCAAGAACGCCGGAGCGTCTCTCGACAGCTCCGGCGTTGCCCGATGCCATACAACTTGTCGCGTGGCATGCGTCAGAGGCGGAGAGGCATGATCACGTGGCGGGCCTGCTCACTGTCGTGCTCCTGCACGAGGCAGCTGGATTGCGCGTCGCGCAGGCTGAGCCGGGCCTGCTCACCGCGCAGGGCCGAAAGTGCGTCCAGCAGGTAGCCCACGTTGAAGCCCACCGCGAGGTCGGAGACATGGGTATCGGCCTCGACCTCCTCCACGGCTTCTTCCTGCTCGGGGTTGTGCGCCACGATGCGCAGCTTGCCCGGGGACAGCTCCAGCTTCACGCCGCGGTACTTCTCGTTGGAGAGGATCGCCGCTCGCTGCAGGGCGCCGCGCAGTACTTCGCGGTCCAGCGTGGCGGTCTTGTCCGCACCGAGCGGGATCACCGCCTCGTAGTCGGGGAAACGTCCGTCGATCAGCTTGGAGGTGAAGGTGACGCCACCGCGGCGCACGCGCAGGTGGTTGCGGCCGAATTCCAACTCCACCGTGCCTTCGCCCGGCTCCAGCAGGCCAACCAGCTCACCCACGCCCTTGCGCGGAATGATGATCTGGCGGCGAGCCTTCACCGATGTCGCCAGGCTGGTTTCCTTCATGGCGAGCCGGTGGCCGTCGGTGGCCACACAACGCAGGCTGTGCTCCTGCAGGTCCAGCAGCATGCCGTTCAAGTAGTAGCGCACGTCTTGGTTCGCCATCGCAAACGCTGTGCGTTCCATCAGGTCGCGCAGTGCCTCTTCCGGCAGGCTGACCTTTTCCACCAGCTCGATCGAGTCGATGGTGGGAAATTCGCTGGCCGGCAAGGTGGTCAGGGTGAAGCGGCTGCGGCCGGCATTCATGGCCACGCGATCGCCGTTGAGCTTCAGCTCGATATTGGCGCCATCCGGCAGCGCACGCACGATGTCGAAGAATTTGCGTGCGGGAATGGTGATCTCGCCGTCGGCCAGCTTGTCGGCCGGCGTGGTGGCGATCATCTCCACTTCGAGGTCGGTCCCCGTCAGCGACAGCTGGCCGTCCGTGACCTTGACCAGCAGGTTGGCCAGTACCGGCAGGGTCTGGCGGCGTTCCACCACGCCCACGACTTGCTGCAGCGGCTTGAGCAGAGCTTCTCGTTGGATGCTGAATTGCATGTCTGCGCTTCCCCTATGCCTGCTGTTCTGTCTTTGAAAGAAAGTTGGTGGTTGCTGTAGGCGGCGTGGATAACTTTTCTTTGCCGCTTATTCTTTATAAATCAATTTGTTGGATGAATTTCACGCTGTGCGGAAAGCGGTGCCTTCGCCGTGGGCGAAATGTGGATAACTTTCCCGCATCCGTCATCCACGCATTATCCACAGCTTCCCGCCCAGCTTATCAAGAACTTGTGCTCGAACCGGATGAAAAACTCAACCGGTGAGGGTTCGGATCAGCTGCTCCCAGTCCTGGCGCATGCGCGTGTCGGCTTCGCACAGCTTCCTGATCGTGCGGCAGGCGTGCAGCACCGTGGTGTGGTCGCGCCCGCCGAACGCTTCGCCGATTTCCGGCAGGCTGTGGTCGGTGAGCTCCTTGGACAGCGCCATCGCGATCTGCCGCGGCCGCGCCAGCGAGCGCACGCGCCGCTTGGAGAGCAGGTCCTGCAGGCGCACGTTGAAGTATTCGGCGGTGATCTTCTGGATGTTCGGCACCGTCACCGCCTGCGCGTGGGTGGCCAGCAGATCGCGCAGGGTTTCCTCGGCGAAGTCGGTGGTGATCGGCTTGCCGTAGAAGTTCGCGCGCGCCGCCAGCGTGTTCAGCGCGCCCTCGAGGTCGCGCACGTTGGAGCGGATGCGCTTGGCCAGCAGCATCGCCACGTGCTCGTCCACCGCCACGCCCTTGTCCTGCGCCTTGGAAAGCAGGATCGCCGCGCGCGTCTCGAAATCCGGCGGCTCGATCGCCACGGAAAGGCCCCAGCCCAGCCGCGATTTCAGCCGCGGCTCCAGCTTGTCCACTTCCTTGGGGTAGCGGTCGCAGGTGAGGATGATCTGCTGCTTGGACTCGAACAGCGCGTTGAAGGTGTGGAAGAACTCCTCCTGCGTGGTGTCCTTGCCGGCAAAAAACTGGATGTCGTCGATCAGCAGCGCGTCCACCGAGCGGAAGCGCTGCTTGAACTGGTCCATGCTCTTGGTGCGCAGCGCCTCGATCATCGCGCCCACGAACTGCTCCGAGCGCAGGTACAGCACCTTGCAGGACGGATTGTTCTGCCGCATCAGGTTGCCGGCGGCATGCATCAGATGGGTCTTGCCGAGGCCCGTGCCGCCGTACAGCAGCAATGGGTTGTAGGCACGGCCCGGGTTCTGCGCCACCTGCATCGCGGCGGCCTTGCCCAGCTGGTTGGACTTGCCCTCGACGAAGGTCTCGAAGGTGTAGTGCGGGTCGAGATTGTGGCTGAAGGCCGGCGCAGCCGTGGCAGCCGGCGGTTCGGCCACCGTGCCGGCGCGCGGCGCCGCGGCGGGCTTGGCGGCGGTGCGCGGTGCGCTGGAGCCCACTTCCAGCCGCACCGGCAACGCGCTGCCGGCCAGCTGGCCGAGCAGCTGGGTGATCTGCGGCAGGT
>DATEKS010000072.1:0-3238 GCA_035277325.1 Rhodanobacter sp.
TGCCAGCCCCTCACCCCGCCGGGGAGAGGGAGCGCAGTTCGGGCCGCGCATTGAGGTAGTCGGCGGCGCCGATGCGCTTGCCGCCTGCGCGTTGCACGGCGGTGATGCGCAGCGCGCCTGCGCCGCAGGCGATGTCGATGCCTTCGCGGCCGGCGCCGAGCACGCTGCCCGGCGTCGCATCATGCGCGACATCGAGCGCGCGGGCGGCCCAGATGCGCAACGCCTCACCGGCGATCTCGGCATCGCTGCCGGGCCATGGATCGAAGGCGCGCACCTGGCGTTCCAGTTCGATGGCGGGTCGGCTGAAGTCGAGGCGCGCTTCGGCCTTGTCCAGCTTGTGCGCATAGGTGACGCCTTCAGCCGCCTGAGGTGTGGCGGCCAGCGTCCCGCCGGACAGCACGCACGCGAGGCCTTCGGCCAGCGCCTCGGCGCCCAGCGCGGCTAGACGGTCGTGCAGGCTGCCGCCAGTGTCCTCACGGCTGATCGGCGTGCGTTTCTCCAGCAGCACCGGCCCGGTGTCCAGCCCGGCCTCCATCTGCATCAGGTCGACGCCGGTCTCGGCGTCGCCGGCGAGGATGGCGCGCTGGATCGGCGCGGCGCCGCGCCAGCGCGGCAGCAGGCTGGCGTGCACGTTCCAGCAGCCCAGGCGCGGGATCGCCAAGACCTTGCGTGGCAGGATCAGGCCGTAGGCCACCACCACCATCAGATCGGGCCGATAGGCGGCCAGCGTGGCCTGCGCCGCGGTGCCTTTCAGCGATTCGGGCTGCTCCACCGCGATGCCCGCGGCCAGCGCGGCCTGCTTCACTGGGCTGGGGGCGAGCCTGCGGCCGCGGCCGGCGGGGCGGTCGGGCTGGGTGTAGACGGCGACCACTTCGGCGCCGCTGGCGCGGCAGGCTTCGAGGCAGGGGACGGAGAATTCCGGGGTGCCGGCGAAGACGACGCGCAGGCTCAAGCGCTGGCCGCCTGCTTGCGCTGCTTCTCCAGACGCTTGAGCAGCAGCGAGCGCTTCAGGGGCGAGAGGTAGTCCACGAACACCTTGCCGGCGAGGTGGTCCAGCTCGTGCTGCACGGCCACGGCCAGCGGGCCTTCGGCCTCGTAGACGAATGCCTTGCCGTCGGTGTCCTGCGCCTTCACCTTCACCTTCAGCGCGCGGGTGACGTCGGCGTAGACGCCGGGGAAGGACAGGCAGCCCTCCTGGTACACCTGGGCGCCGTCCTTTTCCACGATCTCGGCGTTGATCAGCACCAGCGGCTGGTTGCGCTCATCGCTCATGTCGATCACCAGCACCTGCTGGTGCACGTTGACCTGGGTGGCGGCGAGGCCCACGCCGTTGGCGGCGTACATGGTCTCGAGCATGTCGGCGACGAACTGCTTCAACCGGGCGTCGAACACGGTGACCGGCGCGGCCTTGGTGCGCAGGCGGGGATCGGGGAATTCGAGGATGGTGAGCAGGGACATGCCGACATTGTAGTACGCCACCGGTGCGGGGGAGCCGATGGCGATGCCGCCGGCGTCGGCCGCGGATTCTGCGAACCGCTGCCGATTGCGCCGCTTAATGCTTCGGTTACACTCGCCTTCACCGCGGGGAGGGGGATTCCCACCAATGTTCAAGAAAGCCTTCACGGTGCTGGCCGGCACCATGGTCGCGGCAGCGGTGTGTGCCGCCGGCGCCGCGCAGCTGCGCAGCAACCATCCCGATTCGTACACGGTGCGCCGCGGCGACACGCTGTGGGGAATCTCGGCGAAATTCCTGGTCAAGCCGTGGCTGTGGCCGGAGATCTGGCAGGCCAACCCGCAGGTGCGCAACCCGCACCTGATCTACCCGGGCGACGTGCTCAACCTGTCCTTCATCAACGGTCCGGCGCTGAAGCTGGAGCCCAGCGTGCATCGCGAGGGCGAGGCGGTGCCGGCGATCCCGCTGGACGCGCTGAAGACCTTCCTGAAGGACCTGCGCGTGATGGATTCCAGCGTGGTCAGCAAGGCGCCCTACGTGGTGGGCGTGGAAGAGGACCAGCTGCGCGTCACCTCGGGCCAGAACATCTACGTGCGCGGCCTCGACAGCCAGCCCGGCCAGCGCTGGGCGATCGTGCGGCCCGAGCACGTGTTCCGCGGTTTCGACGACGGTTCCGGCGGCAACGCGGTGTTCGGCGACGAGCTGTACGCGAACGCGGCGATGGTGAAGTCGCCGTGGGAAGAGGATTTCGACAACGGCTCCGGCCACTACCGCCGCGGCCGCGACATGGGCGTCGAGGTGAAGGTGATCGGCACCGCCGAGACGCTGCGCACGGGCGACCCGTCCACCCTGCTGGTGCTCGAATCCACCCAGGAGATCCGCAGCGGCGACCGCATCATGCCGGTGGACGACAACCCCTACGACCCGTACTTCTACCCGCATGCGCCGAAGGACCTGCCTAAGGACGGCCGCGTGATCGCGTTCACCGACGCGATGGACGCGGTGGGTCCGCACCAGGTGGTGGCGCTGTCGGTGGGCGCGAAGGACGGCGTGGACAACGGCACCACCTTCGCGATCTGGCAGCCCGGCGAGACCATCCACGACGACGTGGCCAGCAACAGCTGGAACCGCGGCGTGGGCAAGCGGGTGACCCTGCCGGAGGAGTACATCGGCCACGTGATGGTGTTCCGCACCTTCGACAACGTCAGCTATGGCCTGGTGATGGACGGCCTGCGTCCGGTGAAGAAGGGCGACAGGCTGCGGTTGCCGGAATAAGGTCAGCGTAGGCATCAACCGACACGACGGCGCGGCTCACCCCGCGCCGTATTCGTTCGTACACTGCTGGCATGGACGAGACGCACGAACTGCACGCCTGGCTGATCGCCCTGCGCACGCCGGGACTGGGGCCGGGCAGCCTGCTCGAGGCCCTGGCCGCGGCCGAGGGCCGCATCGACGCCGCGCTGGCATGGTTGCGCCGGCAGGCTGCCCGATTGGACGAGGGCGCCGCCGCCTGGCTGGACGCACCTGACGAGGCACGCCTCGCCGCCGATCTCGCGTGGCTGGCCGAGCCCGGCCACCGCCTCCTGCGCTGCACCGAGGCGGACTTCCCGCCGCTGTTGGAAACCATCCCGCAGCCACCCGCCGCGCTGTTCGTGGCCGGCGACGCCGGCCTGTTGCTGCATCCGCAGGTGGCCATCGTGGGTGCGCGCGGCGCCAGCCCGGCAGGCCTGGAGCACGCGCGCCGTTTCGCCCGCGCGCTGGCGCTGGCGGGCTACACCGTCACCA
>DATEKS010000073.1:0-11996 GCA_035277325.1 Rhodanobacter sp.
GCTTCGCCGAAGCGGTGGCGCAAGGCGTGCGCCTGCTCGCCGAGCTGGGTGCCGGCGTCTTCGACGACGCCTCCGCATGAACGACCCGCTGCCGTTGCCCGGCGCCGGCGAGGCGGGCAAGCCCGTGCCGCCAGTGGCGCCGCTGCGCGCATTGACCCCGTCGCGCGGCCGCTTCGCGCGGCGCAGCGCGCGCGGCATGCGCCGCCATTTGAGCGGCATCCGCGTGCTGCTCAACGCGCTGCTGCTGCTGGCGCTGCTGTACACCGTGACGCTGTGCAAGGCGCTGCTGATTCCGCTGGTGCTGGCGGCCTTCATCGGCCTGGCGCTGAATCCGATCGTCGCCGGCGCCGCCCGCTGGCGCGTGCCGCGCTGGCTGGGCGCCAGCGTGCTGATGCTGGCGCTGATCGGCGGCATCGGCACCGGCATCGGCCTGCTGACGCCGCCGGCGCTGGACTGGATCCACGAGGCGCCGACCACGATCCGCCGCTTCGTGCCAAAGCTCGAACACATCACCCAGCCGCTGGAAGCGGCCAGCCGCGCCACCCAGACCCTGGTCAACGGCCGCCAGGTGCGCGTACGCCCGCAGCCGGCCGACGTGGCGGTGAGCGCCTGGGACGTGGTGTCGGCGGCGCCGAAGGTGCTGGCGGCGATCCTCACCGTGGTGCTGCTGGTGTTTTTCTTCCTGGTCTACGGCGACCTGCTGCTGCGCCGGCTGGTGGAGATCGGCCCGGACTTCCGCTACAAGCGCCAGGCGGTTTCGGTGGTGCGCGGCATCCAGCACGAGGTGTCGCGCTACATCCTCACCACCCTGCTGATCAACTTCGCGCTGGGCGCGCTCACCGCGGGCATCCTGTGGCAGCTGCGCATGCCCGATCCGTTGCTGTGGGGTGCGGTGGCGATGTTCGCGAACTTCATTCCCTACGTGGGCGCGATCTTCACCACCAGCGTGCTGCTGCTGGTGGGCCTGGCGCATTTCGACGAGCTCGGCCACGCGCTGCTGCCCGCGCTTTGCTTCGCCGGGCTCACCGTGTTCGAGGGCAACCTGGTGACGCCGCTGATCCTGGGCCGGCGCATGCGCCTGTCGCCGATCGCGATCCTGGTCTGGCTGCTGGTCTGGGGCTGGCTGTGGGGCATCCCCGGTGCGCTGCTCGCGGTGCCCATGCTCACCAGCGCGAAGCTGATCGCCGAGCACGTGCGCGGCTGGGCGTGGTTCGGGCGCATGGTGCAGCGCTAGCGGGCAGCATCACATCGAGGCCGTTGCCGTGCCCGCCGCGTGCTGGCGCAGCCAAGGCTGCAGGTCGAGCTGCCACAGGCCGGTCTGCCCGGTGAAGTAGACGTGGTGACCGTCCGGCGCGATGTGCGAGCCCCAGGGAATGTCCCTGTTCGCGACCGCACCGAGGTCGATGGGTTTGCCCCAGTGGTCGCCTTCGCGGAAGGCGATGCACAAGCGGCCCAGGCCGCCCTTGGTCTTGCCGTAGTCGAACACGATGAAGGACTGGTCCGGCGCCACGGCGGGGTCGTGGGTGGCGACGGCCGGGTCGCCCAGGCCCGCGCGTACTGGCGGCAGATACTTGCCGTCGCGCCAGGCGGAGCGCCAGGTGTGCATCAGCTTCGCCGTGCGGTCGAAGCGGATGAAGTACAGCGTGTTGTCGGTGGCGATGCTGGCGAAGACGACGAACACGTCGCTGTTGACGACCGGGCCCAGCCACACCGGCTTGCCCCAGCCATTGCCGTGGCGATCGACGCGCCAGATGTTGGAGCCCGGTCGCGCGCCGGCGCCGAAATAGTCCTGCGTCAGCGGCTGGCCACCCGGCTGCACGGGGCGGTCGGAACCGAACAGCAGGTAGCTGCCGTCGGGCGCCATCACCGGGTCCTGGTCGAACCAGCGTCCGGAAAAGCCCGCGACCTCGGGCTGCGACCAGTGCCCGCCGGTCCGGTGGGCGACCATGATGGTCTTGTGCCTGCCCGCGCTGCGGTCGAAGAACACCGTGTTGCCGTCGGGCGTAAAGGCGAGCGTGTCGTCGCTGTCGGGATGGAGGATGCCGCCCAGCGTGACGGGCTGCGGTACGGCGGCCGTCGTGGCGGCCTGTATTCCTGCCGTGGCGAGCAGCAAGCTGGCGGCGAGGCAGCAGCGGGTCATGGTGTGCTTCATCGTGCGTCCTCCGTCGGCATCGCGTTGAGCAGGATGTACTGGCGCTCGGTGGCCTTGATGTGGCCATAGCGGGCGGAAGTCAGCGTTACCTGTCGCGTGCTGACCAGTTCGTCGCTGAGCACGATGCCATCGCGGAACGTGGTGTAGCCGTGCCAATGCGTGCGGCCGGCCTGTCGCGCCAGCTCGCGGGGCTGGCCGTCGCGGGTCAGCGTGAGCTGCGGTTTCTCGTCCAGCCACGCGCCGTCGCCGCTGCCTTCGCGTTCCAGCGTGACGGTGTGGCTGGCCGGGTCCAGCGCCACCACGGTCACCGTCTGCCGACCGGCCGGGCCGAGTTCCCACGGCCCCGCGATGTCCACCGTCCAGTGCTGACCGAGCTTGAGCGTGGCCGGCGGCGGGCCCCACAGGCGCGGGTTGTAGGCCAGTCCGCTGGCGTCGGTGTTGGGCGCGCACTTGCCGTCGTAGCAGTTGGTGGCGCCACCGTCGGGGAGTTCCACCGCGCCGCTGCCGGCGGGCCGGCCGTCGTAGCGGTAGTCGATGTGCAGGCGTGGCGGCGCGAGTGCGGCATCGGTCACGCGGTAGGTCGCGGTGCCGCTGACGCGGCGCACCGCCTCGTCGAAACCGGGCGCGCGGATCGCGATGGTGCGCGAGAACACGTTGCCGAAGCTCGCGCCGGTGCGAAAGTCGGGAGTCAGTGCGGGCGCCGTGGCGGGAGCCGCGGCGGCGACAACGCCGGACAACGACAGACCGATCAGCAGGGTCGACCACAGGCGGCTGGCAATCATGCGGCCTCCGGGTCAGGGCGTGACGCCGTGCGCGCGCAGCACGTCGGCGATGTCGAAGCGCCAGATGTTGCGCGAGCCGTTCAGTGGCTGCTGCAGCCGCCGCTGCAGCGAGGCGTCGTCGTCACGCGGCTTGGGGAATGACACTTCGTCGCGGCGGTTGCTGGAGACGTACAGTTCGCCGAAATGCGGCCCCAGCGAGGGCGCATTCTCCAGTGCCGGGCTGTTGACCGCGCCAGGCAGGTGCAGCGGCTTGCCCCAGCTGCCGTCCGGCTGGCGGAACGCGATGTAGAGGTCGGCGCTGCCCAGCGAGTCGCCCTCGTTGCCGGCGTAGATCAGGAAACGCTGCCGCGGGTCGATCGCCGGGTCCATGCGGTTGCGCGCGATGTCGCCCAGGTCCACGCGCTGCGGGGTCGCGTAGCCCTGCGCGGTGCGATGCGCCACGTAGATCTGGTAGGCGGCGCCCGAGTCCGGGCGATGCGCGGAGAAGTAGACGTCGCCGTTGGCCGCCACCGACGGGTTGTAGATCATCGCACCGTCGTTGAGCGCGCCGTCCACGTGCACGGGATCGCCCCAGCGGCCGTCGGACCGGCGCTCCACGTACCAGAGGTTGGTGCCGGCGAAGCGATGGCTGCCCATTTCCGTCGTCAGCGGCGCGCCGCCCGGCTGCACGGGGCGGTTGGAGACGAAGTACAGCCGCCGCCCGTCCGGTGACAAGCTGGGTTCGGAGTCGTGCCATTGCCCGGAGAATGCGGCCACCTGTGGTGCGCCCCAGTGGCCGTCCGCGCGGTGCGAGACCAGGATGGTGTCGTCGCGCTCGGCGAAGTCGGAGCGCATGAAGTACAGCGTGTCGCCGTCCGGTGTCAGCGTGGCCGAGGTTTCCTGCAGGCCGGTGGAGACCGTGCCGGGGCTGACCAGCTCGCCATGCGCTTGCGCGTGTGCGGCGAACGAGACGATGACGCAGGCGGCGAGGACGAAGCGAAGTGGGGACATGCTTGCTCCTGATGGGGAAACGGATTGCCGCGACGTGATCACGCGGCGTGGTGCGCCGCCAGCCACGGCGCCAGCGACAGACGCCAGATGTGGTTGTTGCCGTTGTCCCACGCACGCATGCGCGCCAGGTCGGCCTGCGCCTGCGCGGGCGAGCGCGGGTAGCCCACCCTGGCCGTGTAGTTGCTGGTGAAGTACAGGCTGCGGCCGTCCGGACCCAGGTGCGAACCCCAGGGTTCGTAGCGGTTCACCACATCGCCGAGGTCGATCGGCGTGCCCCAGCGCTCGCCGTCGCGGAAGGCGATGTACAGCCGATCCGGGCGGTCCTTGCCGGCGTAGTTCGCGTCGAACACGATGAAGGACTGATCCGGCGCGACTGCCGGGTCGAGCTCGTGCGCGGACGGGTCGCCCAGCGCCAGCCGCTGCGGCGCCTGGTAGTGGCCGTCGCGCCAGGCGCTGCGGTAGAGGTGGAACTCATGCGTGGCGTCGTCGCGGCGCTGGTAGTACACGTCGCCATTCGCCGCCACGCTGGGCGCATAGACGCTGGTGCCCACGTTCACCGTGTCGGGCAGGCGCACCGGCGCGCCCCAGCCGTCGCCGTGGCGATCGACCCGCCACAGCTGGCCGCCATGCAGCGCCGGCCCGCCGGTCGCTGTGGCGCGGTTGGAGGTGTAGACCAGGAACGAGCCGTCCGGTGCCATCGCGGGATCGTGGTCCTGCCACTGGCCGGAGAACGGCGCGATCCGCGGCGCCGACCACGTATCGCCGACCCGGTGCGATTCCATGATGAAACCGTTCCAGCCCGCCTGCTGGTCGAAATAGACGGTGTTGCCGTCCGGTGCGAAGGTGAGGCAATCCACGCCGGCGGGTCCGGAGATCGTGCCGGGCGCGAAGATCTCCGGCTGCGGGGAAACCGCTTCGGCGGCGCGGAGGCCGACGGCGGCGAACGCGCCGATCAGGGCGAGAGCACCGGCGAGCAGGGCAAGCAGGCGATGGAGCATGCGGATTCCTCGGCAGGATGACGATGCCGTGGAATTTGCGCCATGGCCGCGTCGTGCCACCGCCGTTTCGTGACGAGCGGAAGCGGCTCGTGACCAGCGGTCGTCCGTGGGTGGCGAGCGGTCAGGGCAACCCCAGCACTGCGCGGGCACCGGCGCGGAAGCGCCGGCTGAGATCCAGCCGGGTGCCGTCGCGCAGCACGATCTCGGCGTTGCCGTTGAACAGCGGGTGCACCTCGCGGATGCGCTCCACGTTGACGATCACGCCGCGGTGGATGCGCAGGAAGCGCGCAGGATCAAGCGTGGCCAGCAGGTGGCTCAGCGTCTCGCGGTGCAGGTACTGCGCGCCGTCGGCGTGGATCTGCACGTAGTTGCCGTCGGCGCGGATCCAGTCGATCCGCTCCGTTGCGATCACCCGGATGTGCTCGCCCACGCGCACGCTGATGCGCTGCAGGTGGGCGGCATGCGCCGTCGCCACCGCGGGCGCCTGCAGGCCCTGCCAGTGCCGGCGCACGCGCTCCATCGCCTGGTCGAAGCGCGCCTGGTCAATCGGTTTCATGAGGTAATCGATCGCGCTGGCGTCGAAGGCGCGCAGCGCGTGCTGGCCGTAGGCGGTGGCGAACACCACCATCGGCAGCGCCTGCGGCTGCAGCTGGTGCAGCAGCTTGAAGCCGTCGATGCCGGGCATGCGGATGTCGAGGAACAGCAGGTCGGGTGTCAGCGCGGCCATCGCCTGCCGTGCCTCGGCGGCGTTGCCGCATTCGCCCACGATCTCCACGTCGGGATGCGCGGCCAGCGCCTGGCGCAGCGCGAGTCGCGCCAGCACCTCGTCGTCCACCAGCAGCGCGCGGATAGTCGCGGCGTTCATGTGGCCAGCTCGCGGAATGGCAGGCGCAATTCCACCCGCGTGCCGCCGCCGTCGCGGCGCTGCAGTTCCAGCCGCGCGTCGCCGCCGAACAGCATCGCCAGCCGCGTGCGGGTGTTGGTGAGGCCGATGCCTTCGCTGGCGCCGTCGGGTGGCAGGCCCAGGCCGTCGTCGTCCACGCGCAGCACCAGCTCGTCGCCGTCGCGATGGCCGATCACCTGCAGGCTGCCGGGCTCGGCCTTGGCCAGCAGGCCGTGACGCAGCGCGTTCTCCACCAACGGCTGCAGGATCAGGTTCGGCACGGCGGCGCGGAGCGCATCGTCGGCCACGTCCAGCCGCGTGCTTAGCCGGTCCTGGAAACGCACCTGCTGGATGTCGAGGTAGCAGCGCAGGAATTCCAGCTCGCGCGCCAGCGGTACCTGCGGCGCGTGGCGCTCTTCCAGGGTGAGGCGCAGGAAGTCGCTGAGCCGAGCGATCATCAGCCGCGCCTGCAGCGGATCGGCCAGCGCCAGCGCGGAGATCGCGTTGAGCGTGTTGAACAGGAAATGCGGTTGCAGCTGCATGCGCAAGGCTTGCAGCTGCGCCTGCGCCAGCTGCGATTCCAGCAGGGCGCTGCGCAGCCGTTCGTCGCGCAGCCGGCGGCGCGATTCCAGTCCGCGCAGCGCCGCCAGCACGATCCAGTAGGTGAGCACCGCCAGGTGGAAGCTGTAGGCGAATTCCATGTGCAGGTACTGGCCCAGCGTGTGCACCGGCATGCGCCCGGGGCCGCACAGGTACCAGAACACCACCAGGTGCACCATCATCTGCGCCAGCCCCACCGCCAGCGAGGCCGGTACGTGCACCGCGCAGAAGCGCCGCCAGCCGCGCCCCGCGGTCCGCCGCCCCAGCCAGCCCAGCAGCGGCACCAGCGCCATCCACAGCCAGAAGTTGCCGAGGTTCCAGGCCAGGTTGCGCAGCCAGTTCGGTGGGTCGCCCTCGCTGATCGAGGACAGCACGCCGCTGAGTGCATAGGACAGCGCCAGCAGCGTCCAGAAGCCGAAGATCAGCCCCCAGGTCTTCAGTCGCTGCACTGCGCTGCGGTCGAACACGCGATCCTCACTGGCGTACCACCCGATGATGGGCCAGTGTGCGCGGCGGCGGCCGTCGGCGACAGTGCCTGAAGGCATTGCCGGTGCCGCGCCTAGGATCGCGGCATCCGCGTGTCGCGCGTGCACGACTGTTCGTCGCCCAGCTGCCACGCGCCGTCGCGGTTCCGGTAGGTGTAGGTCACGCGGTAGCTGTCATCGCCGTGGCGCTGGAACGCGAAGCGGTCGAGATAACCGCTTGTCGCGACGTTCTCCAGCGTCAGCGTGTCGCCCGCCCAGCCGGGCGAGGTGTAGCGCCGGTCGCCGCCGAAATTGTCGAACACCGTCGCGGTGAAATGCTTCGCGGCCTTGTCGTAGCCCCACCACGAGTCGGCCAGGTAGCGGTTCGGCGGATCGTCCGCGTGCCGCATGCGCAGCCATTGGCCGCCGAGTTCGACGGTGAAGATCTCGCTCGAGCGGACGGGCTTGCCGTTCGCGAACCGGCCCTCGCAGTGCCAGTGCCCGGCGAACCAGGCCAGTGGTGTCAGCGCCGGTGCCGTGTTGGCATGCGCCGGTGCGGTGCTGGCGAGCAAGCCGGCGGCGCCCATCAGCATGGCGAAGGCGATGGATGTTCCGCGCCGCACGCGGGGCGATCGCAGGCGGATCATGGCTTCACCGCTGCGTGCCGCGCCAGCCAGGGAGCGAGCGCGAGGCGATGGATGCGATGGTCGGCGGCACTGAAGTACAGCGTCGTGCGGTCCGGACCCAGGCGTGCTTCGTCTCCGGCGACGCCGAGGTCGACCGGCGCGCTCCAGGCTTCGCGCGTCGCGAAGGTGATGAACAGGTCGCCGCCGTTGGAGGGCGCCGGCGGGCGGTCCGAGCTGAAGACGAGGAAGGAACCATCCGGTGCCACCGCGGGATCGTAGTCGGAGTTCGCGTCGCCGCTGCCCAGTGCGAGCGCTTGCGCCGCCTGGTAGAGACCCTGGACCAGGCGGCTGCGGTAGAGCCGGAACGTACCGTTGGCCGGGTCCACGCGCACGAAGCTGAGGCTGCCATCCGCCGCCACCGCCGGCGAAAAGATCGATGTGCCGGCGTTCACGACATCGGGCAGGCGCCGTGGCGTGCCCCAGCCGTCGCCGGCACGATCCACCCGCCACAGGTTGCCGCCACGGCCGGGATACGCCTTGCCGCCCCAGTTGCCATCCAGCGGTTTGCCGGCGCCGTTTGCTGGCCGGTTGGAGACGAACACCAGATAGGAGCCGTCCGGCGCCATCGCTGGCTCGAAGTCCATCCACCGATCCGAGAATGGCGCTTGCACTGGCGCCGACCACGTGCCGTCGCGGCGCTTGGCGACGTAGAGGCGGCGCGCCGTGCCGCTGCCGCGGGTGAACACCACCGTGCCGCCGTCAGGCGCGAAGGCGGGCGAGGCGTCGTGTGCCGCCGTCCACGGCCCTTCAGCCAGAGGTGTCGCGGTGTCCGCGGCTGCCGGCGGCGCGGAGACGGCGACGCCCAGAGCCAGAGCGAGGATCGGAAGCAGTTGTTGGCAACGCATGAACAGCTCCTTGTGGGAGAAAGGAAGGGTGGCCAGGGCATCAACGACGGCGTTCGCCGTGTGCGTCCAGCCACGGCGCCAGCGACAGTTGCCAGATGTGGTCGTGGCCGTTGTTCCACGCCGCGGTCGCCTGCGCGCCGGTGGCGCGGCGGTCGCTGTAGAAGTACAGCGTGCGGCGGTCCGGGCCGAGCTGGGCGCCCATGTTCTCCTTGCCGCCGTTGGCCGCGTCGCCGAGATCCTGCGGCGCGCTCCAGCCGTCCGTTGTGCGGAACGCGATGGCGAGGCGGTAGGGCTGCTGTGCGGCGCGCCTGATGCTGACCACGATGAACGAGCCGTCGGGTGCGATGGCGGGATCGCGGATCGTGGCGTCTGCAGCGCCCAGCGCCACCACGCGGGGCGCCGCGTAATGGCCGTTGCGATACGGCGAACGCAGCAGCGCGAAGTCGCCGCGCGGCCCCGCGCAACCGATGAAGTAGAGGCTGCCGTCGGCGGCGATGCTCGGCGAGGCGATCAGCGAGCAGCGGTTGACGGCATCGGGCAGGCGCACCGGCGCGCTCCAGTGGTCGCCCTGCCGGTCCACCCGCCACAGGTTCATGCCCTGACCGGCATGGCGCTTGCCGGCGTGCACCGCGTCGAGCGGCGGGCCACCCGGCGTGGCCGGGCGATTGGAGGCGAACAGCAGGAACGAACCGTCCGGCGCCATCGCCGGGTCGAGGTCGTGCCAGCGCCCGGAGAACGGCGCCACTGTCGGCGGTGACCAGCGGCTGTCGCGGCGATGCGACTCCATCAGCGTCGAGCCGTCGCCGGTGGCGCGCATGAAATAGACCGTGGCACCGTCCGGCGTGAACGCGACCGCGCCATCGTCGGCGCCGGCGGGTATCGCGTCCGGCGCGAAGATCGTGGGCGCAGTCGGCGCCTGGCCGGTCATGGCCGCGACGGGTGCAAGACTCATCCATGCCGCGAACGCTGTCGACAGGCGCATCGCCATCACTCCCTCCTCGTCGGTGCTGCGCCCGTGCGTGGAGGCAGCTGTCGAGGCAGGCTGGATCAGGCGTCCACGGCTGTCGCGCGAGGCGTGACGGCCGGGGCGTTCGCCGTGACCAGCGGCACGCGCAGCCGGATGGGTGGCTGCTGCTCGCCGCCGGCACGCGCGCGGCGACCGTTCGTCACGGCCAGGCCTTCGCTCACCCCGCAACCGCAGCGCGTGGTGCGGGCGCCGCGCAGGCTGTTCGCGCGGCACTGTCGCCGCATCAACGGGACGACAACATGCCTTACCGCACTTACCGCCATGCCCGAGTGCGTCTCGCGTGCATCGGTCTGGGGCTGGGCGCCGTGATCGGTGCGCAGGCCGTGGCCGCGCCGCAGGGCAGCCCTTCCGCCGCGGACGAAACCGCGCGCAGCGCCGCCGCAGTGAAGGCCGTCGACCAGCACTGGCTGGAGGCCGAGGAGAACGGCGATGCCGCCTGGCTGGACGGCATGCTGCTGCCGGACTACCGCTCGGTGGGCGTGGCGGGCACGTTCGCGACCAAGGCCGCCATCCTGGCGCATGCCGCGAAGAACCGCGGTTCGGACAAGACGAAGCAGCAGGTGGCCGCGTGGCAGGCGGCGCATCCGGTGGAACAGCAGGTGACGCTGCAGGGCGACACCGCGATCCTCAGCTTCGTCAGCAGCGCGCCCGCGACGAAGGGCAAGCTGTATTCCTCGGATGTGTTCGTCTACGTCGACGGCCGCTGGCGCGCGCTGTATTCGGCGCATACCGGGCTCGGCAAGTAGGCACTTACGCTTCGGCCACGCGCACCACCAGCTTGCCCGTGTTGCGCCCCTGCAGCAGGCCGATGAAGGCCTCGGGCGCGTGTTCCAGGCCGTCCACCACGTCCTCGCGCGCCTTCACCCGGCCATTGGCGAGCCATTCGCCCATCTCGCGGCGGAAGTCGGCGTAGCGGGTGGTGTAGTGATCGAGTATCACGAAGCCCTGCATGCGGATGCGCCGCTGCAGCACGGTGGAGAGCAGGGCTGGGCGATGGTCGGGGCCGGCCGGTGTCGCGTCGTTGTAGTGCGCTATGACGCCGCATACCGGCACGCGGGCATGGTTGTTGAGCAAGGGCAGCACGGCGTCCAGTACGGCACCGCCCACGCTTTCGAAATACACGTCGACGCCGTGCGGGCAGGCCGCGGCGAGGCGTTCGGCCAGTTGTGGCGCGTGGCGGTCGAGGCAGGCGTCGTAGCCGAGCTCATCCACAGCGAGGCGGCACTTGTCCGCGCCGCCGGCGATGCCGACCACGCGTGCACCCTTCAGTTTCGCCAGTTGGCCCACCACCGCGCCCACCGCGCCGGTGGCGGCACCGACCACCACGGTTTCGCCGGGCTGCGGTTGGCCGATGTCGAGCAGGCCGACCCAGGCAGTGAACGCGGTCATGCCCAGCGCACTCAAGGCCAGTGAGGGCTGCGCCATGTTGCCCAGCGGGCCGAGGTCGCTGCCATCGGACAGCGCATAGTCCTGCCAGCCCGCGTTGCCCAGCACCAGATCGCCAACGTGGAAATCCGGATGGCGCGAAGCCACCACGCGGCTCACCGTGCCGCCCACCATCGGAGCACCCACCGCCACCGCGGGCGCGTAGCTGGCGCCCTCGGCGTTCATGAGATTCCGCATGTAGGGGTCGAGCGAGAGGTACAGCGTGCGCAGCAGCACCTGACCGTCCTGTGGCTCGGGCACGGGCGCTTCGTCGAGACGGAAGTCCTGCGGCTGGGGCAGGCCGTGCGGACGGCGAGCGAGCAGCACCCGGCGATTGACGCGGTCGAGTTGCGACATAGAATCGGTTCCTTCGCGGGGAATGACGCGCGTCACCAGGCGATGCGCTGGCCATCGCGCAGCAGCGCGCCGTTGACGCCGGGTTCGGGCAGGCAGGCGGCGGCCACGATGCCGGCGGCGCCGCGTTCCACCGGGCCGCCGCCGGGGCCGCCCAGTCCGGTGGCGACCCAGCCGGGGCAGACCGCGTTGACCAGGATGCCGCTGCCGGCCAGCTCGGCGGCGAGCGCGCGGGTGTAGGCGTTGAGCGCGGCCTTGGACACGCGATAGGCCGGGTAGCCGATGGCATCGGGTGCCATGCTGGCGGCGCAGCCGCTGGTGACGTTGACGATGCGGCCGTAGCGGTGCCGCCGCATCAGCGGCAGCAGTGCGCTGCAGAGTTGCCAGGCGCCGAGCAGGTTCGTCTCCAGCGCCGCGCGGATGTCGTCGGGCGCAGTGGTCTCGGCGCGCGCCTCGCGGTCGGCGTGGCCGCCGGCGTTGTTCACCAGCACGTCGAGACGACCGTACTCGCGTCTGATCCAGTCGGCGAGTTCGGCGATCTGCTGCGCATCGGTCACGTCGAGCGGCACCGCGACGGCGTCGCCGTCGATCTGCTTCGCCGCCTGCCGGCCCTTCGCGAGGTCGCGTGTGCCCAGCAGCACGCTGCAGCCGCGCGCGGCGAGTTGGCGCGCCACCTCGAAGCCCAGCCCGCGGTTCGCACCGGTGACCAGGGCCACGCGATGCACGGGTGGCGGCAGTGGCGCGTCCGGCGCTGTCCGCTGGCGCGCCGTGCTCATGGCACGGCGGCCAC
>DATEKS010000074.1:0-27680 GCA_035277325.1 Rhodanobacter sp.
GCGGACGAGGCGCGTGCCCGCGAGGCCGGCATGGACGGCTTCCTGCGCAAGCCGCTCAGCGGCGACGAGCTGGCGGCGATGCTGGCGCGCGTGTTGCACAGGGCGGATGCGCACGCGGCGACCGCGATCGGGTGAGCGCCCCGGCGCACAAGCTCACATGTCGTGCTTGGCGATCCCGAAGCCGCGGCGCTGGTACTCGCGCCAGCGCTCGCGCGAGCCGTCGCGCTCGGCCGGATCGGCGGCCACCACTTCCAGCACGCGCTCGCAGTGGGCGTCGGGGCAGTGCTCGCGCAGGTTGATCAGCAGCGGGCGATCCGGCGTGTCCACGCCGGGCGGCACGATCAGCACCGCGGTATCCGCATCGTCGTCGTCGCCGGCGAGCTGGTGCGGGATGAAGGCGTCCTCGTCGAATGCCCACAGCAATTCGTCGAGCGCCTCGGCCTGTGCATGATCGCGCGTGAGGATCAGCGTGGGCTGCTGCGCCGCGAACGCCCGCTTCGCCAGTTCGCAGACCAGCAGCAGCGGCTGCTCGCGGAAGCGCGGCTTGTCGATCAGGTAGAAGTCGGCGCGTGGCATGGGCGGAGAGTGCGTGAAGGAGGAGTGGGGCAGCGGAGGACGTCAGTTGCCGTCGCTGCGGTAATCGGGGTCCTTGGAGGGTAGCAGGCTGCGCAGATCGTCCGTGCGCTGCGCAGTGAGCCAGGCAAGCACCGTGTCGCTCGGGAGCGCCGGTTTGCGCACGGCGGCAAAGTGCAGCCAAGCGTCGCGATAGGCCAGCCACAATCGTTGGTCGGCCCGGATGCCCTTGGCCGTGATCGTGCCCATGCTGCCGTAGCCGTCATCCTGCGGTTTGAGGCCGGGGTTGGCCAATACGCGGCGGTAGACGGCATTGAGTCGCGCGTCGGCCTGCTTCGCATCGCCGCTCGGCAGCTTGCCCGCCTCTAGCGCCTTCAGGTTGCCGATGAAAGCCTGCTCGCTGGTTTCCTTGTCTTCGATCGCGAAGGCGCCACGGGCTGAGCCGCTCAGGTCGACCTCATTGCCGGAATGGGCGTCGAAATAGGCGTCGGCAGCCTTGCGCAGTGCATCGTATGCCTGCCGTTGGCTGGTGCTGTAGCCGCGGATGATCTCGCCGAGCGCGTCCGAGCGCCGGCTGTCGGCCTGATCGGCGGCGATGCTGGCGCAGACGCCGCCCATGTAGCCGCTGGTGATGTCGTCGCAGAAATCGAAGCGCTTGGACGAGGTTGCCGCAGCCATCTGCTGCAGGTGTTCGATGCGACCGTCGATTTCCGCCGGGGCTCCACCAGCCTCGCAGGCGAACTTGGTGGCCATCGGCAGATTGCGCGGAACACCCATGCCGTTGGCGTAGATCATCGCCAGTACAGCCGAGCCGCCGATGGCCAAGTCGCCGCCGGGACCTATGTGATTGCCGCCGCCGCGCTCCAGGTAGGCGCATTGGCGCGCGCGAATCGGATCGGGCTTGCCGTTGTCGCCGTAGTACAAGGCCTGCGAGTCGCAGGAGGCCAATGCAGGCAGTTCGCCGGCGCGTGGCGGATCGCCCTGCGGAATCGGCAAGGCCTCGCTGCGCTGGCAGGCGAGTTTCGATGCAGCGCTGGCATGGGTGATGTTCCAGTCGTCGGGCTCATAGCCAGGCAGCCACGGCTGTGCGGCGTGCGCCAGTTGCTGCGGTGCCGGCAGGGTCTTGTCGGTCGCCATGGTCGCCATGGCGGCCGCGACCAGTGCGCCGCACAGGATGAAACGCCATTTCGACACGACAGCCTCCTTGCGCTTTGTGCTGCTGCGAGGTCCCGGGCCTTTCTGGCCCCTTATTCCCGATCCAGCAGCCACTGCGCCAGCAGGGCCACCGGGCGGCCGGTGGCCAGGCCCTTGCGACCCTCGTCCCAGGCGGTGCCGGCGATGTCGAGGTGCGCCCAGCGCTGGCCTTCGGTGAAGCGCGACAGGAAGCAGGCGGCGGTGATCGCGCCGGCGCTCTTGCCGCCGATGTTGGCGACGTCGGCGAAGCCGGAGTCGAGCTGCACCTGGTAGTCGTCCCACAGCGGCATGCGCCACGCGCGGTCCAGCGTGTGCTCGCCTGCGGCGAGCAGTTCGGCGGCGAGGTCGTCGTGCCTGCTGAACAGGCCACTGGCGTGCTTGCCCAGCGCGATCACGCAGGCGCCGGTGAGCGTGGCGGCGTCGACCATAGCCTGCGGCTGGAAGGTGCGCGCGGTGTACGTCAGCGCGTCGCACAGGATCAGGCGGCCCTCGGCGTCGGTGTTGAGCACCTCGATGGTCTGGCCGGACAGGCTGGTGAGCACGTCGCCGGGGCGGTAGCTGTCGCCGTCGGGCATGTTCTCGGCCGCGGGCACCACGCAGACCAGGTTGAGCTTGAGGCCCATCTTCACTGCGGCGACGAAGGCGCCGAGCACGCCGGCGGCGCCACCCATGTCGAACTTCATCTCCTCCATGCCCGGGCCGGGCTTGAGGCTGATGCCGCCGGTGTCGAAGGTGATGCCCTTGCCGACAAAGGCGTAGGGCGCCGTGCCTTCGCTGCCGCCGTGGTACTGCAGCGCGATCAGCTTGGGCTTGTTGGCCGAGCCGCGGCCCACCGCGAGCAGCGAGCCGAAGCCGAGCTGTTCCATCTCGATGTGGTCGAGCACCTTGCAGTCCACCTGGTCGTGCGCCTTGGCGAAGGCTTCGGCCTGGCCGGCGATGTAGGCGGGGGTGCAGATGTTCGGCGGCAGGTTGGCCAGCTCGCGTGCGAAGCGCACGCCTTCGGCGATGCCGCGGGCCTGCGCGAGGCCGGCTTCCGCCTGGTCACCGGCAGCGAAGGCCAGCGCGGACAGCTCCGGCTGCGCGCTCTTCTCGCGCGGTTTGAAGGTGGCGGTGTAGCGGTAGGCGGCATGGTCGGCGGCCAGCGCCGCGGTGCGCACGCGCCAGGCGGTGTCGCGGCCGGGCACGTCCACCTCGGCGAGGTAGGACACCGCCTCGTTCAGCGGCAACCGGCCCAGCGCGCGCGCGGCCTCGGTCGCCACCTTCTGGAAGCGTGCCGCGTCGAAACCCTTCTGCGTGCCCAGGCCCACCACCAGCACGCGCTTCGCGGCGATGCCGGCCGGCGCATAGATCAGCGTGGTGCTGCCGGCCTTGCCGCTGATGTCGCCACTCTCCACCTGGTGCTTGATCGCGCCGCCGATGGCGCCGTCCACGCGCGCCGCAGCGCTGGTCAGCACGCCCTGCTCGTACACACCCACCAGTACGCAGGCGCTGTCGGCGGTTTCGGGGGCGGCGGTGGTCAGGCTGAACTGGAGGGTCATTAGGTGTTCCTGCGTAGGCGCGGGGCAGGTCGAACCCGTTAGACTGGCGGTTCGCCGGCCGAATCGGCGTGGATACAAGCCGACAAGTCTATCCGATGCTGAGCATTCTCGACCGCTATTTCCTGCGCGAGCTGGCGCAGACCGTGGCCGCCACCGTGGTGGTGCTGATGGTGATCGTGGCTGGCACCGCGTTCGCCGGCGTGCTGCAACAGGTGGCCAAGGGCAGCTTTCCCGCCAGCGTGATGTTCCAGGTGCTGGGCCTGCGCACGCTGCAAGGCCTCACCAACATGCTGCCGCTGGCCAGCATGGTCGGCGTGCTGATGGCGCTAGGGCGGATGTACCGCGAGAGCGAGATGCACGTGCTGATGTCCTCGGGCATGGGGCCGAACGGACTGGCGCGGCCGATGGCGGTGCTCGCCGTGGTGCTGGTGCTGTTCACCGCGGCGGTTTCGTTGTGGCTGGGGCCGTGGGCGGCGCGCACCAGCAACGCGATGGTCGCCGCAGCGAATCGCTCGGTGATCGCCGCCGGCCTCGATGCGGGCCGTTTCACCGAGCTGCCCGGCAAGGGCGGCATCATCTTCGTCGACACGCTGAGCCAGGACGGCACCCGGCTGGGCCGCAGCTTCGTGTCCACCCAGCGCAGCAGCAAGGACGGCCAGGTGCACGTCAAGCTGGTCACCGCCGGCAACGGCGAGCTGTACCAGGAGAGCAACGGCGCGAACCGCTACATTGCGTTCCGCGACGGCTGGCAGTACGACATCCCGCTGGGCACGGACAACTGGCGACGCATGCAGTACCAGCGCAACGACACCTCGCTCTCCAACGTGACCAGCGACGACGACGAGGATCCAGCGGAGAGCATGTCCACGCTGGATCTCGCGCGCTCCACCAACCCGACTGCCCTCGCCGAACTGGCCTGGCGCACCAATGCGCCGGCGCTGACCCTGGTGATGCTGATGCTGGCGCTGCCGCTGTCGCGGCAGAGCCCGCGCGAGCCGCGCTACGGCCGCCTGATGCTGGCGATGCTGAGCTTCTACCTGTACTACCTGCTGCTGGCGCTGGGGCGTGCGCAGATCGGCAAGGGCCACTGGCACCACCAGACGGCGCTGTGGATGCTGCACGTGCTGATGCTGGCGTTCGCCGGCTGGCTGTGGTGGAAGCAGTACGCGCCGCGCAAGCCGCGCAACGAGAAGGCGCTGCGCGCATGAAATTCACGATCAAGCGCGTCGACCGGCTGGTCGCCTTCAGTGTGCTCGGCTCACTGGTCGGCGTGTGGCTGGTGCTCACCGGCTTCGACGCGGTCACCCAGTTCCTGCGCCAGCTCGGCAACGTGGGCAAGAACGGCTTCACGCTGACCAACGCGGCGGTGTACGTGCTGGTGACCACCCCGCGCCGCGCCTACGAGATGTTCGGCAACGCCGCGCTGATCGGCGGTCTGCTGGGCCTGGGCGGCCTTGCCGCCACCGGCGAGCTCACCGCACTGCGCGCCGCCGGCATGTCGCGCCTGCGCATCGCCGCCTCGGCCACCGGTGTGATCGCGGTGCTGATCATGGGCGTGGTGATCCTCGGCGAAACCGCCGCGCCCTGGGGCGACCAGCTCGCGCAGACCATGCAGCTGCGCATGAAGTCCGGCAACATCGGCGCCACCGGCAGCGGGCTGTGGGCGCGCGACGGCGACCGCATCATCAACGCGCGCGGCAGCGTGGTGCGACGGGTGGGCGATCACGACGCGGTGCAGCTCACCGACGTACGCGTGTTCACGCTCACCTCCGACGGCCAGCTCAGCCGCTTCGACTGGGCCAAGACCGCCGACCACGATGGCCATGAGTGGATCCTGCACGACGTGCGCAGCACCACGCTGGACGCTACCGGGGCGCACAGCAGCACCGCGACCAGCGAGCAGTGGCAATCCAGCCTCAATCCGCAGGTGCTGGCGCAGTCGGTGATCCAGCCGCAGTACCTGTCGATGCGCGATCTGCGCCGCAGCATGAGCTACCTGGAGCGCAACGGCGAAAGTCCCGGCGTGTACGCGGTGGCGTTCTGGGGGCGCGCGCTGTATGCACTCAACGTGCTGGTGCTGGTGCTGTGCGCAATGCCGTTCGCGTTCGGCGCGATGCGCTCCGGCGGCCTCGGCAAGCGCATCTTCATCGGCATGCTGCTGGCGATCGCCTGGTACTTCCTGCAGAAGGCGATGGTGAATTTCGGCACCGTCTACGGCATGACGCCGCTGCTTGCCAACCTGCTGCCCGCCACCCTGCTGGCGCTGGCGGCGTGGCTGTATTTCCGCAAACACGCCTGAGGCGAGCGCCATGAATGTGGTCGACCTGCGCAGCGACACCGTGACCCGACCCACGTCGGCGATGCGCGCCGCGATGCTGGATGCCGAGGTGGGCGACGACGTTTACGGCGAGGACCCCGCCATCAACGCGTTGCAGCGACGGCTGGCCGGCGACCTCGGTTTCGAGGATGCGCTGTTCGTGCCCAGCGGCACGCAGAGCAACCTGCTGGCGCTGATGAGCCATTGCGAGCGCGGCGACGAATACCTGGTCGGCGCCGATGCGCACACCTACAAATTCGAGGGCGGCGGCGCGGCGGTGCTGGGCTCGATCCAGCCGCAGCCCATCGTGCAGGACGAGGACGGCACGCTGCCGTTCGCGCGCATCGCCGCGGCGATCAAGCCGGTCGATCCGCATTTCGCGCGCACGCGCCTGCTGGCGCTGGAGAACACCTGGCACGGCCGCGTGCTGCCGCTGGATTACCTCGCAGCTGCACACGATTTCGCCCGCGAGCGCGGGCTGGCGCTGCACCTGGACGGCGCGCGTCTCTACAACGCGGCGGTGGGGAGCGGAGTGTCGGCGCGTGCCATCACGCAGCATTTCGACAGCGTGTCGATCTGCCTGTCCAAAGGCCTCGGCGCACCGGTGGGTTCGGTGCTGGTGGGTTCCGCACCACTGATCGAGAAAGCGCGGCGCTGGCGCAAGGTCGCCGGTGGCGGCTGGCGCCAGGCCGGCATGCTCGCCGCCGCAGGCCTGCATGCGCTGGATCACCACGTGGCGCGCCTGGCCGACGACCATCGCCGCGCGGCGTACCTCGCCGGCTGCCTGCGTGAAATCGCCGGCGTGAGCCTGCTCGGCCAGCACACCAACATGGTCTTCGTCGACGTGCCGGCTGACCGCTTGCAGTCGCTGGACACGCACCTGCGCACAGCCGGCATCCGCATCAGCATCGGCTATCTGCCGACGTTGCGGCTGGTGACGCACCTGGACGTGGACGATGCGGGCATCGAGAGGGTGGTGGAGGCGTTTCGCGCTTTCTTCGCGCGAGTCTGACGCGTGCGCTCACCCTTCCCGCAAGCAGGAAGGGGCGTTTGCTCATTTGTGCATCCGCAAGTTTCAAAGCGGTTTCGTCCGCCTGTCGGCGGCCGAGCTACTTCTCTTTTGCTTGTCCAAAAGAGAAGTAGCCAAGAGAAAACGACACCCCGGTTGGCGCTTTCCGTCCATCCATGGACGGCAAGTACGTGAGGCGTGGCCGGGCTTTTCGAGCGGGCTCCTGCCCGGCGCGAAAAGGCGTTGCCTTCCATGGCAACGCCCGCTGCGCGGCCTTCTCGTCCCCGCCTCACCGCCGCCCAGGGGCCCCGGAAAAGCAGCGCGCTCCCAGCGCGCAGAAGCAACAGCCGGAGCAAAGCGACAGCAAAGCCAATGCGGCGCGTAGCGCCGCGAGGCTTTATGCCCTCAGTTCCCAGATACGGCGCGATGTGGCCGCCACGTCTATCGCGTAGGCGGGAGTGGCTCCCAAATCCTCGACACAACCGGCTTGTAATTCCGGCGGATTGAACCAGGCCATTTCTCTGGGTTCCTTCTCTTGACTCCGGGCATCCTGCCCTCCGCCCTTCGGGCCGGCTTCGCCGTTCACCGCCGCTCCTGTGGCGGCGTGGGCCAGCAAAGAGAAGTGACTCGGGCGCCGGCAGGTGGCCGAAACCGCTCTGTCCCTTGCGACAGTTAGGCGATTGATACCGCCCTGTCGCTCGCGAAAACCCACAAGCAAAACCGTTCTTCCCGCAGGCGGGTGCCGATGAACCAAATCGAGGCGGCGCGTAAAGCATGCCGAAGGGCAAGCCCGTCAAGCCCACGCGGAGCGGGCTGACACCAGCCAAACCAGCCCATTTGCTAGCATTCCCCGAATGCATTCCACGTCCGTCGACATCCTCCAGAGCGTTTTCGGTTACCCAAGCTTCCGCGGTCAGCAGCAGGCCATCGTCGAGCACGTGGCGGAAGGGGGCGATGCGCTGGTGCTGATGCCCACCGGCGGCGGCAAGTCGCTGTGCTACCAGATTCCCGCGCTGCTCAGGCAGGGCACCGGCATCGTGGTGTCGCCGCTCATCGCGCTGATGCAGGACCAGGTGGATGCGTTGCGTGCGGCCGGTGTGGCCGCGGCCTACCTCAACTCCAGCCTCGACGCGCAGTCGCAGCGCGAGGTGGAGCGGCAACTGCTGGCGGGCGAGCTGAACCTGCTCTACGTGGCGCCGGAGCGCCTGCTCACCGGGCGCTTCCTCGGCCTGCTGGAGCAGACCGAGGTGGCGCTGTTCGCGATCGACGAGGCGCACTGCGTGTCGCAGTGGGGGCACGATTTCCGTCCCGAGTACCGTGAACTCACCGTGCTGCACGGGCGCTTCCCGCACGTGCCGCGCATCGCGCTCACCGCCACCGCCGACCCGCGCACGCGCGAGGAGATCGTGGAGCGCCTCGCCTTGCGTGACGCGCACCAGTTCGCCTCCAGTTTCGACCGGCCGAACATCGGCTACCGGGTGATGCTGAAGCACAATCCGCGCACGCAGCTGATGCAGTTCCTCGACGGCCACCGCGGCGAGGCCGGCATCGTGTACGCGCTGAGCCGCAAGAAAGTGGACGATACCGCTGCGTGGCTGGCGGAGGCCGGCATCGAAGCCTTGCCGTACCACGCCGGCCTCGATGCGGCCATGCGCGCGAAGAACCAGCAGCGCTTCCTGCGCGAGGACGGCGTGGTGATGGTGGCCACCGTCGCGTTCGGCATGGGCATCGACAAGCCCGACGTGCGCTTCGTGGCGCACCTCGACCTGCCGCGCAGCATGGAAGGCTATTACCAGGAGACCGGCCGCGCCGGCCGCGACGGCCTGCCCGCCGAGGCGTGGATGATCTACGGCCTGGCCGACGTGGTGACGATGAGCCAGATGATCGCGCAGTCCGAATCCGCGGACGAGCGCAAGCGCATCGAACGGCAGAAGCTGGAATCGCTGCTGGCCTACGCCGAGGCCACGCGTTGCCGCCGCGAACTGCTGCTGGGCGCGTTCGGCGAGGACTACCACGGCCCCTGCGGCCATTGCGACAACTGCGTGGAACCACCGAAGACCTGGGACGCCACCGTGCCCGCGCAGAAGGCCTTGTCGGCGGTATACCGCAGCGGCCAGCGTTTCGGCGCCGGCCACGTGATCGACATCCTGCGCGGCGTGGACAACGAGCGCATGGGCCAGCTCGGCCACGACCGGCTCAGCACCTTCGGTATCGGCGCCGACATGGACGAGAAGGGCTGGCGCTCGGTGTTCCGCCAGCTGCTCGCCGCGGGCCTGCTCGCCACCGATGCGGAAGGCTACGGCACGTTGCGGCTCACCGCGGCCAGCCGCGACGTGCTGCTGGGCAAGCAGGAGGTGCGCCTGCGCGAGGATGCAAAGCCCGTGCGCTCCGCGCGCCGTCGCCGCGACAGCCAGCTGGTCACCGGCGCCAATCTCGGCGTTGAGGCCTACGAGCAGCCGCTGTGGGACGCGCTGCGCGCCCTGCGCACTCAACTGGCGCGCCAGCAGGGCGTACCGCCTTACGTGGTATTCCACGACGCAACCTTGCTGGCGATGCTGCGCGCGATGCCCGCGAACGAGGACGAGCTGGCCCAGGTCAGCGGCGTGGGCGAGGCCAAGCTCGCGCGCTACGGGCGCGATTTCCTCGCGGTGATCAACGCAGCCGAGTGAACCGCTGCGACGGCGCGCTTGTGCCGGTCGCGGGATGTCCTTACAACAGGAACCGTTGCACCCGCCTAGGACTCCCCCATGCACGAAGCACCGCTCATCGCCACCCTTGTCAGCGGCATCGTGTTGGCTTTCGTGTTCGCCGCGCTGGCGCACCGGTTGAAGCTGCCAGCGCTGGCCGGTTATCTGCTGGCCGGCGTGGTGGTGGGGCCATTCACTCCGGGCTACGTGGCGGACGGCCACATCGCACACGAACTGGCCGAGGTCGGCGTGGTGCTGCTGATGTTCGGGGTGGGCCTGCACTTCTCGCTGAAGGACCTGCTGTCGGTGAAATCCATCGCGATCCCGGGCGCGCTGGGGCAGATGGGGGTGGCCACCGTGCTGGGCCTGCTGCTGGGCATGGCGCTGGGCTGGCCGTTCGCGCAAGGCTTCGTATTCGGCCTCGCATTGTCGGTGGCCAGCACCGTGGTGCTGCTGCGCGCGATGGAGGAGCGCCGGCTGATGGAGACCGAGCGCGGCCGCATCGCGGTGGGCTGGCTGATCGTCGAGGACCTGGCGATGGTGCTGGCGCTGGTGCTGTTGCCTGCGGTGGGCGGCGCGCTGGCCGCGGGGCAGGGCGTCTCGCTCGGTGCGCTGGCCGGCACCGTGGGCCTGGCGATAGGCAAGGTGGCGTTGTTCGTGGCGCTGATGCTGGTGGTGGGCAAGCGGCTGATCCCGTGGATCCTCGCGCGCGTGGCGGTGAGCGGCTCGCGCGAACTGTTCCGTCTCGCAGTGCTGGCGATCGCGCTGGGCGTGGCGTTCGGCGTGGCCGGGTTGTTCGGCGTGTCCTTCGAGCTGGGTGCGTTCTTCGCCGGCATGATGATGGGCGAATCGAAGCTGGCCCACGACGCGGCCGAGGAAACCTTGCCGCTGCGCGATGCGTTCGCGGTGCTGTTCTTCGTTTCCATCGGCATGCTGTTCAACTACCGCGTGGTGCTCACCGAGCCGCTGGTGGTGCTAGCGGCGTTGGCGATCATCGTGCTTGGCAAGTCGCTGGCGGCGCTGGGCATCGTGCTGGCGTCGCGGCGGCCGCTGCGCACCGCGCTCACCATCGCGGTGAGCCTGGCGCAGATCGGCGAGTTCTCCTTCATCCTGATCGGCGTGGGCGTGGCCCAGCAGATGGTGTCGAAGGAGGCGCAGGACGTGCTGCTGGCGGCGGCGATCGTGTCGATCCTGCTCAACCCGCTGCTGTTCAAGCTGTTCGACCGCGCCAAGCCGTGGCTGGATGCGCGCGAGGCGGCGCAGGCCGCCATGACCGGGCCGTCCGACGAACCGGCGCCCGAACAGGCCGGCGACTTGGCTGGCCACGTGGTGGTGGTCGGGTACGGTCGGGTGGGACGCCTGCTGTGCGACGAGCTGCTGCGCCAAGGGAGTACCTTGCTGGTGATGGAGATGGAGGCCGAGCGCGTCGACGAGCTGCGCGCGCAGGGCATCCGCACGGTGTCCGGCCACGCCGCGCGCGACGAGGCGCTGGCCGCCGCGAACCTCGGGGTCGCCAGGGCCTTGCTGGTGACCGCGCCGGATGCGTTCGAGGCCGGCGAGATCGTGCGCGTGGCGCGCCAGCTGAATCCGCGGTTGCCGATCTATGCGCGCGCTGGTTCCGGTGCAGCCGTCACGCACCTGCGCGAGCAGGGGGCCGACCTGGTGGTGTCGGGGGAGCACGAGATGGCGCGCGGCATGCTCGACAGCCTGTCGGGGCACGATGCAGGGATGGCGCCAGCCACGGCCGCCTGAGCGACGTGGTTCAGCCGGCCAGCAGCCAGTCGCCGTCGTTGACACAGGCTTGCGCCAGCTGCGCCGGCGGTTCCCCCAGATAGCGCCAGTGCTCCAATCCGGTCGGCAGGCGCGCGCGCGGGCAGCTCGCGTGCAGGTAGGCCAGCGCCTCGGCCACATCGTCATGCCGCGCCAGTTCGCAATCTTCCAGCAGGCTGCGCCAGCGCCGCCCATGCCGCACTATGCGGAAGAGTCCGAACTTCGAGGGGGCAACGTACTGCGCCGGCATGGCCACGGTCCTCGGGAGACGAGATGGGCAGTCTGGACGACGCAAATGGCCCGCCGGTGATCCGCCGGTGGCAGCGGCGTGACAGCAGGCGATCGTGCAGTGGCCATCGCGACGGCATTGCGTCAGGCGAACGAAGAATGGAGTTGCCTCCGTGTATGCCTAGCGGTGGGCTGGAACGTTCCACCTAGGCTCCCCTTCGGAGGCTTGCAAGCTTGCGGCGCGGGAGTGGCGAACTTGGTTATCAGGTACAGACTGGCATTACTTTTGCTTGAACATTATCGATGCGGCAAACCTCGGTCCCATGCCGGGGCTGGCATGGCCCGCAGTCCGGTTCTATGCTTCTTCGGGGTTGCGCCGCAGGATGATGGTTCGACACAAGCCATCGCAGATGATGGCAGCGTAATCCGGTCTTCGGGGCAGGGGTCAAGGATCGAGTCAGGGGAACGCAATGCGCGTTGGATCATGGTTGGGAGCCGTGTTGCGGCAAGCCTTGGTGGCCGGTGTCTACCTGGCTGTGCTGTACGTGTTTCACGCGGTTTCCATCCGCCACTGGGTCATCTTGGCCGGACTTCATCTTGCGGCGTTGATGCTGGTGCCGTACCGCTACTGGGCAGCGCTCTTATTCGCGGATACCGCCTGTCAGGCTTACATCAGCTACATCTGTGTAGATCAATTCGGCCCACTCTGGGCCGTGCTCAATACGATTCCATCGCTAGCCTATGAGGCTCCCGTGGTGTGGTGGTTTCGAGAGCGCTGGCGGCTGTTCCCGTCCCGGAAAACGGTCAACATGCCGATCTTTATGCTGTGCGCCTTGATCATCGCCATCATTGCGACGGTTGAGACCATCGTGCAGTTGCGGATTGCGACGCTCCCCCCCGGCTATGTCGTCCATTACAGCGCGTTGACGGCTCGCATGGTGCTGGGCAATTTCATGGGCGTGCTCACGGTGGCGCCAATCGCGTTGGTGGTCTATCAGAGTTTCGCAGTCGCGAATTTTCGGTGGCGGCGTTGGTTTCCGGCGCTGTTGGAAAGCCGCTTCCTGATCGAGGGCGCGCTGGGGGTATTTCCAGTCGTCGTATTCCTGGTTTGGCTGGGCAACCACGATCCCCAGGGCCGCGCCATGGCACAGATGGCCATGTTTCTGCCGGTCATCTTGATGGCCTTCCGGCATGGCTGGCAGGGTGCGGCGGTGGCCGGCACCTTGGCCAGCCTGGGCATCGTGACGCTGATGCCTACCACCAACGACCCAGCCACCATGCAGGCCGAGACTTTGGTGGCTATGGCCATCTCGACCATGTTGCTGGTGGGAGGGCGCATGACAGCACTGACACAGCGGGTAGAGCAGGAGCGCTTCGATTCGCGTATGGCGATGGCCTTGGCGCATCGCAACGCGGCCCTGGGCGAAGCTCAGTTGCGGGTCACAGCGCAGGCGCTGGATCAGCTGAGCCAGTCGATCCACGGCGCTTTCAAGCTGATGCTCGGGCGCTTGCGTTATCTGCAGCCAATGATGGATGACGCGGGTTACCGTCGGCATGCCGAGAGCGCCCAGGAACAGCTGTTCCTGCTGGCCGACAGCCTGAGCCCCGCCGTGCTGCGCGAGCGTGGCCTGCCCGGGGCCTTGAGCCAGGGAGTCCTGGCTCGAGCCCTGCACGAGGCCGGCATCCGATACTGGTGCGACCTGCGTGGACCCGTGGGCGCCTTCTCGCGGGAGCTGAGTCTGGTCGTCTATCGCGTGGTGTGCGAGGCCATCTCGGAGGCCTGCCTGACACACGAGCCTGCGGACGTGCTGGTGAAGGTCCGTTGCGGTACTGGGGGGCGGGCATGGGCGGTCGTGATGATTGACATCCGCTGGAACGCGTCGCGATCGCTGCACGTGGACTGGGTAACCTTGCGGCAGCGCCTGCGCATCAGCGCCACAGGGCTGGGGCGCGACGCCATCGGGGACCGGGCCGCCACCTATGGTGGACGGTTGCGCGAACGCAGTATGTCCGATGGCAAGCGGGTAGTGGTTTCGTTCCTGGAGCCAAACCACCCCCGGGCTGATAAGGGGGTGGTTGGCTGCATGCGTCATTGAACGCCCTTGAGGCTGCAGTCGACCGGGTCGCCGTTGCAGATACCCACGGCATTGAGGCTCATCGTGCCGTCACTCAACGGGGTTGCCGTCACCGTCGTTATGCCGTCGTTGTAGACCGTGGAAGGTGAAGCCACGGCGGCGGCGGTCGAGGGTGCGCTGGCCGGCTGGCTGGGCGTGACGACCTGCTGAGCGAATCGGCCGATCGGCAGTGTGATGAACTGGCCACCTGCGGTGCCGACACTGCCGAGCACGTTGCCGTTGAGGTCGTTGACCTGGATGTATTCGACGCCACCCATCGCGAACACGTACACGTGGAAGTTCGGGTTGGTGCTGACGTCCTGAGCATTCGGCCAGGACTGGCCGAGGCCGGTGGCAGGCGTGGCCGCAAAGGCGGCCCCGGTGGCGACGGCGAGCGACGCCGCGACGATTGCACGAGTCAACATGCGCATGGTGGACCCCTTGGTTGATGGAGGGCGTTCTGCCCGAGCCGAAACTACCACTACCGAAGCGGGGCAAAGCATCCCGGGTTGGCAGTCCGTATGTGATGGATCACTACGTCGTCCGGATACCCCGGGCTTGCCGCTTCCGAGAGAGCGGCCATTGGAAGGGTACAAAAACAAAGCGCGCCACATGGGCGCGCCTGATACATCACGATGGTGGCCGGGGACGGAATCGAACCGCCGACACGGGGATTTTCAATCCCCTGCTCTACCAACTGAGCTACCCGGCCGGAAACCTGGCGATCAGAGGCAACCATTGAGATTGCCGGTGATGCGTGGAGCCGTGCATTAGACCGAATGCCCGGCTTGCCGTCAAGACTGCAGGTCGGGCGGAGTGAAGCCGGCAGCCTGGTCGACCTCGCCGCCGAACAGGAATTTCTCCATCTGTTCGCCGAGGTACTTGCGCGCCTTCGGGTCGAGCGGGTTGAGCCGGTATTCGTTGATCAGCATGGTCTGGTGGGCCAGCCATTGCTGCCATGCGGGTTTGGAGATCTCGGCATAGATGCGCTGGCCCAGCGGGCCGGGCCAGGGGGCGAAGTCGAGGCCCTCGGCGTCGATGCCGAGTTTGGCGCAGTGGACGGTGCGGCTCATGCGGTTGGTCCTTCGAGATTGCAGGGATGCTCTGATCAGCCCCGACACAGGCGGCATGATGCCCAGAAGGTTCGCAGATTGTCGTGCGTGGTGCAGCCAAGACTGGTTGTCTGGGCAAGACGCGCGCGGCGATATACGAATCTTCTGGGTATCACCCCATCACCTGAATTCAAGAAGTGGGGGCCGGTTTGCCTGCTCGCATCCCTTCGGTCCGCCGTCTCGACAGACGGCCAGTCTGCCTTCGACGACGGTCCTGTGGCGTGCGAGCAGACAAACCGGTGACGCCTGTGTCGGGACTGGTCAGAGCATCCCCAGCAGCTTACGCACGGGGGAGGGCAGGCCGAGCGTGGTCAATTCGGCAGCATCACACCAGCGCAGGCCGGTATTGTCGGCGATGCCGCGTGCCGGCGCTGCGTCGTCGAACAGCAGCGGTTCGATGCGCAGTTTGTAGTGGCTGAACACGTGGGTGAACGGCGCGAGCGATCGTGCATCGTCGATGCTTGCGTGCTGTCGGGCGCGGCGCCATGCCGCGTCGTGGCCGTCAGCCTCGGGCAGGCTCCACAGGCCGGACCAGACGCCTTGCGGGCCGCGCCGTTCCAGCAGCACGCGGCCGTGCGCGTCGCGCAGGATCAGCATCACGGTCTCGCGCGTGGGTATGGCTTTCGTCGGCTTCGGCGATGGCAGTTGCGCGACGAGACCGTCGCGCCGGGCGACGCAATCCCCGGCCAGCGGGCAGGCCTCGCAGCGCGGCTTGGCGCGAGTGCACACGGTGGCGCCGAGATCCATGATCGCCTGGGTGTAGTCGGCCACGCGCGTAGCCGGCGTGTGCGCGCCGGCATGCCGCCACAGCTGCTTCTCCACCGCGCTCTCGCCGGGATGGCCATGGATGCCGTGGTAGCGCGTCAGCACGCGCTTGACGTTGCCGTCGAGGATGGGGAAGCGCAGGCCATGCGCCTGGGCGAGGATCGCGCCCGCGGTGGAGCGGCCGATGCCGGGCAGGGCGGCCAGCGCGTCGAAATCGCTCGGCAGTTCGCCGTCGTGGCATTCCACGCAGAGCTGCGCGGCGCGCTGCAGGAAACGCGCACGGCGGTAGTAGCCCAGGCCTGACCACAGCGCGAGGACCTGGTCCTCGGGCGCGGCGGCGAGTACGCGCAGATCGGGCAGCGCGGCGACGAAGCGCTCGAAGTAGCCGACCACGGTGGCGACCTGGGTTTGCTGCAGCATGACTTCGGAAAGCCACACACGGTACGCGTCGCGTCGGCCGTCGGGCGACATGCTTTGCCAAGGCAGGTCGTGGCGGCCGTGGCGGTCGAACCAGGCCAGCAGGGCAGCGGCAAAAGGTTTCACTTCGGCTTGCCGCTCGGGGCGGGCTTGGCCGGCGTGGCGACGGGCTTCGCTGCCGTGCCGGCCGCGGCAGGGACATCGTCGCCGGCCTGCACGCTGAGCCCCTCGACGGCGAGGTTGCCGACCTGCAGCTTCGCCATCTGCAGCGTGCCGCTGCCGGGCGGCACGCTGGGCTGCGGCCCGGTTTGCTGGTCGGCCGGGGCGTTGAGCGTGTTCCACCAGTGCACCAGCGCCAGTGGCGGCAGGCGCAGGTCGGCGTGGTTATCCGGGCCGTCCAGCTTCAGGTGCAGCAGCAGTGGATCGGTCTGGTTGGCCGGAGCGAGCGTCAGCGCGATGTCGTAGCTGCCGGCGTCGGCCTGGTCCAGCTTGCCGCCGAGCTGCGCAGCCGCATCCGCCGCACCGTGCCAGCGGGCGTCGCCGCTCAGCGCGAGCGTGGTGCTGCTGCCCTGCGACAGGTGCAACTGGATGCGGTCGAGCTGCATCGCATTGCCTTGCATGCGTGGGGTGGCGGTGAGTCGCAGCTGCAGTGGCGCACCCGCGGCCGTGCTGGCCGACATGCTGAGCGGAAATTCCTGGCCGGGCGCGAGCGTGCCGGCCGAGAGCGTCACGTTGTTGAGCAGCAGCTGGTCGCCACGCACCACGCTGCCGTGCTCGATGCTGATGCCGGCGTCGATGCGCGGGATCGCCGGGGCGGCATTGGCCGGCTGCGGTGGCAGGGTGGCCAGCCAGTCCTGCAGCGCATCGAGATCCACCCGCGGCGCATCCACTTCCATCTGCGCGATTGCGGTGGGGCCGCCCAGCAGGGTGCGCCATGGCAGCACCAGCCGGCCGCGCGAGGCCAGCAGGATCGGGCTGTCCGCACCCTCGGCATTGAGCGTGATGCCGCGCAGCTCCAGCGCCGGGCGCGGGAACAGGGTGGGGCTGGCGGGGCTGGCGAGGTTCAGCACCAGGCCGGCATCGCGCGCTTGGCCCTGCAGCATCGCGGTGAAGCGGTCGGGCTGCAGCAACAGATAGAGCGCGATCAGCACCGCGAACAGCGCGGCGAATGCCAGGGCGCCCACGCCGATCAGCAGCCGTCGCAGTCCGCGCGTCATGTCAGCCTCGCACTCGCTGGCGCTCAGCCATGGCCGGCCGGCAGCAGGCCGTCGACGAAGGCGGCGGCATCGAAGGTGCGCAGATCGGTGGCGGTCTCGCCCAGACCCACGAAACGGATCGGCAGGCCGAACTCGCGTGCCAGCGCGAACACCACGCCGCCCTTGGCGGTGCCGTCGAGCTTGGTGACGACCAGGCCGGTGACGCCGACGATCTGGCGGAACTGGCGCACCTGGTTCACCGCGTTCTGTCCGGTGGTGCCGTCGATCACCATCAGCACCTCGTGCGGCGCCTCGGGGTCGAGCTTCTTCAGCACGCGGGCGATCTTGCCCAGCTCGTCCATCAGGCCGCCCTGGGTGTGCAGACGGCCGGCGGTGTCGGCCACCAGCACGTCGGCGCCGCGCGAGCGCGCTGCCTGCAGCGCGTCGAAGATCACGCTGGCGGCGTCGGCGTCCTGGCCCTGCGAGATCACCGGCACCGCGTTGCGCTCGCCCCAGGTCTTGAGCTGTTCGACGGCGGCGGCGCGGAAGGTGTCGCCCGCGGCCAGCAGCACGCCGCGGCCCTCGTCGCGCCACCGGCGGGCGAGCTTGCCGATCGTGGTGGTTTTGCCTACGCCGTTGATGCCCACGGTGAGCACCACGAAGGGCTTGCGGCCGACGGGTTCCAGCGGCTGCTGTACGGGCCTCAGCAGGGCGACCAGTGCCTCGCGCAGCGCCTCGCGCAGCGCCGTGGCGTCGGCGAATTCGCGCTTGTGCATGCGCCGGCGCAGGTCTTCCACCAGCGCGGTGCTGGCCTCCACGCCCACGTCGGCGGTGATCAGGGTGGTTTCCAGCTCGTCGAGCAGGTCATCGTCGAGCTTGGGGTTGCGCTGGAACAGGTTGCCCAGGCCGCGGCCCAGCGCACTGCCGGAGAGGCGTTCCCGCCAGCCGCGTTTGCCCGACGTCGCCGCGGGCGTTTCGACGGCGGGGGCGGTGACTTCGACGGTCACCTCGACCGGTGCTGGAGCCGGGGGCGCCGCCTCCTGCGGCAGGTCCGCGGCCGGCGCCTCGGCAGGAGGCGCGGGCGGGGTTTCGGTGGGCTTCTTCTTCCAGAACTTGAGCATTGCGGGGGCGATTCAAAGACAATGGGCGGCATGCTAACACTCCCTTCCGTACCAGCCGCTGAGCCGGGGCAGGCCTCGTGAACGGCCGTCCCGGCCACATCCGCATCATCGGCGGCAGCCTGCGCAACTCGAGGCTGGAAGTGCCCGGGCAGCCCGGTTTGCGGCCCACGCCGGAGCGGGTGCGCGAGACCCTGTTCAACTGGCTGGCGCCGATGATCGAAGGCGCGCGCGTGCTGGATCTGTGCGCGGGCACCGGTGCGCTGGGCATCGAGGCGCTGTCGCGCGGTGCGGCGGGCGCCTGCTTCGTCGAGCCCGAGGCGCAGGCGGCGCGGGTGCTGCGCGACAACCTCGCCCGGCTCAAGGTGGTGGCGGGCGAGGTGGCGGCGATCGATGCGCAGGCCTTCCTGCGCGGCGCGCCGCGGGCGTTCGACCTGGTGTTCCTCGATCCGCCGTTCGCGCTGGATCTGTGGAGCGTGCTGGCCGGTCGCCTGGAGCAGGGCGGCTGGCTGGCCGCGCGGGCGTGGGTCTACATGGAATCCCCGCGCGAGCGTTCGCCCGCCGTGCCGGCAAACTGGTCGCTGCACCGCGAGGGGCGGGCCGGCGAGGTGCGCTTCGCGCTTTACCGGCGGGCGCCAGTGGACGGTCTGCCGCCCGGCGCTCCCTGCTAAGCTAAGGCCTGCTTCCTCCGCGCCATCCGCCCGTGAACAAACCCTCCGGCAATCCCCGCCTGGCCGTCTATCCGGGCACCTTCGATCCGATCACCAACGGCCATGCGGACCTGGTGGCGCGCGCCGCGCCGCTGTTCGACCGCGTGGTGGTGGCGGTGGCCGACAGTTCGAGCAAGGGGCCGGGCTTCAGCCTCAACGAGCGCATCGCGCTGGCGCGGCTGGCGCTGGCCGACCTGCGCAACGTGGAGGTGCGCGGCTTCGACAGCCTGCTGGCCGACTTCGTGGCCGAGATCGGTGCCGGCGTGATCATCCGCGGGCTGCGCGCGGTGTCGGACTTCGAGTACGAATTCCAGCTGGCCAGCATGAACCGGCATCTGATCCCGCAGGCGGAGACGCTGTTTCTCACGCCGGCGGAGCAATACAGCTTCATTTCCTCGTCGCTGGTGCGCGAGATCGGCCGTCTCGGCGGCGATATCTCCGGTTTCGTGCATCCGGCGGTGCAACAGGCCATGCGTCAGCGCTGGCTCAAGGGCCGCAGCGGCGGCCTCCCCAAGCAACCCGAAACAGAAGGTGACCATCATGCGTAAATTCGCTCTCATCGCCGCCATCGCGCTGACCGCCGGCCTCATCTTGGGCGGCTGCTCGAAGGGGCAGGACCAGGACCAGCAGGCCACGCAGCAAGCTGCAGCGGCCGTCAAGCCCACCAACGTCAACGACACCAAGGCCTGGCAGGCCTATCTCGGCCCGCTGGTGCAGAAGAACCTGCAGGGCATGGCCGCGCAACAGCCGTACATCTACTACGTCACCCCGGGCCAGACCGACGACGACAAGGCGCAGAACGCCCGCCAGCTGGACAACGTGCAGGGTGCGGTGGCGCGCGGTGTCACCCCGGGCAATCTGTTGGCCTTCGTCGGCCCGGTGTCGGCCACCACCGCTGACCTTGCCGTAGCCGCGTTCAAGGACGCCCAGTCCGGCACGTTCAAGGACGTGATCGTGCTGTTCATCGGCGACAAGGCCGACGAACAGCGCGTTGCCGATGCGGTGAAGGTCACCGGCGCCACCTTCCGCTTCGTGCAGATGTGATCGGACGGCGGGGCGGGCAGTGAGGGTGCAAGGCCCTCGCCGTCCGCCCCGCCGCGTGAACCGATGTCCCTGAAGATCCTCGACACCTGCGTCAACTGCGACGTCTGCGAACCGGTCTGCCCGAACAAGGCGATCTCGCTGGGCGAGGAGTACTACGTGATCGACCCGGCGCTGTGCACCGAGTGCGTGGGCCACCACGACGAGCCGCAGTGCGTGGAGGTGTGTCCGGCCGAATGCATCATCGTCGACCCCGAACGCACCGAGTCGCGCGAGGCGCTCGAACTCAAGTACCGCCACTTGATGAGCAAGGAATCCGCCGCATGAATTTCTCCCTGCATGGCCGCACCCTGCTGCTGGCCCTGTTGCTGACGAGCGGCGCGGCCTTCGCCGCCGACAGCACGCCGAAGACCGCCCCAGCTGCCGCGACGACCGCACAGCCGGCGCAGCGCCCCGGCCACGCCGGCATCGCCAGCGCGAATTTCCTCGCCACCAACGCCGGTTTCGAAGTGCTGGCCAAGGGCGGCAACGCATTCGACGCGGCGGTGGCGGTGGCTTCCACGCTGTCGGTGGTGGAGCCGGAGAGTTCGGGCATCGGCGGCGGCTTCATGGCCACGCTGCACATCGCCAAGGACAACCGCAACGTGTTCATCGACGCGCGCGAGACCGCGCCGATGGCGGTGAACCCCAAGGATTACCTCAACCCGGACGGCACGCCGAACCGCGACGCGGCGTTGAAGGGACCACTCTCGGCCGGCATTCCCGGCGAGCCGGCCGGCCTGGTGCTGCTGGCGAAGAAGTTCGGCAGGCTGCCGCTGAGCGTGTCGCTGGCGCCTGCGATCCGCACCGCACGCGAAGGCTTCAAGCCCGATCCGCGCCTGCTGCACTCGATCGCCGAGGAACAGAAGAATCTGGAGCGCTGGCCCGCCTCCGTGGCCAAGTTCCTGCCGGGCGGCAAGCCGCCGGCGGCCGGCGAGATCTGGCGCGACCCGGACCAGGCACGCACCTGGGAGCTGATTGCCGAGCAGGGCGACGCCGGCTTCTACCACGGCGAGACGGCGCAGAAGCTGGTCGACGCGGTGCGCGCCGCCGGCGGCAACTGGACGCTGCAGGACCTGGCGAACTACCGCGCCAAGGAGCGCACGCCGCTCAGCATCGACTACCAGGGCTACCGCATCATCACCGCGCCGCCGCCGTCCTCGGGCGGCGTGGCGATCGCCGAGATCCTCAACATCCTGCGCGGCTACGACCTCGCGAAGATGGACCCGGCGCACCGCGCGCACTACACCATCGAGGCGATGCGCCGCGCGTTCCGCGACCACAACGACTACCTCGGCGATCCCGACTTCGTGAAGATGCCGCTGGACATGCTGCTGTCGCCGTACTACGCCGACGGCCTGCGCCAGAGCATCCTGGCCGACCAGGCCACCCCCTCGTCGATGCTGCCGCACGGGCCGGCGCATGATCCGGGCATGCACACCACGCATTTCTCGATCATCGACAAGGACGGCAACATGGTGGGAATCACCTCCACCGTGAACTACATCCTCGGCTCCACCTTCGTCGCCAAGGGCACCGGCGTGCTGCTCAACGACGAGATGGACGACTTCGCACTGGTACCGAACAAGCCGAACGTCTACGGTCTGCTCGGCAGCAAGGCGAATGCGCCGGAAGGCGGCAAGCGCATGCTGTCCTCGATGTCGCCCAGCCTGGTGATCGGCAAGGACCGCAGCGCGGTGATCGGCTCGCCCGGCGGCTCCACCATCATCACCCAGGTGCTGGAAGGCATCCTGCACTTCATCGACGGCCAGAGCGCGCAACAGATCGTGGCCGACAAGCGTTTCCACCACCAGTTCCTGCCTGACGAGGTCTTCGTGGAGGACGGCGTGTTCGACGCTGCCACCAGCGATACGCTCAGGAAGATGGGCTACACGCTCAAGTCGCGCGAACCGTGGGGTTTCATGAACGTGGTCACCTGGGACCACCGCGACAACAAGCTCGACGCTGCCAGCGATCCGCGCCGGCCGTCGGGATTGGGCAAGGTGGAGTAAGCCCGTGGAGCTTTTCTCGCTCCTCGGCAATTCCCAGCAGCTCGACGGCGGCGCCATGTTCGGCAACGCGCCGAAGGCGATGTGGTCGCGCTGGATCGCGCCGGACGCGCAGAACCGCATTCCGCTGGCCTGCCGCTGCCTGCTGGTGAAGGGGCTCGCGGTGAACGGCGTGCCCGGCTGCAACGTGTTGTTCGAGACCGGCATCGGCGCGTTCTTCGAGCCCGCCCTGCGCGAGCGCTACGGTGTGGTGGAAGATCGCCACGTGCTGCTCGACTCGCTGGCCGCAGTGGGCCTCACGCACGAGGACATCCATGCCGTGGTGCTCTCGCACCTGCACTTCGACCATGCCGGCGGCCTGCTGGCGGCGTGGGAGCAGGGCCAGCCGCCGCGGCTGCTGTTCCCCAACGCCACCTATGTCGTGGGCGCCGCGCACTGGCAGCGTGCGCTGAAGCCGCATCCGCGCGATCGCGCCTCGTTCATTCCGGAACTGCCGCAGCTGCTCAAGGACAGCGGCCGGCTGGAACTGGTCGAGGGCGAACGTTCGCAGGCACTGGGCGAGGCGGTGCGCTTCAGCTATTCGGACGGCCATACGCCCGGCCTGATGCTGGCCGAAGTGGGCGGCGTGGTGTTCTGCGCCGACCTGATCCCCGGCCGCGCCTGGGTGCACGTGCCGATCACCATGGGCTACGACCGCTACCCCGAGAAGCTGATCGACGAGAAGCGCGCCTTCCTTGACGACAAGCTGACGCGCGGCGTGCGACTGTTCTTCACCCACGACCATGCCTGCGCCGCGGCGCACGTGCGGCGCGACGAGCGTGGCCGCTACGGTTGTGCGGACGAACTGCCTGAACTGCACGGGAGCCTCGATTGATGTCCATCGGCCGCATCGCTGCCTTGCGCGGTCCGCTGGCCATCGCGGGCGGCATGGCATTGCTGGTCCTGGGCATCGTGCTGGCGGCACTGACTGAGCGCAGCCTGGGGAATTACCGGCTGGCGCTGGCGCTGCATGGTGGCGAGGTGGTCGACCTCGGCCACAGCATGGAGCCGCAGGATGGCCTGCAAGGCCGGATGGTGCGCATCAGCGGCACGCCGCGGGTGGTGGAGGCGCCCTACGACTCCGATTTCAACCTGCAGGTGGCCACGCCGGTGCTGGCGCGTCACGTGCAGATGTTCCAGTGGCGCGAACTGCGCCTCGGCGGCAGCGTGACCTATGAACTGGACTGGGCGGACACGCCGCAGGACTCCAGCCGGTTCGCGCAGCCGAACGGCCACGCCAATCCCGGGCCGTTCCCGATCGTCGGCAAGCGTTTCGATTCCGGCAACGTGGAGTTGGGAGGCTACAGGCTGGACCCCACGCTGGTGCAGGCCCTGCCTGGCAGTGAGGCCGTCACGCCCAATGCGAAGGCGCTGCCGGCGAACCTCGCGGCCAGTTTTTCCCTGCACTATGACGCGCTGGTCACCAGTGCCAGGCCGGACGATCCTCGCCTCGGCGACCTGCGGGTGAGCTGGACCGCGGTGCCGCTGCAGGAGGTGACGATGATCGCGCGCGTCGACGGCGATCGCCTCGTGGCGGTGCCGAACACGGCCGACGGCAAGGGCTACGAGGTCAACGTGGGCGACAGCTCGCTGCTGGACATGCGTCCCGACATGGCGGCGCAACCGGCGCTGGTCTGGCTGCGGCGCATCCTTGCCGTGCTGCTGGTTGCATCGGGGGCGGCCCTGTTGCTGTGGTTGCGCGGCGCGACACGCGTCGATCCGTTGATGGCGCTGGGTGACGGCCTGCTCGTGGTGGGCGTGTTCGCCGCCATGCCGTGGCTGGGCAGCAGCGCGGCAGCCGCCATCGCCTGGCTCGCCGTCGCATTGCTCGGCCTGGTGCTGCTGGTGTGGCGTCATCGCGCGTCGCGCCCACGCTCGCGCCACTGAATCGCTGACCACCGTCGGCAAAATGTCAGGACCGTGCCCGCGGCGGGCCCGCGACCGCGGCGATGCTGCGCATCCACTTCCATGGAGGCTTTCCATGCCCTTGCACTTGCTGGTCGGCGCCGTTCTGGCGCTGGGTCTGGTTCTGCCGGCGGCCCGTGCGGCGCAGCCCGCGCAAGACATCGAGCGCAGCCAGTGGAACGCGCCGCAAAAGCCATTCCGCATCTACGGCAACACCTGGTACGTGGGGCCGTACGGCCTTTCCTCGATCCTGGTGGACACCGGGCAGGGACTGGCGCTGTTCGACGGCGACCTGCCTGAGTCCGTGGCGCAGATCGAGGCGCACATCCGCGAACTCGGCTTCCGGGTGCGCGACGTGAAATGGATCCTCAATTCGCACGCCCACAGCGACCACGCCGGCGGCATCGTTGCGCTGCAGGCAGCCAGCGGCGCACAGGTGCTGGCGAGCGTTGCAGGCAAGCGCGAACTGGAGCTCGGCGGCGCGGACCGCAGCGATCCGCAATACGGCTCGGCGCCCCGGTATATGCCGTTGAGGAACGTGCACACGGTGCGCGACGGCGAGACCCTGCAGCTCGGCCAGGTGGCTGTCACCGCGCACTACACCCCCGGCCACACACCAGGCAGCACCTCATGGACCTGGCAATCCTGCGAGGGCCGGCGCTGCCTGTATATCGCCTACGCCGACAGCCTCAGCGCGATCAGCGCACGCGGCTACCGCTTCACCGATCATCCCGACTACGTGGCCGCCTTCCGCAAGACCTTCGCCACCGTGGCCGCCTTGCCCTGCGACATCCTGCTGACCCCGCATCCCGATGCCAGCGGCTTCTGGGAGAAAGTCGCGCAGCGCAAATCACCGACGGACGTGGCACCACTGGTCGACCCCCAAGCCTGTCGCGACTACGCCGCCGACGCGGCGAAGAACCTGGACGCGCGACTGGCAAAAGAGCGCGCCACGAAGAAGTGATCCGCGTGCATTCCCACCTCAGTATCCAGATACGGCGCGGTGTGGCCGCGCCGTCTATCGCGTAGGCGGGAGTGGTTCCCAAGTCCTCGACGCGGCGTGTTTGTAGAGTCGGCGGATCGAATCAGGCCATTTCTCTTGGTTCCTTCTCTTGACTCCGGGCATCCTGCCCTCCGCCCTGCGGGCCGGCTTCGCCGTTCGCCGCCGCTCCTGCGGTGGCGTGGGCCAGCAAAGAGAAGTGGCTCGGGCGCCGGCAGGCGACCGAAACCGCCTTGTTTCTTGCGACAAGGGAAGGAAAAGCCCCTCTCACCCAACCCTTCTCCCGCAAGCGGGCGAGGGGAGAAAAGTCCGCCCGCATCGCGGCAAATCAGCCGGCGGAGCCGTGCTCCAGCAGCCACAACCCAGCGAACAACTTCGGGTCGATCGAATACCCCTCGGCAGCGCGCGCGAACAGCCACGCGCCTGCATCAAGGCGCGGCACCTCGTGCACCACGATGTTCTCGCTGGCATCGCCGCCGCCCGCACCCACCTTCACCAGGTCGAACGCGCGCACATAAGCGATCATCTCGGTGCTCATGCCGGCCGAGGACGGCCCCTGGTGCAGGAAGACCACGCGCCCGCAGCGCCAGCCGGTTTCCTCTTCCAGTTCGCGCCGCGCGGCCAGCAGCATGCCTTCGTCCTCCTGCCCGGCGAGGTCGCCGATCAGGCCGGCCGGCATCTCGATGGTGCGGGCCTGGATCGCCACGCGGTACTGCTCCACGAACAGCACGCGGTCGTCCGGCGTCACTGCGATCACGATGGCCGCGCCGCCGGGGTTGTTGCGTTCGGCGTACTCCCAGCGTCCGCGTTTGCGCAGGCTCAGCCAGCGTCCCTGGTACAGGGTTTCCTCCGGCGCACCGGCATCGGAGGGCAGGGGATAGGCGTGTGGATTCATCGGCATCGCGTCGCGGAAAGGGCCACGGCATGGTGCCGTGGCGACGGATGGCCTACAAGCGCGGCGGGGTTCAGAACGTGCGCTGCACCGAGTAGTCCGCCAGCGTGGCCAGCGCGTCGCGGTACGGCGACGCGGGCAGCGACGACAAGGCCTGGTGCGCGGCCGTGGCGTGGGCGACGGCGCGCTCGCGGGTGCGCTCCAGCGCGCCGGAGTCGCGGATCGCGGCGATGATGCGGTCCAGCGAGTCCAGCCCGCCGTGCTCGATGGCGTGGCGCAACGAGGCGGCCTGTTCCGGCGTAGCCTTCTGCAGCGCGTAGATCAGCGGCAGGGTGGGCTTGCCCTCGGCGAGGTCGTCGCCGATGTTCTTGCCCAGGGTGTCGGCGTCGCTGGTGTAGTCCAGCAGGTCGTCGGCGATCTGGAACGCGTAGCCCAGCTCCATGCCGTAGCGGCGCAGCGCGGTCACCTGTTCCGCGGGCAGGCCGCCGAGCAGGCCGCCCAGTTCGGTGGCGGCGGCGAACAGCACCGCGGTCTTGCGTTCGATCACCGCGAGGTAGGCGGCTTCGTCCACGTCGGCGTTGCCGATGTTGAGCAGCTGCAGCACCTCGCCCTCGGCGATGGTGTTGGTGGTGTCGGCGAGGATGCGCATCACGCGCATGTCGTCCAGCTCCACCATCAGCTGGAACGAGCGCGAGTAGAGGAAGTCGCCCACCAGCACGCTGGCGGCGTTGCCCCACAGCGCGTTCGCGGTCTGGCGGCCGCGGCGCAGGCCGGATTCGTCCACCACGTCGTCGTGCAGCAGGGTGGAGGTGTGGATGAACTCGATCACCGCGGCCAGCTTGATGTGCTGTTCGCCGTGGTAGCCCGCCGCGCGCGCGGCCAGCGCGTGCAGCATCGGCCGCAGCCGCTTGCCGCCGCCGGCGATGATGTGGTCGGCGATCTGGTTGATCAGCACCACGTCGGAGGCCAGCCGGGTGCGGATCAGCTGGTCGATACGACGCATGTCGGCGTCGGCGAGCGCGCGCACGGCGGCGAAATCGGCAGGGCGGAGGGCGTCGGCAGGGATCGAGTTCATGGGCGGGCTGTCGGCAGGTTCCCGGATTATAGAGGCTGCCCGCAGCGAACCGGCGTGCGGTAGCTGGCGATTGCAAGTCGCGACGACCGGCCCAATGATGGAGCGACCGCCCGAGACCGCTGCGGGACACCGTCACGATGGCTCACCAGATCATTGCGCTGATCGCCCAGTACGGCATGCTGCTGGTGTTTCTGAACGTGCTGCTGGCACAGGCGGGCGTGCCTGTGCCAGCGGTGCCCACCCTGGTCGTGGCGGGTGCGCTGGCGGCGGGCGATCGCCTGCCGCTGGCCGGCATCGTGCTGACGGCGCTGATCGCCAGCCTGCTCGGCGACCTGGCCTGGTATCTGGCGGGGCGGCGCTACGGCGCAGGGGTGATGCGCACGCTCTGTCGCATCTCGCTGTCGCCGGATTCCTGCGTGAAGCAATCCGAACTGCGTTTCCATCGCTGGCGCGGCCAGGTGTTGCTGGTCGCCAAGTTCGTGCCGGGGCTGTCGATGCTGGCGCCGCCGCTGGTCGGCGCAATGGGCTTGCCGCTGCGTCGCTTCCTGCTGCTCGACGGCCTGGGTGCGCTGCTGTGGTCAGGGGTGGCGATCGCGCTCGGTTACGCCTTCGCGGGCGAGATCGACCGCGTGCTGGGTGCCGTCGCCAACGCCGGCACGGTGGCGGTCGAGTTGGCGGCGGCGCTGCTCGCGGTCTATGTGCTCGCCAGATGGTGGCGGCGCGAACGCCTGCTGCGTTCGCTGCGGATGGCGCGCATCGGCGTCGAGGAGCTGGCACGCGCGATCGAAGCGGGCCGTGCGCCAGTGGTGATCGACGTGCGTTCGGCGGTGGCCCGGCAGCTGGACGACCGGATCATTCCCGACGCCTTGCTCACCGATGTCGAGGGCATCGTGCAGGCCGTCGTCGCGATTCCGCTCGATCGCGAGCTGGTG
>DATEKS010000075.1:0-25192 GCA_035277325.1 Rhodanobacter sp.
GACCAGGATCAGCACCACGGTCAGTACGCCCAGCCCGCCGATCAGCTTGGCGAACTGGTGCACGAAAACCCGGTCGGAATTATTCATGGAACCGCTCACGTATGTACTCCAGGTCGGTGGATCGTCCGGAAGGCCCCTGCAGCGCCCGGCGAGCCGGTTGGCTGCCGCGTGCCCGCACCTGCCGGTGCCGCGGCACAACGCGGCGCATCGGGCAGGCGCAAGGCCCGGAGTATAGACGAAGCCGCCGGCAAGTTTTCAGCTCGCGGCAGCGGCGATCTGTCGCGCCGGGAACCGTGGCGGGCGATGCGTGTCCAAGCGCCGCGGTGCGGCGGGAGCGCATCCCTGCCATCGGTCATGCCCCACCCCTGTCAACTGGCATTGTTCCATTTCGTTGCACTGCACCTATGCTTGGCCACCATCAGCCGGCTGCGGACCGCGTCGGCACGGGTTCCACGCTGGCACAGTTTCCATACCGGGAGTTTTCTGCAATGTCGCGTTTTTGGAAGATCGCGCTGATCGTCGTCGCGGTGGTGGTGCTGGCCATCGTCGCCGTGCGCCTGCTGCACAAGCCCGGTGGCGCGGGGCATGGGAAGCCCGGTGGCATGGACGGCAAGGACAATGCCCCGGTGCCGGTCACCGTGGTGCCGGTGGTCAAGCAGAACGTGCCGGTCTACCTCACCGCGCTGGGCACGGTGCAGGCGCTCAACACCATCACGGTGAACCCGCAGGTGGGCGGCCAGCTGATGAGCCTCGACTTCACCGAGGGCCAGCCGGTGAAGAAGGGCCAGGTGCTGGCGCAGATCGATCCGCGCACCTACCAGGCCAGCTACGACCAGGCGGTGAGCAAGCGCAGCCAGGACCAGGCGCTGCTGGCCACCGCGCGCAGCAACTACGAGCGCTCGCAGAGCCCGCAGTACAAGCAGTACGTGGCGCAGGCCGACCTGGTCACCCAGCGCAACACCGTGGTGCAGTACCAGGCGGCGGTGGCGGCGGACGATGCGGCGATCCAGAGCGCGAAGACCCAGCTCGACTACACCCAGATCCGTTCGCCGATCGACGGCCTGGCCGGCATCCGCAGCGTGGATCCGGGCAACGTGGTGACCACCAGCAGCAGCATCGTCACGCTGACCCAGCTGCACCCGATCAACGTGATGTTCACCCTGCCCGAGCAGAGCCTGGACATGGTGCGCAAGGCGCAGCAGGAGGCGCCGCTGCAGGTCACCGCGCTGGATCGCGTGGATGCGCACCCGGTCGCCACCGGCGGCGTGCTCAAGGTGGTCGACAACCAGATCGACACCACCACCGGCACCTTCCGCCTGAAGTCGGAGTTCCCGAACGAGAAGAACGAGCTGTGGCCGGGCCAGTTCGTCAACGTGCGCCTGCAGGTGCGCGTGGATGACGGTGCGCTGGTGATCCCCGCCGAGGCGGTGCAGCGCGGCCCGGACGGCGACTACGTCTACCAGGTGCAGGGCGACAACACGGTGAAGATGCAGCCGGTGGTCGTCGCCGGCGAGGTGGGCGACAGCCACGTGATGATCGGCAGCGGCCTCAACGCGGGCGAGCAGGTGGTCACCGAGGGCCAGTTCCGGCTGAAGCCTGGCAGCAAGGTCAATCCGCTCAAGCCTGGCGAGGTGCCGCCGGCGCCCACCGCGGCGGAAATGCAGAAGGCCAAGCAGCAGGGCAAGGGCGGCGGCCACCGCGGTCACTGACGTTCCCCGGCGGTCGTCGCCCCGGCGGCGGCCGCCCGATACCCGGCGCCACGATGGCGGCGGGCCACGCATCACCTCCCGAGGGCCGCGCGCCCCGGCGAGCAGGACGCCACCCAGACAGCAGCACGGACACCCATGGGATTCTCGACGCTCTTCATCCGCCGCCCGATCGCCACCTCGCTGCTGATGGTGGCGATCCTGCTGCTCGGCATCCTGGGCTACCGCCAACTGCCGGTGTCGGCGCTGCCCGAGATCGAGGCACCCAGCCTGGTGGTGACCACCCAGTATCCGGGCGCCAGCGCGAGCACCATGGCGGTGCTGGTCACCACGCCGCTGGAACGCCAGCTGGGGCAGATCTCCGGCCTCACCATGATGAGCTCGGACTCCTCCGCGGGCCTGTCCACGATCATCCTGCAGTTCTCGATGAACCGTGACATTGACGTGGCCGCGCAGGATGTGCAGGCGGCGATCAACCAGGCGCGCGGCGTGCTGCCGAACAACCTGCCGTATCCGCCGGTGTACAACCGCGTGAACCCGGCCGACGCGCCCATCCTCACGCTGTCGCTGCAGTCCGACAGCCGGCCGCTGCGCGACGTCAACGACTACGCCGACTCCATCCTCGCGCAAAAGCTGTCGCAGGTGCCGGGCGTGGGCCTGGTGTCGATCGCCGGCAACGTGCGTCCTGCGGTGCGCGTGCAGGTGAACCCGGCGCAGCTGTCCAACCTCGGCCTGACCATGGAGGACGTGCGCAGCGCGCTCACCCAGGCCAACGTCAACGCGCCCAAGGGCACGCTGAATGGCAAGACGCAGAGCTACTCGATCGGCACCAACGACCAGCTCAAGGATGCCGCGGAATACAAGAACACCATCATCGCCTACAAGAACAACGCGCCGGTGATGCTCTCCGACGTGGCCCAGGTGGTCGACGGCGTGGAGAACGACCAGCTCGCCGCATGGACGAACGGCAAGCCCGCGGTGCTGCTGGACATCCGCCGCCAGCCCGGTGCGAACATCGTGCAGACCGTGCAGTCGATCCGCCAGATCCTGCCCGAGCTGCGCGCCGCGCTGCCGGCCGACGTGCGCCTGGACGTGTTCGCCGACCGCACCATCACCATCCGTGCCTCGGTGGAGGACGTGCAGTTCACCCTGCTGCTGACCATCTTCCTGGTGGTGGCGGTGATCTTCGTGTTCCTGCGCCGCCTGTGGGCCACGGCGATCCCCTCGGTGGCGGTGCCGCTGTCGCTGCTCGGCACGTTCGGCGTGATGAGCTTCACCAGCATGTCGCTGGACAACCTCTCGCTGATGGCGCTCACCGTGGCCACCGGCTTCGTGGTGGACGACGCGATCGTGATGATCGAGAACATCGTGCGCTACATCGAGCAGGGCAAGAGCGGCAAGGAGGCGGCCGAGCTGGGTGCGAAGGAGATCGGCTTCACCGTGCTGTCGTTGACGGTGTCGCTGATCGCGGTGTTCCTGCCGCTGCTGCTGATGCCCGGCGTCACCGGCCGCCTGTTCCACGAGTTCGCCTGGGTGCTGACCATCGCAGTGGCGATCTCGATGCTGGTGTCGCTGACGCTGACGCCGATGATGTGCGCCTACCTGCTGCGCCCCGACCAGTTGCCCGAGGGCGAGGACGCGCACGAGCGCCACCTCGCCGCCGGCAAGCGCACCGTGTGGGCGCGCACCGTGGGCCTGTACGAGCGCACGCTGGACTGGGTGCTTGACCACCAGAAGCTGATGATCGTGGTGGCGGCGGCCACGGTGGCGGTGACGGTGTTCCTGTACATCGCGATCCCGAAGGGCCTGCTGCCGGAACAGGACACCGGCATGATCACCGGCGTGGTGCAGGCCGACCAGAACGTGGCGTTCCCGGCGATGGAGCAGCGCACCAAGGCGGTCGCCGAGGTGCTGCGCCAGGATCCGGCGGTGGCCGGCGTGGCCGCGTTCATCGGCGCCGGCACGATCAACCCCACGCTCAACCAGGGCCAGCTCTCGATCGTGCTGAAGGACCGCGGCAAGCGCGACGGCCTGGACAAGATCCTGCCGCGTCTGCAGCAGGCGGTGGCCGGCATCCCGGGCGTGGCGCTGTACCTCAAGCCGGTGCAGGACGTGACGCTGGACAGCCGTGTTTCCGCCACCGAGTACCAGTACGCGCTGTCCGACACCAACACCGACGAGCTGTCGACGTACGCCACCGAGATGACGCATGCGCTGCGCCAGCGCGCCGAGCTGTCCGACGTGGACAACAACCTCGCCGACCAGGGCAACGCGCTCAAGCTCACCATCGACCGCGAGAAGTCCAGCCGCCTCGGCGTGCCGGTGCAGACCATCGACGACACGCTGTACGACGCGTTCGGCCAGCGCCAGATCTCCACCATCTTCACCCAGCTCAACCAGTACCGCGTGGTGATGGAGGTGGCGCCGCAGTTCCGCACCACCACGGCGCTGCTCGACCAGCTCACCGTGCGCGGCAACGGCAACGGCGCGCTCACCGGCTCGACCGCCACCAGCTTCGGCCAGCTGAAGTCGAGCAACTCGGCCACGCCGTCGGGCATCGGCAACACCGGCAACGTGGGCTTCCAGATCGGCGCCGGCGGCACCATCCCGCTGTCCTCGCTGGTCAGCGCCCAGATCACCAGCTCGCCGCTGGTGATCAGCCACCAGCAGCAGCTGCCGGCGGTGACGCTGTCGTTCAACGTGGCGCCGGGCTACTCGCTGTCCGATGCGGTGACGGCGATCCACCAGGTCGAGGCGCAGCTGAAGTTCCCGCCGCAGGTGCGCGGCGAGTTCATCGGCAAGGCGGCGGAATTCTCCAACAGCCTCGGCGACGAAGTGCTGCTGCTGCTCGCCGCGATCGTGGTGATCTACATCGTGCTGGGCGTGCTGTACGAGAGCTACATCCACCCGCTGACGATCATCTCCACCCTGCCGCCGGCCGGCGTGGGCGCGCTGCTGGCGCTGATCCTGTTCGGCATGGACCTGTCGGTGGACGGCATCGTGGGCATCGTGCTGCTGATCGGCATCGTGAAGAAGAACGCGATCATGATGATCGACTTCGCGATCGAGGCCCAGCGCAAGGGCATGAACGCGCGCGACGCGATCCACCGCGCCTGCCTGCTGCGCTTCCGCCCGATCATGATGACCACAGCCGCGGCGATGCTGGGCGCGCTGCCGCTGGCGCTGGGCAACGGCATCGGCGCAGAGCTGCGCAGGCCGCTGGGCGTGTCCATCGTCGGCGGCCTGCTGCTCTCGCAGCTGGTGACGCTGTACACCACGCCGGTGATCTACCTGTACATGGAGCGTTTCCAGGATTGGCTGCATGCGCGCCGCGAGCGCCGCCTGCTGGCCCGTGCGCAGGCCGACGGCACGGCGCATTGAGACGGCGTACGCTACCTGGCACCGCGCGGCGGTGCCGCATCGAGCGCGGCGAAACGATCAACCGTTTCGCCGCGTGCACGTTGAGCAAGACATGAATCGCAGCATTTCCTCCCGTCTTTCCGCGCCGCACCGCCACGGGTGCGGGACATGAACATCTCCGGCACCTTCATCCGCCGCCCGATCGGCACCTCGCTGCTGGCGATGGGCGTGTTCGTGGCCGGCATGATCTGCTACCTGCTGCTGGGTGTGTCGGCGCTGCCGAACATGCAGTTCCCCGCGATCTTCGTGCAGGCCAGCCAGGCCGGCGCGGACGCCTCGACCATGGCCTCCACCGTGGCCGCGCCGCTGGAGCGGCACCTGGGCCAGGTGCCGGGCATCGAGATGATGAACTCGCACAGCTCCGAGGGCAGCACGTTCGTCTTCATGATGTTCAACACCGGCGTGGACCTGGACTCCGCCGCGCGCGACGTGCAGGCCGCGATCAACGCCGCGATACCCGATCTGCCCGCGGGGGTGACGCCGAGCTACCAGAAGGCGAACCCGAACGACGACCCGATCATCGCGATAGCGCTGACCTCGACCACGCAGTCGGCGGCGCAGCTGTACAACATGGCCGACACCCTGCTGGCGCAGCGGCTGCGCCAGCAGAAGGGCGTCTCCTCGGTGGACATCGCCGGCGCCGCCACGCCGGCGATCCGCGTCGACGTGAACCTGCGCGCGCTGAACGCGATGGGCATCTCGCCGGACGACCTGCGCAATGCGCTGGTGGCCGCCAACGTCACCTCGCCGGAGGGCTTCCTGTCCAACGGCAAGACCACCATGGCGATCAGCGCCACCGCCCAGCTGCACAGCGCCGACGATTTCGCGAGGCTGGTCATCGCGATGAAGAACGGCACGCCGGTGCGGCTGTCCGACGTGGCGCACGTCTATGCAGGCACCCAGGACGCCTACCAGGCGGCCTCGTTCCAGGGCAAGCCGGCGATCCTGATGTACGTGTTCAAGAAGTCCGACGCGAACGTGATCGCCACGGTGGACGAGGTGCGCGCCCAGCTGCCAATGCTGCGCAACTACCTGCAGCCGGGCACGGTGATGACGCCGTTCTTCGACGACACGCCGACGATCCGCGCCTCGCTGCACGAGGTGCAGGCCACGCTGCTGATCTCGCTGGCGATGGTGGTGCTGACCATGGCGCTGTTCCTGCGCCGGCTGGCGCCCACCCTGATCGCCGCGGTGGCGGTGCCGCTGTCGCTGGCCGGTGGCTTCGTGGCGATGTATATCCTCGGCTACACGCTCAACAACCTCACCCTGCTCGCACTGGTGATCGCGATCGGCTTCGTGGTGGACGATGCGATCGTGGTGATCGAGAACATCATCCGCCACATCGACGCGGGCATGACGCGCATGGAGGCGACCCTCGCGGGTGCGAAGGAGATCGGCTTCACGATCGTCTCGATCACCGCGTCGCTGATCGCCGTGTTCATCCCGCTGCTGTTCGCCGGCGGCTACACCGGCATGTTCATGCACGACTTCGCGGTGACCCTGGTGTCCGCCATCGTGATGTCCGCGCTGGTCTCGCTGACCCTGACCCCGGCGCTGTGCGGCCGCTTCCTCAACGGCCACGGCGAGCAGGCCAGGCCGTCGCGGCTGGGGCGCGCACTGGACCGCTTCCACGCCGGCATGCTCTCGGTCTACAGCCGTGCGCTTAACTTCTCGCTGCGTCACGCGCTGGCGTTCTCGCTGACCCCGCTGGCGCTGATCGTGGCCACGTTCTTCCTGTTCGGCGTGGTGAAGACCGGCCTGTTTCCGGCGCAGGACACCGGCCTGATCTGGGGCCGCGCCAGCTCCAGCGCCACCGTCTCCTTCGCGCAGAGCGAGCAGCGCCTGCAGCGGCTCACCGACATGCTGCTGGCCGATCCCGACGTGGCCAGCGTGGGCACCCGCCTGGGCAGCAGCCGGCAGGGCACCAGCGGCTCGTTCAACATCGACCTGAAGACCCGCGCCGAGGGACGCAAGGACGACACTTTCGCGGTGCTGGCGCGGCTCAGCGCCAAGGCTGCGAAGTACCCCGACCTCAACCTGCGCCTGCGCCCGCTGCAGGATCTTCCCAGCGCCAGCGGCGGCGGCACCAGTCAGGGCGCGCAGTACCAGATCGGCCTGCAGGGCAACGACCTCGCCGAGCTGGAGCTGTGGCTGCCGAAGCTGGTGGCCGAGCTGAAGAAGAATCCCAAGCTGCAGGACGTGGGCAGCGACGTGGACGAGGGCGGCCTGCGCCAGAACATCGTGATCGACCGTGCCTCCGCGTCGCGCCTCGGCGTGTCGATCGGCGCGATCGACGGCGCGCTGTACGACGCCTTCGGCCAGCGCCAGGTGTCCACCATCTACTCGGACATCAACCAGTACAAGGTGGTGGTGAACGCGCTGCCGAACCAGACCGCCACGCCGGACTCGCTGAACCAGGTCTACGTGCGCTCCAGCGCGGGCAAGATGGTGCCGCTCGCCGCGATCGCGAAGCAGGTGCCCGGGCTGGCGCCGTCGTCGATCACCCACGAGAACCAGTACACCACGATGGACCTCAGCTTCAACCTGGCCCCGGGCGTGAGCATGGGCGAGGCGATGGCGATCGTGCAGGCCACGGTGAAGAACATGCGCATGCCGGGCGACATCAAGCTCAATGTCGGCGGCGACTTCCGCCGCTTCCGCGACATGCAGGGCGGCATGCTGTGGCTGGTGCTGGCGGCGGTGCTCACCGTCTACATCGTGCTGGGCATGCTGTACGAGAACCTGATCCACCCGGTGACCATCCTGTCCACCCTGCCGGCGGCCGGCGTGGGCGCGCTGATGGCGCTGTGGCTCACCAATACCGAACTCTCGGTCGTGGCGCAGATCGCGCTGGTACTGCTGATCGGCATCGTGAAGAAGAACGCGATCATGATGATCGACTTCGCGCTGGTGGCCGAGCGCGAGCACGGCAAGAGTCCGCTGGATGCCGCGCACGAAGCCTGCCTGGTGCGCTTCCGCCCGATCATGATGACGACGATGGTGGCGATCCTTGCGGCGCTGCCGATCGCGATCGGCCTCGGCGAGGGCAGCGAGCTGCGCCGCCCGCTCGGCATCGCGCTGATCGGCGGCCTGCTGATCTCGCAGAGCCTGACCCTGCTCAGCACGCCGGCGCTGTACGTGGTGTTCTCCTGCCTCGGCGCGCGCTGGAAGGCCTGGCGTGCGCGCCGTGCCGAGCAGCGGCGCACGCGGCGCGTGGCGCCGGCGCGGTTGCCGGGCTGAATGCTTGTCTCCCTCTCCCCGTCGGGGAGAGGGTTGGGGTGAGGGGCGGGTGCTTGCCGCGCGGCTGTTTTCTTCTTTCGACGAAGCGGTTTCGTCGCAAGTGTCAAGGCGGTTCCGTCCACCTGCCGGCGCCCGAAACCGCTTTGTTCCTCGCAAAGGTGCCGTCGTGCGCCTTCCCAAGAATGGCGATACGCGACGCCAATGCGCTATCCGGCTGAACGCCCAGCCACCACCCCCGCGCGCAAGCGCACCACTCCCCTTAAGATGACAGCCCGGCGTCCGCCGGATTGCCATCAGGGGGCATGCGGCATGGTTCGGTTTCCGTCGCGTTTCACGCGCAGCGGCGTGGTGCGGGTTTGTGCTGCGTTGGCCTTCGTGGCCTGCGCCTGGGCGACGGCGTGGCCGGAACCGGAGCCGTTGCAGAGGTTGTTCGTGCTGGTGCTGGTGCTGTGCGTCGCCGGTGCGCTGCTTTGCGCCACCTTGCGCCTCGCCTTTGCGCTGCTGCTGGGCGGCGGCCTGTTCTTCGCGCTGCGCTTCATCTCCGACCTCAAGGAGAGCTACCTCGAAACGGCGCTGATGCCGGCGGACTTCGTCTATTACGCACGCTCCAGCCTGATCGCCACGCTGCGCCATTACCCGCATCTCTACCTGCTGACGGTGGGCGTGCTGCTGCTGGTGCCGCTGCTGCTGGTGCTGGCCTGGAAGCTGGACCGGCCGTTGTTTGCGCAGCGGCGCGGCAGGGGCAGGGCAGCCTGGCGGATCGGTGGCGTGCTGCTGTGCGCGGTGGCGTTCCGCGTGTGCCTGTTGCCGGCAGGGCCGTTCGCCAGCCTGCACAACCGCAACGTGTGGGACAAGCTCTCCGACGACGCCCAGCTCACCAACTTCTTCGTCAACCTCAACGATTCCGGCGTGACGCTGCCGGCGATGGCGGACGAGGCCAGCGCCGAGCACGACTGGGGCGCCACGGCGCAGGGCGCGCCCGGCACACGTCCGGCACCGTACCCCGACATCGTGCAGGTGCTGGAGGAGAGCACCTTCGACCCCTCGACCTTCACGGCCTGCGGCGTGCCGGCCTGCAGGTTCGCGATGTTCCAGCCCGACGCGCGCACGCGCGGCACCGGTGTGTTGCGCACGCACACCTTCGGCGGCGGCACCTGGGTGAGCGAGTTCGCCGTGCATACCGGGATGCCGCAGGACATCTTCGGCCCCGGCGGCATGTACGCCCCGTTCGTGCTGGCGCCGCACGTGCACGACACGCTGCCCGACCTGCTGCGCCGGCTGGGTTACCTCACCATCGCGATCTATCCCACCAACGGCGCCTTCCTCAACGGCCGCGACGCGTACCGCGCCTACGGCTTCGACCATCTCTACGGCGCCGGCGAGCTGGGTCTGGACGAGTGGGAGGAAACCGACGCGCAGATGTTCGCCGCGGCCAAGCGCGTATATGACAAGGTGAAGAAGCCGGGCCAGCCGGTATTCGTGATGATCCTCACGATCAACCAGCACGGCCCGCACGACGACAACCCGATGGCGAAACTGCCGCCGCCCTGGCGCAACATGGTGCAGGGGCTGGGCAGCAAGGACGAGAGCGCGCTGGATTTCGACACCTACCTGTGGCGCCTGCACGATTCCGACGTGGCGATGCAGGGCCTGGAGCACGATTTCCTCGACCGCGACGCGCCCACCGTGCTGGTGCATTTCGGCGACCACCAGCCGTCCTTCGACGGCCTGATCCGCCCGCTGGCGCGCACGCTGCCGCCCGCGCTGGTGCCCGAGCGCGATTTCCTCACCTACTACATGGTCAAGAGCAACTTCGCCGGCCCGCCGCTGCCGAACTATCCCGCGCTCGACATCGCCTTCCTGCCGACCATGGTGCTGCAGGCCGCGGGTTTGCCGGCCGATCCCTACTTCTCCGCCGCCACCGCGCTGCGCGACCGTTGCCAGGGGCGCTTCGACGACTGCCCGGACAAGGCATTGCTGGCGTCCTACTACGCGTGGATCTTCCGGCGGCTGCACGTGTATGAGTGAGGTGCAGGGCGCACCCGCCCCGCACGGGCTGGCCGCCGCAACGCTGCTTGCCGCCGGTGCCGCGATCGCCGGCGCGCTGTTGTCCTTGTACTCGCCGGCGTGGTCGTGGCTGCACTGGATCGCCAAGCCGCTGGCCACCGCATTGATCCTCGCGCTGGCGTGGCGCGCGTGGCCGGCGGTGTCGGCGCGCTATCGGCGCTGCGTGCTGGCCGGCATCGCCTGTTCGCTGGCGGGCGACGTGTTCCTGATGTTGCCGGGTGATCTGTTCGTGCCGGGATTGCTGGCGTTTCTCGCCGGACACCTGTGTTTTCTCGCGGCCCTGCTCGGCGACAGCCGCCTCGCCGTGCCGGCATGGCCGTTGCTTGCCTGCCTTGCGTATGGCGTGGTCAATCTCGTGCTGCTGTGGGGCGCGATCGGGGCGCCACTGCGCGTGCCGGTGATCGTCTACGTGGCGGTGCTCGCCACGATGGGCGGGCAGGCATGGGCGCGATCGCGCGCGAAGCAGGGCGATGCATCTGCTCGTCTGGCCGCCCGCGGCGCGCTGCTCTTCATGCTGAGCGACAGCGTGCTGGCCTGGGACCGCTTTCGCGGCCCGCTGCCGCTGGCCAGCCTGTGGGTGCTGGCGGCGTACTATCTGGCGCTGTGGTGGATCGCCTGCTCGGTGCAGGGTGCCACCATCGAAGGCGGGGCGGCATGAACACGCAGGAACTCATCATCACGTGGGCCACGCCGGTGTTCTTCCTGCTGATCGGCATCGAACTGCTGGTGGCGAAACTGCGCGGGCGCGACGCCTACGCCAGCAACGACGCGGTCAACAGCATCGGCCTGGGCGTGATCTCGCAGCTCGTGGCGGTGTTCACCAAGCTGCTGACGATCGGCATCTACGCGTGGTGCGCGCAGCACTTCGCGCTGTTCGCCCTGCCGGCCGACAGCGTGGCGGTGTGGATCGGCGCCCTGCTGGGCTACGACCTCTGCTACTACTGGCTGCACCGCATGGGCCACGAGGTGAACATCCTGTGGGCCGCCCACGTGGTGCATCACCAGAGCGAGCGCTACAACCTATCCACCGCGCTGCGCCAGACCGGCAGCGGCGCGTTGCTGGGCTGGATCTTCTACCTGCCGCTGGCGATCCTCGGCGTGCCAGTCGGAGTGTTCGTGGTGGTGGCGCTGATCGACCTCTTGTACCAGTTCTGGGTGCACACCGAGCAGATCGGCCGGCTGGGCTGGTTCGACCGCGTGTTCTGCTCGCCGTCCAACCATCGCGCCCACCATGCGGTGAACGACCGCTACCTCGACCGCAACTACGGCGGCATCCTGATCCTGTGGGACCGCCTGTTCGGCAGTTTCGTGGAAGAGGACGACACCGACCCGCCGGTATACGGCACGCGCGCGCCGCTGCGCAGCTGGAATCCCCTGTGGGCGAACGCGGAGGTGTACTGGCGCACCGCGCAGGATGCCTGGCACGCGCGGCGCTGGCGCGACAAGCTGCTGGTGTGGATCAAGCCGCCGGGCTGGCGGCCCGCCGACGTGGCGGCGCGCTTTCCCAAACCGGACTTCGTGATGCCCGCCGGGCGCTACGACCCGACGCTGGGCACGCCGCTGAAGCTCTACGTGCTCGTGCAGTTCGCGCTGCTGCTGGGCATGACGACCCAGTTCCTCGGCATGGCGGGCAGTGCCGGCTTGCCCGTGTTGCTGCTCTACGCGGCCTACCAGGTGGTCGGCCTGTGCCTGCTCGGTGCCCTGATGGAAGGCCGGCGCTGGGCATGGTGGGCCGAAGACCTGCGCGTGCTGGCCACCGCCATACTGCCGCTGGCCAGTGGGCGCTGGTTCGGCGTCGGCCATCTGGACGTCCGGATCGCGCTGGCGGTCACACTGGTGTTCGGTGCCAGCGCCTTGGTGCTGCCGTGGTTGCGTGCCATGGCTGCGCGCCCCGGTGCCCGGCCCGCATGACCCCTGGCCCATGACCTCTGGCAGGGATTCGCTATGATCCGCCGGTTGCCCGCAGGAATGAGCCCATGCGTTTTCTGAGCCGAATGCTCCGCCACAAGTCCGTGGAACAGCTGCAGAGCGAGGCCGGGCAGCGCGGCGATTTCCGCCGCGTGCTGGGCCTGTGGCAGCTCACCGCGATCGGCATCGGCGGCATCATCGGCGTGGGCATCTTCGTGCTGGCCGGCCAGCAGGCGGCGATGAACGCCGGCCCCGCGGTGGCGCTGTCCTTCCTGATCGCGGGCGCCGGCAGCGCCTGCGCCGCGCTTTGCTACGCCGAGTTCGCCGGGCTGATCCCGGTCACCGGCAGCGCCTACACCTACGGCTATGCGGTGCTGGGCGAGTTCGTGGCCTGGATCATCGGCTGGGACCTGCTGCTCGAATACGCGCTGGTGGTCGCGGTGGTGGCGATCGGCTGGTCGGGCTACGTGCAGGTGCTGCTGGCCTCGGCGGGCGTGCACCTGCCGGAGTGGGCGCAGCAGAGCATGAGTGCGCAGACCATGCAGTACTACCTGCAGCAGACGTTCGGCGTGCACGGCGGCCACGCCGTCGCGGCGCCCAGCGACGGCCACCGCTTCAACGTGATCGCCGCCGGCGTGTCGCTGGCGGTGGCGCTGCTGCTCACCGTGCGCATGGAGTGGGGCGCGCGCTTCAACACCGCGATCGTGGCGATCAAGGTGCTCGGCGTGCTGCTGGTGATCGGCGTGGGCGCGTTCTTCATCCACAGCGCGAACTGGCATCCGTTCATCCCGCCGCGGCTTTTCGACGCGCAGGGTGTGGGCCACTTCGGCTGGGCCGGCGTGCTCACCGGCGCAAGCGTGGTGTTCTTCGCGGTGTTCGGCTACGACACGCTGACCACGGCGGCGGAGGAGGCGAAGCATCCGCAGCGCGACCTGCCGCGTGCGGTGCTGCTGTCGCTGGCGGTGGCGATGGTGCTGTACATCGCGGTGTCGCTGGTGCTCACCGGCATCACCCACTACAGCAACCTGAGCGGCGACGCCTCGGTGTCGCAGGCGTTTGAGGCGATCGGCCTGCACTGGGTGAGCGTGGCGATCGCGGTGGCCGCGGTGGTGGGCGTCACCAGCGTGCTGTTCGCCTTCATGCTGGGCGCGGCGCGCATCTGGTTCGCGCTGGCGCGCGACGGCCTGCTGCCCGCGTGGTTCGCCAGGGTGAGCCCGCGCTTCGGCACGCCGGCGCGCCCGACGCTGATCCTCGGCGTGTTCACCGCGATCGTGGCGGGCCTGCTGCCGATCGGCGAGGTAGCCGAGCTGGTCAACATCGGCACGCTGAGCGCCTTCATCATCATCTGCTCGGCGGTGCTGGTGCTGCGCGTCCGCAAGCCGCAGCTGCCGCGCAGCTTCCGCATGCCGTGGATCGCCGTGCTGGCGCCGCTGGGCGTGGCGTTCTCGCTGCTGCTGATCTTCGGCTTCCCGTTCGTCGATGCCAGTGGCTGGCAGCGCATCGGCGGCCTGCCCGCGATCACCTTCGAGCGCTTCGTGATCTGGATGGCGCTGGGCTGCCTGATCTACTTCGGCTACGGCATGCGGCACAGCCGGCTCGAACGTGGGGATTGAGCCTCAAGGCGCGCGAGCGCCGAGCAGCCGGGTCATGAACACGCTGTTGGGGTCGGTCCGGTAGTCGCCGAACGGCACGCAGGGGACAAAGCCGAACGCCGCATACAGGCGCCGGGCCGGTTCGAAGAACGCCATCGAACCAGTTTCCAGGCTCAGTCGCGCATAGCCGCGGGCGGCCGCTTCGTCGATCAGGTGTTGCAGCATCCGCGACGCGACGCCTCGGCGCAGATGAGTGGATGCGGTGCGCATGGACTTGATCTCGCCATGCCGCGGGTCGAGCTGCCTGAGTGCGCCGAAGCCGGCGAGTACAGCCCCGTCCCAGGCGCACCAGAACATGACGTCGGCTCGGCGCAGTCCGCCCAAGTCCAGCGCGTGGCGGCTTTCCGCCGGGGCCGTGGGTGCGAGGGAATCCAGGTGCTCGCGGAGCAGGGCCAGGACTTGCGGGCTTTCCAGAGGGTCGGGTCGGATGTCCATGCTTCGGTGCACCGGGATGGCGACGATTGAACTGCCCGTCTCCAGTGTCGTGCCGGATCGCCCGTGTGTGCAACGGGTGCGCAAGAATTTGCAGGCATCTGCGTATGACCTCTGGCAGGGTGAGTCGCGCCATGCGCGATCTACCATCGCCCGGTCACCCGCCGCTCGCCGTCATGACGAACGACGCGTTCCTGCCGGCAGCGCGGTTCCCGCGTGGGCCGGTGCCTGCCCGGAGCCACCCGTGAATCGCCATTCCTTCCGTTCCAGCCTGATCGCCGCCGCGGTGGTCGGGGCGCTTTCGCTGTCCGCCGCCGCCACGGCGCAGGATGCCCGTCGTGCCGCGCCGCTCGACCAGCCGTATGCCGGCATGCTCACGGTGAACGTGGACCTCACCGACGCGCCGAAACGGATGTTCCGCGTGCACGAGACGATCCCGGTGAAGCCGGGCGAGGTGACCCTGCTGTACCCGGAATGGATTCCCGGCGAGCACGCGCCGTCCGGCCCGATCCAGAACGTGGCGGGGCTGATCGTCACCGCGAACGGCAAGCAGCTGGCATGGCGGCGCGACCTGCGCGACATGTACGCGATCCACCTCGACGTGCCGGCGGACGCGACCCAGCTCGACCTCTCGTTCCAGTTCCTTTCGCCGGGCGACGGCGAGGGCAGCCTGTTTGGTGCCAGCGCCTCGTCCACGCCGAACCTGGTGGACGTGGAGTTCAACCAGGTGGCGTTCTACCCGGCCGGCTACTACTCGCGGCAGATCCAGATCCAGCCCACCGTGCAGCTGCCCGCGGGCTGGAAATTCGGCACGGCGCTGCAGGTGCAAAGCCAAAGTGGAGGCACCGTGCAGTTCAAGCCGGTGAGCTTCAACAACTTCGTGGACTCGCCGCTGATCGCGGGCGAGCACTTCGACCGCGTGGACCTGGCGCCGGGCGCCAAGGTGCCGGTGTACCTCAATGTGGTGGGCGACGGCGCGAAGGACGTCAAGCTCACCGACAAGCAGCTGCAGCAGCAGCGCGCGGTGGTGAAGCAGACCAACCTGCTGTTCGGCGCGCACCACTACGACCACTACGACTTCCTGCTCACGCTGTCCGACCACACCGGCCACTTCGGCCTGGAGCACCACCAGTCCAGCGACGACCGCCTGCCGGCCGACTTCTTCACCAACGACGACATGCACACGCTGGCGGCCAGCCTGATGCCGCACGAGTTCGTGCATTCGTGGAACGGCAAGTTCCGTCGCCCGGCCGACCTGTGGACGCCAAACTTCAACGAGAAGATGCAGGACGACCTGCTGTGGGTGTACGAGGGCCTCACCGACTACTGGTGCAGCGTGCTCACCGCGCGCGCCGGCCTGTGGACGCCCGAGCAGTTCCGCGACACGATGGCGAACATCGATGCCTCGATGAGCGAACGCACCGGCCGTGCCTGGCGCTCGCTGCAGGACACCGCCGACGCCGCGCCGCTCACCTATTACGGCGGCGGCGGCTGGGCCAACTGGCGCCGCGGCACCGACTTCTACCCGGAAGGCCAGCTGCTGTGGCTGGACGTGGACACCAAGATCCGCGAGCTGTCCGGCGGCAAGCACTCGCTGGACGACTTCGCGCATGCCTTCTACGGCATGGACAACGGCAGCTACGTCACCAAGACCTACACCTTCGACGACGTGGTCAGCACGCTGAACCAGGTGCAGCCGTTCGACTGGGCGAAGTTCCTGCGCGCGCGGCTGGACTACACCGGCCCCGAGCTGCCCGAGCACGGCATCGCGCGCGGCGGCTGGAAGCTGGTCTACACCGACAAGCCGAACGCCGAGACCAAGGCGATGGAGGGCATCCGCCACGGCGTCAGCCTTGCCGCCTCGATCGGCCTGTCGGCGTCCAAGAGCGGCAACATCTACGACGTGCAGTGGAACGGCCCCGCGTTCAAGGCCGGCCTGGTGCCGGGCCTCACCATCGTGGCGGTGGACGGCAAGGACTACTCGCCCGACGCGCTGAAGGACGCGATCACCGCGGCCAAGACCGGCAGCGCGCCGATCGAGCTGCTGGTGAAGAACGTCGACGTGTACAGCACGGTGAAGATCGACTACCACGGTGGCCTGCGCTACCCGCACCTGGAGCGTGCCGGTGGCAAGGATCTGCTCGGCGCGATCGCTACGCCACGCAAGTGACGTCACGCAGCATTGCGTGACGTCATCCCGGCGCAGGCCGGGATCCAGTGACGGTGCGGCCCGGACAGGTCTTGTCGCTGCTGGATCCCGGCCTGCGCCGGGATGACGAGCTGCGCCCCGTCGCACCTTCCGCCGACATGGCGTCCGTCATGACCTCTGGCAGGGGGAGCGCGGTGCGCGGCCGGTCTAGCATCGGACCCTTGCCCGCGCACTGTCCTGCCGCGCGGGCCGTTGCCCAAGGGAGAATCCATTGAAAGCCACCCGCCTCGCCTCCGCCATCGTCGCCAGCGCCATCGGCCTGGTCAGCCTCAACGTACTCGCCGATGACGTGCCGCCGCCCAAGGACGTGGCCTACCCCGGAACGCTGCAGATCAGCGTGGACGCCACCGACCTTGCGCACCGCGTGTTCCGCGTGCACGAGGTGATGCCCGCGCAGCCCGGTCCGCTGACCCTGCTGTACCCGCAGTGGCTGCCCGGCAACCACTCGCCCAGCGGTCCGATCGACAAGTTCGCCGGCCTGGTGGTGAAGGCGAATGGCAAGGTGATCCCGTGGACGCGCGACCCGCTCAATGTCTTCGCCTTCCACGTCGACGTGCCGCAGGGCGCCAGCAACGTGGAGGTGGATTTCCAGTACCTGACCCCGCAGAACACCCGCCAGGGCCGCGTGGTGATGACGCCGGAAATGCTCAACCTGCAGTGGAACGCGAACTCGGTGTATCCGGCCGGCTACTACACCCGCCAGATCAAGACCGAGGCCAGCGTGAAGTTCCCCGCCGGCTGGCAGTTCGGCAGCGCGCTGGAAGTGGCCTCGCGCGACGGCGACACCGTGCACTTCAAGCCCACCACCTACAACACCCTGGTGGACTCGCCGATCTATGCCGGCAAGTACTTCAAGCGCCTCGACCTCGACCCGGGCGCCAAGGCCGCGGTGCACATGGACATCGTGGCCGACGCGCCGAAGTACCTCGAGATCACGCCCGAGCAGGTCAAGCCGTTCCGCGAGCTGGTGCAGCAGATGTACAAGCTGTACGGCGCGCACCACTACAGCCACTACGACTTCCTCGTCTCGCTCAGCGACAAGATGAGCGGCAACGGCCTGGAACACCACCAGTCCAGCGAGGACGGCACCTCGGCCGACTTCTTCACCGAGTGGAAGAAGAACGCGCTGGGCCGCGACCTGTTCTCGCACGAGTTCAACCACTCCTGGGACGGCAAGTACCGCCGCCCGGCCGACCTGTGGACGCCGAACTTCAACGTGCCGATGCAGGACTCGCTGCTGTGGGTGTACGAGGGCCAGACCCAGTTCTGGGGCCAGGTGATGGCCTCGCGCTCCGGCCTGTGGGATGCCGAGCAGGCGCACGACATGTGGGCCTTCGTGGGCGCCACCTACGACAAGGGCCGCCCCGGCCTCGCCAGCTGGCGCAACGTGCAGGACACCACCAACGACCCGATCATCGCCCAGCGCGCGCCGCTGCCCTACCGCAACTACCAGAGCAGCGAGGACTACTACTCGGCCGGCCAGCTGATCTGGCTGGACGTGGACGGCAAGCTGCGTGAGCTCAGCGGTGGCAAGAAGAGCATCGACAACTTCGCCAAGGACTTCTTTGGCATGGACAACGGCAGCTTCGTCACCAACACCTACACCTTCGACGACGTGGTGAAGACGCTGAATGGCATCGCCCCCTACGACTGGGCGAAGTACCTGCGCGAACGCCTCGACGGCCACGGCCCGCTGACCGGCGGCTTCGAGTCGCACGGCTGGAAGCTGGTCTACACCGACAAGCCCAGCGCCGCGGTGAAGTCGTTCGAGGCGCGCCGCCACTTCGCCGACCTCACCTACTCGCTCGGCGTGTCGGTGGGCAAGGGTGGTGCGATCGGCGATGTGCTGTGGGACGGCCCCGCGTTCAAGGCCGGCCTGTCGCCGGGCATGACCGTCGTCGCCGTCAACGGCCACGACTACGACCCCGATGCGCTGAAGGACGCCGTCACCGCCGCCGCGAAGGACAAGAACCAGCCGATCGAACTGCTGGTGAAGAACTTCGATGAGTACAAGACCATCCGCATCGACTACCACGACGGCCTGAAGTACCCGCACCTGGTCCGCGACACCAGCAAGCCCGACACGCTCAGCACGCTGTTCAAGGCCCGCTGACCCTCCCCCCTCTCCCCGTACAGTCTTGCGCCCTCTCCCCTCCGGGGAGAGGGCTGGGGAGAGGGGCGGTTCTTGCCGCACATCTCCTACAGGCTGGCCTCGCCCGCATGGGCGATCCCCGCCATCTCGGCTATACTGCCCGTCCGCCGCGGATCGCAACGGTCCCGCGCGGTTCTGCAGCACCACGCGCCCGTAGCTCAGCCGGATAGAGTAGTGGCTTCCGAAGCCATTGGTCGGGGGTTCGAATCCCTCCGGGCGCGCCATCCACGATGCGGAACACAGCGTTCCGCGATCGCATCCAGCCTCACATGACGCGGGGTTTTTCGTTTCCTCGTCTATGCTGGACCATCGTCGCCGCCGATGGTTGCGCATGTCCGTCGTGATCGAGAAACCGCTGGCTACACGGGTGCAGGTGATCGCCCATCGCGGCGCCTGCGCGCTGCTGCCCGAGCACACGCTGGCGGCGTATGCGCGGGCGATCGCGGACGGCGCGGATTTCATCGAGCCGGACCTGGTGATGACGTGCGATGGCGTGCTGGTGGCGCGGCATGAGAACGAGATTTCCGGTACCACCGACGTGGCGGGGCATGCGGAGTTCGCCGCGCGGCGCACGGCGAAGCGCATCGATGGCGCCGAGGTCGAGGGCTGGTTCGTGGAGGACTTCACGCTGGGGGAGCTGCGGACGCTGCGTGCACGCGAGCGGCTGCCCGGGCTGCGCGGCACGCGCCACGACAGCTTGTATCCGGTCGCCACGCTGGACGAGATCATCGCGTTGGCCGCGCACGAGTCGATGGCGCGCGGCCGCACGGTTGGCCTGATTCCCGAGATCAAGCACGGCACGTATTTCCGCGGCATCGGCCTGTCGATGGAGGATGCGCTGCTCGATGCGCTCGCGGCGCATGCGTACACGCACACGGCGCCGGTGGAGATCCAGTCGTTCGAGGTGGGCAACCTGCAATACCTCGATGGCGAACGCCGGCGGCGTGGCATGACGAACGTGCGCCTGCTGCAACTGATCGGTGAGCTGCACGAGCAGCCACATGACGTAGTCGCCGCGGGCGGCACGCTGGATTACGCGGCGATGACGACACCGCAGGGTCTGCACGAAATCGCGAACTACGCGGATGCGATCGGCCCGTTCTCGCGCATGCTGCTTCCGCTCACGCCGGATGGCCGGTTTGGTACGCCCACGTCGCTGGTGTGCGACGCGCACGCGGTGGGGCTGGAAGTGCATGCGTACACCTTCCGCCCCGAGAACGTGTTCCTGCCGCCGGCCTTGCGCACGGGCGACGACGCGCAGCGCAACGAGGCGGGCAGCCTTGCGGAGATCCGCGCCTGCCTCGCCGCGGGCATGGATGCGTTCTTCACCGACGATCCGGCGCTCGGCCGCAAGGCGGTGGACGAGGCGTGACCGCCGGCGGTGGTTGAAACCGTACCGTCATCCTGCGCCTTTACGGTGCGGGGATGATGTTCGTCAGTTCGCGCACCCATGGATCAGTGGCCGTGGCCTGCATGGCCGGGCGGCCGGCATGAGCCACTCGCGGCGGGACTTCCTGCGTACCGCCGGCAACCTGTTGGGCGCGGGTCTGCTAGCCGATGCGCTCACCTCACCTGCCATGGCGGTCGATGCGATGCCGGGCATGCAGATGCGCACCACCGCGACGAGGCTGGCCGCGCCCAAGGTGCTGCTGCTCAATCCGGCCACCTTGGCGCCGTTCGTCGATCCTTTGCCGTTGCCGACGTCTGCGCGGCCTGCCGGGAGCCACGAGCATCCGGCCTGGCCCGGGCGTCCGTTACCGTATTACCGCATGGAGATGCGCGCGTTCGCGGCGCGCCTGCACCGCGACCTGCCGCCCACGCCGCAGTGGGGCTACTCGGGTAGCTCGCCGGGCCCCACGATCGAGGTGGAGCGCGAACAGCCGGTGCTGGTGGAATGGGCGAACGCACTGCCGTCACGGCATTTCCTGGCTATCGACCACACGATCCACGGCGCTGAAGCAGACAAGCCGGAGGTGCGCACGGTGACGCACGTGCACGGCGCGCGCGTGCCGGCGGACAGCGATGGCTGGCCCGAGGACTGGTACGTGCCGGGCCGTTCCGTGCTCAGCCGTTACCCGAATGCGCAGGACGCGGCCACGCTGTGGTACCACGACCACGCGATGGGCATCACCCGGCTCAACGTCTACGCCGGCCTGTACGGCGCGTGGCTGGTGCGCGATGCGCAGGAACGCGCGCTGGGCCTGCCGTCGGGCGACTACGAACTGCCGCTGTTCCTGTGCGACCGGCTGGTCGGCCGCGACGGGCAGCTGTATTACCCGGTGTCCGACGATCCGGCGGCGCCGTGGGTGATGCAGTGCCAGGGCAACGCGGTGCTGTGCAACGGCAAACTGTTCCCGTATCTCGAGGTGGAGCCGCGCCGTTACCGCCTGCGTCTGCTCAACGTGGCGAACAGCAGCTTCTTCGAGCTGGCGCTGTCGCATGGCCTGGTGTTCCGGCAGATCGGCAGTGACCAAGGCCTGCTGCCGGCGCCGGTGGAGCGCACTCGCATCACGCTGTATCCCGCCGAGCGCGCCGACGTGGTGGTCGATTTCGCTGGCCTGGCGGGGCAGAGGGTGCAGCTGCAGTTGCACGGCGGCGGCATTCTGGAATTCCGCGTGGGCGATCGTGGCCGACGCGACGACTCCGCGCTGCCTGCACGCCTGCGGCCGGTGCCACGCCTCGACGTCGCCGCGGCGCGCGATCGCGTGCTGACCCTGGGCGAGATGGACGATGCCGGCGGCAACGCTCTGCGCATGCTGCTCGACGGCAAGCGCTGGTCCGACCCGGTCTCCGAGCGGCCACATGCGGGCAGCGTGGAGACCTGGAGCTTCGTCAACCTCAGCGGCGATGTGCATCCGGTCCACCTGCACCTGGTGCGCTTCCAGGTGCTGGAGCGGCGGCCGTTCGACCTGTTCGCCTGGAATGCGCGGCGCGAGCTGAAGTACTCCGGTCGCGCGCAACCGCCACCGCCGCATGAGGCGGGCTGGAAGGACACCGTGCGTGCCGACCCGGGCATGGTCACGCGTATCGCGGTGCGCTTCGAGGGCGAACCCGGCCGCTACGTGTGGCATTGCCATCTGCTCGAACACGAGGACAACGAGATGATGCGGCCCTATGAGCTGCTGCCTGCCTGAGAGCCTGTTCAATGTCTCCGCGAGCCACGAGGAGACATGGGGTTCTGAGCTGTCGCGGCACTGTCATCGTCGCCGTTGTTGCTGTCTTGCACCTGCCAACGGGTGGTCACGTGGCGCGACCAGACTGCGCGCAGGTCCGCACCGCACTGCGCACGCGGGCCGGCTATCAGGGGGTCAACGTTGCAGGCTGGCGGTCACGCCGGCAGGGAGTATCCGCATGTCCACGATCTTCGGTCGTACCCGATGGAAAACGCTTGCGGCGGGTGCGTTCATCAGCGGCTTCGCCGGCTTCGCCGGCGCGCAGACCGCTGGCACGCCACCGGCCCAGGACGCGCCGTTCCGCTCCACCATGCATGCTGCCCATCACGTCCCACCGCAGGGGCTGCCCGGCGGCATCGTCACCCTGCATCGTCCCGACGACGGCGACGACCGCAGCGATCGCACCCGCACCCCGATCAAGCACGTGATCCTGCTGATCGGCGAGAACCGCACCTTCGACCATGTGTACGCTACCTATACGCCGCCGCGCGGCCAGCACGTGCGCAACCTGCTGTCCGAAGGCATCGTCAACGCGGACGGCACGCCGGGTCCGCAGGTCGCCAAGGCGCAGCAGTGGCAGGCGCAGAGCACCGGGAAGTTCGCGCTGGCCCCGCAGCACACCGCGCCCTACGACATGCTGCCGGCGATGAACACCGGTGGTGCGCCGACCCAGGCGCCGTTCGCCTCGGCCCAGCAGGCGCAGGCCTTCGAACCGGCATTGCCGGAAGATGCCTACGGTGAGCTCGCCGCCGGCGGCACCGGCCTGCCGAACGACGTGCTCGACACGCGCTTCCCCGCGCAGCTGCCGAACGCGCCGGTCGACATGCACGCCTCGCTGAGCTACGACGCCTACACCAACAGTCCCGTGCACCGCTTCTTCCAGATGTGGCAGCAGCTCGACTGCAGCACTGCCGCGGCGACGCCGGGCAACCCCAGCGGTTGCCGCAACGACCTGTTCCCCTGGGTGGAGACCACCGTCGGTGCGGGCGCCAACGGCAAGCCGCAGCCGGCCGACTTCACCGACGAGACCACCGGCGAGGGTGCCACCGCGATGCAGTTCCTCAACGTGGCCCAGGGCGACGCACCGTATTTCGCCGAGCTGGCGAAGACCTACGCGCTGAGCGACAACTTCCACCAAGCGGCGATGGGCGGCACCGGCGCCAACCACATCATGCTCGGCTACGGCGACCTGATCTGGTACGCCGATGCCCAGGGCCGCCCCGCGGTGCCGCCGGCGAACCAGATCGAGAACCCCGACGCGGAGCCGGGCACCAACAACTGGTACGTGCAGGACGGCTACGGCGGCGGTTCCTACGTCAACTGCGCCGACGACAGCCAGCCGGGTGTGGCCGAGGTCAGGAACTACCTGCACGCGCTGCCCTACCAGACCTTCCGCGGCGGCGACTGCAAGGCTGGTGCCTACTACCTGGTCAACAACTACAACCCGGGCTACCTCGGCGACGGCACGCCCGCTCCGCTGGGCGTCGACCAGTTCACCATCCCGCCGACGCGGCAGGACAACCTGGCGCTGCTGCTGAGCCGCCACCACGTGAGCTGGAAGTATTACGGCGAAGGCTGGGACAACGGCAAGGAAGACGGCGAGGGCGGCAGCTACTGCAACATCTGCAACCCGTTCCTGTACTCCGAACAGGTGATGACCAACCCGAAGCTGCGCGCGCGCAACCAGGACATCAACGACCTGTACAGCGACATCCGGAACGGCACCCTGCCGGCGGTTTCCATCGCCAAGCCCGATGGCCTGCTCGACGGCCATCCCGCCTCGTCCAAGCTCGACCTGTACGAGGGCTACGTGAAGAAGATCGTGGAGATGGTCAAGGCCAACCCGAAGCTGTGGAACGACACCGCGATCATGGTGACCTTCGACGAAGGTGGCGGCTACTACGACTCCGGCTATGTGCAGCCGGTCGATTTCTTCGGCGACGGCACGCGCATCCCGCTGCTGGTGATCTCGAAGTACTCCGAAGGCGGCCACGTGGTGCACACCTACTACGACCACGTCTCCTTCGACAAATTTGTCGAGGCGAACTGGGGATTGCACGAGCGCATCTCGGCACGCAGCCGTGACAACCTGCCGAATCCGGTCAGCACAAACGGCAACCCCTACGTGCCGCTCAACGCGCCGGCGATCGGCAACCTGATGGACATGTTCGACTTCCGCCTGGCCCATGAACCGGGGCACGGACGCGACGGGGACGATGCGCTGCAGGACTGAGCACGCAACGGAAGCGGGAATGCGCGGGCGACTCGCCACGGCGGCCGCCCGCGCACCGCATCACGGAGGCAAAACCATGACTGCGGCAGACCGAACGACGACGCGCCGGGCACGCGGCCCGATCCTGCGTTTCGGCGTGTGCGCGATCCTGCTGCTCGGCGTGGCATCCATCGCCGTCACCAGGGCCGACCCCGCCGATTTCCAGGCGATGCCCGGCCTATGGCGGATCGTGACGCGCGTCGTCAGCCACGGTCATGCCGGGCCACCGCGCGTGGAATGGCGCTGCGTGAACGAGGGTGACGATCCCTGGGCGCGCTTCGCCGCCTTGCCGATGCCGGCCCCGCAATGCCGCCGCGGCGACCAGCACCGCAGCAGCACCACGCTGGACTGGACGCTCAGCTGCGCCGGGATGCCGACGCCCAGCGGCCAGGGCCGGGTGGCTTTCGACACGCCCGAGCACTACACCGCCAGCGTCAGCCTGCAGGGACGCGGCGAGGTGTTGCGGTCGGAAGGCGTGCGCCGCGCCGCCTGCACCGGTCCCAGCGACTGAAATGCGGGTGCCGCTTCAGCGCTTCCCGATCTCGAACTCGCGGCTGGCTACCGGCTTGCCGTTCAGCGAGATCTGCACGTTGTACTTGCCGGCGGGCCAGCGGTTCGGGTTCTGCACCTTGAACGTGGTGACGGCAGGACCGTTGGTGGCGACGGTCTGGCTCAGTTCGTTGACCAGCACGCCCTGACCTTCCAGGTAGCGCCACCGCGCATCGAGCAAGGCGCTGGCGGTATGGCCCGTGGTGGCGACGCTCGCGTAGATCACCGGCGTGTCGTCGGCGAAGCGGGTGGCGGGTGCGGTCACCGCATAACCGGTATTGATCTCGCTGCCCAGGGTGAGGGTGGCGACGCGGAAGCTGCGGTCGTCCACGGCGGTCTTGCCCGCGCTGGCGGCAGAGGCCGGCGGCGTCGCCGTCGCAGCCGGCGCGGCATGGCCGGATGCGGCTGGCTT
>DATEKS010000076.1:0-16255 GCA_035277325.1 Rhodanobacter sp.
GCTGGCCGCGTTGAAGCAGGACGAGCAGTCGCTCAACAGCCTGGTCGACAAGCTGCAGAAGCAGATCGACCAGGCGCTGCGCGAGGCCGCCGCCCGCGAAGCCGCACGCCAGGCCGCGGCGAAGAAGCATGGCGGCAAGGCACCGCCGCCGATCGCGGTGGGCGGTGCTGGCGCCAACATCCGCGGCAACCTGCCGTGGCCGGCAACCGGCGCGGTGCACAGCTACGGCAACGGCGTGCTGATCCGCGCCGCCGGCGGCAGCGAGGTGCATGCGGTGGCGAACGGCCGGGTGGTCTACGCCGGCTTCCTGCGCGGCTACGGCATGCTGCTGATCCTCAACCACGGCAACGGCTGGATGAGCATGTACGGCAACAACGAGACCCTGCTGCACGGCGTGGGCGACGCGGTGAAGGCCGGCGAGGCCGTGGGCACCGCCAGCGCGCCCACCGGCGTCAATACTGGCGCGTACTTCGAGCTGCGCCGCGACGGCCAGCCGGTGGATCCGCGCAGCTGGCTGGCCCAGCACCGCTGAGCCGCAGGCTCGGCGTTCAGCCTGCACCGTTGACGACCGCTTGCCATCGTCGCAGGCTGACAGTGTCGAAACCTTGCCGCCCGCGCGACGGGCGCACCCCTTCCCCGGAGTCATTCCATGCGGTTTTCCACCTACAGCCTGTGCGCGCTGCTGCTGGCGGCGCCGTTCGTCCATGCGCAGACCGCGCCTGAACCGGCCGCGAGCGCGCCCGAGCCACCCACCGACCTGGCACCCACCCAGGTCCGCGCCAATGCGCTCCCCAAGTCCGCCGACAACCAGGTCGACCTGCAGGACATCCGGCGCTTCAGCCGCGTCTACGACATCGTGCGCCAGGCCTATGTGGAGCCGGTGAGCAACAAGGCGCTGATGAAGGACGCGATCACCGGCATGCTCGCCGGCCTCGATCCGCACAGCGAATACCTGGACAAGGAAGGCCTGGCGCAGCTCGACGAGGACACCACCGGCCAGTACAGCGGCCTCGGCATCGAGGTGCTGCAGCAGGACGGCGGCCTGGTGATCGTCACCCCGATCGACGACACGCCCGCCTCGCGCGCCGGCATCAAGCCCGGCGACAGCATCGTGAAGATCGATGGCGTGCTGGTCGACCCGCAGAACGTGGACGACATGTTCAAAAAGCTGCGCGGCAAGCCCGGCAGCAAGATCACACTGACCATCGTGCATAAGGGCAGCGACAACCCGGTGGACATGCACCTCACGCGCGAGAACATCGCGATCACCAGCGTCAAGGTGCGCCAGCTCGATCCCGGCTACGACTACATCCGCATCACCCAGTTCCAGAGCGACACCGCCGCCGACCTCGAACGCAAGCTGGCCGCGCTGACCAGCAAGGACGGCGCGCCGAAAGGTGCCGTGCTCGACCTGCGCAACAACCCGGGCGGCCTGCTCACCGCCGCCGTGGGGGTGAGCGACGACTTCCTCGATTCCGGCACCATCGTGACCACGCGCGGCCGCCTGGCCGACTCCAACATGAGCTTCAGTGCACACCCGGGCGACCTGCTCAACGGCGCGCCGCTGGTGGTGCTGGTGAACCATGGCACCGCCTCCGCCGCCGAGATCGTCTCCGGCGCGCTGAAGGACAACCATCGCGCCCTGCTGCTCGGCCAGCGCACCTTCGGCAAGGGCGTGGTGCAGACCGTGCTGCCGCTGGACGCCGACCACGCGGTGAAGCTCACCACCGCGCGCTACTACACGCCGAACGGCACCTCGATCCAGGCCGAGGGCATCAAGCCCGACATCCCGCTTGCCGACCTCAGCGTGCGCAAGGCCGACGCGGCAGCCGAGCTGATCAGCTCCGAGGCCGACCTGCCCAACCACCTCGCCAACGAGAACGCGAAGGCCGGCGCCAACATCGACGCCGACGGCAGCGCCGCCGAGGGCACGCTCGCCACCAACGACTACGCGCTGGCGCAGGCGCTGAACGTGCTGAAGGGTATGGCGCTGGGGCGCGGTGCGGCAATACCAGCGGCAAAATGAGCGGCAGGCGGGCCGCGCCGACGGACGCCGCAGCCCGCCCTACTTCAGCTCGCGGATCATGATGTTGCGGAACCACACGTCGGCACCGTGGTCCTGCAGCGCGATCTTGCCGGAGCGGAACATGCCGAAGCCCGGCATGTCGCGGAACTTGCTGCCGGCGATCAGGCGTTTCCAGTGATCGTCCCACAGCGTCGTTTCCAGGACGACGGTGCCGTTGAGCTTCTCGACCAGGTGGCCGTGGTCGCTGATGATCTCCAGCCGGTTCCACTCGTTCGCGGGGTGCACGGCCTCGGGCTTGCCGGCGACCAGCTCGTACAGGTCGCCGGCGCGGTGCTTGTCGTACTTCGCATCGTCGCCGGCGACGTTGTCGAGCACCTGCGACTCGATGCCGGTCTGCCACGGGTACTGGTACTGCTTGCCCTCCTGCACGTAGAACATCACGCCGCTGTTGCCGGCCGTCGCGATCTTCCATTCGAGTTTGAGGTCGAAGTTCGCGTACATGCCGTCGTGGACGATGTCGCCGCCATCGGGCGCCTGCCAGCCACCCTGCTTGTGGCTGGCGTCGAGGTGCAGGCTGTCGCCATCGACCGACCAGGCCTTGCCTATCGCCTTTTCGTTGTAGCGGTGCCAGCCCGCGGTGGACTTGCCGTCGAACAGCAGCTGCCAGCCTTCGCGCTGCTGTTCGGCCGTGAGGGTGTTCGCGCGCGCAGAATCCGCGGGCGCATGGTCGGCAGCATGTGCGCCTAGGCCAAGGGTGGCACCGAGCAACAAGAGCGCGTATTTCATTTGGACAGCTCCTCGCAGATGTGGGTCCCCGCCATCGATCCGCCGCAGCCGCGGCCCGTGCTTCGCCCCCTGCCTTCGCGGGCATGGCGGCGAGTCACCATGCCCAGAACGTTTCGCCCCGGTACGGCACCACGCCCTTGTACGGGCCAGGCACGGGCCGATAGCGCGCCACGCGCGTCGCTCCCGCCTCGGAAGTGAAGAAGCCGAGCAGGACGAGTTGCTTGCACAGCGTGAACCAGTGTGGCGGCTGGCCGCCACGCTCGCCGGACGCCCGCGCGTGGTGCTTGGCCTCGGCGTCGATCTCCGCCAGCAGCTTTTGCTTCTGCGCGCTGGTGCTGTGCATGAAATCGGCCCCATTGGCTTCGCGCGAACGCGCATCGAGGGCGTCCAGGCCGGCAAACAGGATGGCGAGATTGGCCGGCGTGTAGCAGGCGCACGCATAGCGCGCGACATAGGCGCCAACCTGCGCGTCCTTCGCGCCGGGCGTGTCGGTGCGCGGCAGGATCGTCTCGGCGATTTCGTCGAACAGCGCGACCTGCGCCGGCGTGCAGGTGACAGACCCGAGCGCCGCCGCGAACAGGCGATCCACGCCGACGAACGCACAGCCGGTCAGTGCGGCAATCATCTGCAGCAGTTCGCGGCGGTCCATCAGGCGATCCTCCCGTGCTTCCCGAGCTGGTCGGCGGCATGGTTCGCCGCACGCGCGGTCAGTGCCATGTACAGGATCGACGGGCTCTGGCTGCCCGTGCTCGTCATGCATGCGCCGTCGGTGACGTAGACGTTGCGGCACAGGTGCATCTGGTTGTGCGCGTTGAGCATCGACGTCTTCGGGTCGGAACCCATCCGTGCGCCACCCATCTCGTGGATGTCGAGGCCGGGCGGCTGGTGGTTGTCGTTCGCCCTGATGTTCGTGAACCCCGCGGCCTCGAACATCCTGCGTCCTTCGACCAGGAAGTCGCGCACCATGCGGTCGTCGTTGTCATCGTAGCCGACCGAGATGACGAGCTGCGGAATGCCCCAGCGATCCTTCCTGTCCGGCGACAGGCGCACGTGGTTCGAGGCTTTCGGTACCGTCTCGCCCTGCATGTACATGTAGCCGGTCCACTTGCCCGGCCGGCTGATGGCCTGCTTGTACTTCGCGCCAACCGCCTCGCCGTGCGTGTCGTTGTCGTCGAGCAGGCGCCGGCTGGCGCCGCTGAAGATCACGTAGCCGCCGACGAAGTCGGTGTCCTGCTGATGCACGTTGCGGAAGTTCGGGATGATGTTCTCGACGGGCTTGCCGACTTCGTAGTACGAGTCCTCGAAGCCGTCGATCTCGGCGCCGATGCCGGCGCGGTAATTCTGGAAACCGACGTACTTGCCGAGCACGCCGTGGTCGTTGCCGAGACCGTCCGGAAAGCGTTCCGACCGGGAATTGAGCAGGATCAGCGTCGAGTTGAGCGCCGAGGCGTTGACGAAGACCACCTTCGCACCAAACACGATTTCCTCGTGCGTGTTCGCGTCGATCACCTTGACGCCGCTCGCTTGCCGCGTCGCCTCGTCGTAGACGATCGAATGCACGACCGAGTACGGGCGCACGGTGAGCTTGCCGGTCTTCCGTGCCCACGGCAGCGTGCTCGCGTTCGAGCTGAAATAGCCGCCGAACGGGCAGCCGCGCATGCACAGGTTGCGGTTGCGGCAGGTCGAGCGGCCCTGTTGGCGATGGATCTCCTGCGCTTCCGTCACCTGCGCCCAGCGGCCGGAAACGTAGTGCCGGCCGAATTTTTCCTGCAGCACCTTGCGCAGGTGCTGCTCGACCGCGTTCAGCTCGTAGGCGGGCAGGAACTCGCCGTCGGGCATGGTAGCGATGCCTTCCCTGCTGCCGCAGACGCCGATGAACTTCTCGACGTGGCTGTACCACGGAGCGACGTCGTCGTAGCCGATCGGCCAGGGAATGCCGTAGCCCAGGCGCCGGGGCGCCTCGAAATCCATCGGCGACCAGCGCGCGCTGGCACGGCCCCAGACCAGCGACTTGCCGCCCACCTGGTAGCCGCGCACCCAGAGGAACGGCCGCTCCTGCACGTAGGGATGGTCGGCGTCCCTGACGAAGAAATGCTTCGTCGTCGCGTCGTAGCCGGCCGTGCGCGAGATCAGCGGATTCGCCTCGTTCCACGAACGCGGGTTGTCGCCGCGCAGGTCGAAATCCCAGCGGCGCAGCGCCATCGTCGGGTAATCCTTGATGTGCTGCACGTCGCGGCCGCGTTCGAGCACGAGCGTCCGCAATCCCCTTTCGCACAACTCCTTCGCCGCCCAGCCGCCGCTGATGCCGCTGCCGATCACGATAGCGTCGTATCGCGTCTCCATGCACCGATTGTGCGCGCGTCACGTGCGCACTGCCAAACCGGATCGGTCGGCACGCCACCCGGCACGACACGGGATCCGATCCCCGGATCTTGAACCTTACAGGCGCCCGCCCTGGTCGGCGGCCAGCAGCTCCGCCGGCAGCGGCAGCATGTCGAGGCCGCGTGCGAACAGCATCGCCTGGAAACGCTCGCCCATGCGGTCGGGCAAGGTGAGCCGCTTCACTTCCTGCGCCAGCCGGTAGCGTGCCGCTTCGTCGGCGGCCTGCGCATGGGCGGCTTCGAACGCTTCCTGCAGGCCGCTGGCGATCAGGAACTGTGCCTGCGGCAGGTAGGCCGCCACGCCGAAGCCGGCGCTGTTGCCGGCCTCGGCCAGCGCGGTGAAGTCCACCGAGGCGGTGAGGTCGTTGAGGCCGGGCAGCCACAGCGGATCGGCGTGCGCGTGGTGGCGGTAGTGCGCCATCAGCGTGCCGTCGCGGCGATCGGGCTGGTAGAACTCGCGCCGCACGTAGCCGTAGTCGACGAACAGCATCACGCCGGCTTCCAGCGAACCGGCCACCGCCTGCAGCCAGTACGGCAGCTGCGGCAGGATCTCGGTGCGGTAGCCGTCGGCGAAATCCGCGCCGAGGTCGCGCTCGACGTGGCGCACCGCGCCGGCCACCAGCGCGTCGGCGGGGCGGTCCACGCGCATCAACCGCCCTTCGCCGTCCAGCGCCACGTGCTCCTCGTACACCTCACCGTCGCGCATCGCGATGCGCGTGGTGGGCAGCGCATCGATCACCTCGTTGGCGAACAGCACGCCACGCCAGCCATGGTCGGGCGGGCCATCCAGCCACCTGACGCGCGCGTTGAGTTCGGCCGGCAACGCGGCGGCGAGGCGCTCACGCTGGCGTTCGCGCAGGTCCGCGCTGGGTTCGAGGATCAGGTAACGATGCGGCAGGCTGCCGGCCGCGGCGAGCGCCTTGAGCGCCGCCTCCGCGAACGCGCCGCTGCCACCGCCCAGTTCGAGGAAGTTCGCCTCGCCGCCCAGCGTGTCCAGCACCGGCGCCAGCACGTTCACCACGCAGCGCGCGAACAGTTCGCCCAGCTCCGGCGCGGTGACGAAATCGCCCGCCTCGCCGAACTTGGTCTTGCCCGCGCTGTAGTAGCCCAGCCCCGGCGCGTACAGGCTGCGCTCCATGAACTGTGAGAACGGCATCGGCCCATGCGCGGCGATCTGCTCGCGCAGCTGGCGCAGCAGGTGGTCGGAATGCGCGCGCTCGTCGGCGCCGGGTTCGGGGAGTCGGGACTGCATCGGTGCTGGCATTGCGGGAATCCGCGGCAAGCATAGCGGATACCGGCTTCACCCCTGCGGCAGCAACTGTGCGGCCAGCAGTGCCGAGCCGTACAGGCCGCAGCCGAACACGGCGTGCGTCATCAGGCTGCGCAGGCGCATGCGATTCGGTCGCGGCGTCCCCGCCGCGGCGAAACCAGCGCCCATGCCCGGCTGCAGTACCGCAAACGGGAAAACCACCGTGGCTACTCCGAAAGCCAGCGCTGGCAGCAGCGTCGGATGTCGCGCCCATTCCGACCCGGCCAGCACGAGCAGCGCCGCGGCATACGCCATGCCGATCGCGTAATGGGCCAGCCAACCGATCGCGCGCTCGCCGCGGACGGGCGTGGCCTGCGCGATGCTCTGGTGCGCAAAACGCCCGTGCGCCAAGTGCCCGAACCAGCGGCCGACCAGTGCCCAGTCCGTCGCCGGAATGCCCAAGGCACGCCGCAGCAGCTGCGCCCAGAGGTCCATCACCAGCGTGGCGCCGATACCGGCCAGCAGCGCGAACGTGATGATCGTGCCCGTCGTCATTGCGCTCAGAAATCCTTCTGCAGGCTGAGGTACAGGCCGCGGCGCGGACCGAACTGCGGCGCGCCCACGCCGATGCCGGTGCCGTCGCGCAGCTCGTAGGTGCGGTCCAGCGCATTGATCAGCGCCAGCTGGGTATGCAGCATGCCGAAGCGGTCGAACGCGAAGTCGTGCGATACGTTGAGGTTGAGCTGGAAGTAGGCCGGCATGCGTGCGCCGTTCGGCACCGCACCGTCGCGGCGCAGGCCGGTGCCGAACAGGTAGTCGGCGCCCAGCTTCGTGTCGTCGTCCAGCGCATAGCTGATGCCGCCGGACGAGGTGTATTTCTGGTCGTGGTCGAGATAGATGTAGTGGTCGGCGATATAGGCCAGGTCCTCGGCACTGAAGTTGTACTGGCTGGTGACCACGTCCTTGCCCATTGCCTTACTCCAGGCGAAGTTGAAATAGCCCGACCACGGGCCGCTGTCGTAGTTGGCGGTGAACTCCGCGCCGGCCACGCGGCCACGGCGGTAGTTGAAGGTGGAGTAGACCAGCGCCTGGCCGAACTGGCCTTCGTCCTGCAGGCGGTGCACCTCGCGGTAGTAGGTATCCAGGCCCAGCGTCCAGGCGCCGCCGAGGTTCTGCGACACGCCCACGTCGAAATAGTTGGAACGCTCGGCCAGCGGCTGCGCATTACCGGGATTGGACACCGCATTGGTGGTGCCGTCGAACTTGGCGATGTTCGAGGTGGTGATCATCTCGGTGGCCGGCGGCGTGAAGTAGCGCGCATAGCCGGCGTGCACGGTGGTGCTGTCGGTGGCCTGCCAGACCACACCCAGGCGCGGACTGAGCTGGCTGCTGGTAGTGCCGGCCAGGGTGTACTGGTCGCCGCGCAGGCCGTAGTTCACTGTCCAGTCCTGGCCGATGCTCCATTCGTCCTGGACGTAGGCGGACCAGGTCTTGGCCACGAGGCGGTTGTCGTCGACGATGCGGATAGGCGTGGTGCTGGTCTGGTTGCCGTTCGCATCGGCAGGGAACACCCACGCGGCGTTGCCACCGAAGGCGCGCTCGAAGCTGCCGTAGATGCCGTAGCGCAGCGTGTTGCTGTCGCCCAGCGGAGTGGCGGCGTCGGCCTGCAGGGTGCTGGCGCGGTTGCTGCGGTTCACCGCGGCGGCGACGCCGTTGAACATCAGGTCGCCGACCATGTCCGGGCTGAAGTCGACGCTGGTGTAGCGCTGGCCCAGCGATACCTGGTAATCCGTGCGGCCCAGCTTGCCCTGCAACGACAACACGCCGAACCGGGTGCGCTCGCGCTGCTGCTCGTTGAGATCGGCGGAGTCGAACGTGGTCTGGTCCAGGTAGCCGAACTGCGGCACCTGGTTCGGGTTGTTCGGGATCTGGAAGCGATTGTTCGCGGCGCCGAACATGAGGCTCAGGCGGGTGTCGTTGTCGATCAGGTACGAAATGTCGCCGAAGCCCTTCACCTGGTTGGTGTGGTCGTGGATCGGTTTGCGGCTCGACGTGGGGTTCTCGATGCCCACGTCGTTCTCGAGGTAGTTGCCGGTGAGGTACCAGCTCCAGCGGTCGCCGCTGCCCCAGATCGAGGCGTTCGGGTTGAGTGTGCCGAACGAGCCGGCGGTGACGCCCACGCTGCCGCCGTTGCCGAGGTCGTGGCCGGTCCTGGTGGTGATGTCCACCACCGCGGCGGTGCGCAGGCCGTACTGCGCCGGCAGCGCGCCGTCGAGCAGGCTCATGCTCTGTATCGTGCGCGCGTCGAGCGTCTGGCCGAAGCCGGAGATCGACTCGGGCACGATCACGCCGTTGATGCGGTACTGCAGGTTCGCATGGTCGCCGCGCACGTGCAGGCCGCCGTAGGAATCCTGCACCACGCCCGGCGCCTGCAGGACCACCTGGTTCACCGGGGTCGATGCACCCAGCGGCAGTTGTGCGATCGCCTTCTGGTCGATCACGTACTGGCTGGAACCAGTGTCGGGCGACAGCGCGTTGCGCGCCTGGTCCTGCGCGGCGGAGACGCTGATCGCGCCGAGTTCGTGCACCTTCGGTGCCTGCCGGTTGCGCGTGCTGCCCTGCTTGTCGTCCGCGGCGGTGGCGTTGGCAGGCGTGGTGTCGCCGGCGTAAACGTGGGCAGATGCCACGCACAGCGCGGCGACAAGGCAGATGGCGAGCGGGGAAGGCTTCATGGGAGAGGAGTCCAGAGGGGTGAGGCGGCCCGGTTCTGCGACCGGGTTCATATGCGTAATGTTATAACATTACCTACCCTGGTCCAAGCCAGCACGGGCCATAAGTCATGCCCCGAGATGCCACGGGCATGGATTGAGCCCCGCTTCATGCCGGCGCCCTAGACTGGCCTTCCCGCGCGCCATGCCAGCGCGCCCACGGAGTGCGCCATGGACCAGCGACACCCGCCCGACCCCGACCCCGCCGGCGGCAGCCGGCAGGTTCCCGCCGTGATCGGCGGGAGCGAGGAGGCGAGCCGGATCACCCAGGCCATCCTCGATTTCATCAGCCGCATCCCCGACAGCAAGGTGGACGGCACGGCCGACCCGAGGGCGCAGGCGCGCCAGATCGCCGGTCGCGCGGCACAGCGCGCCGCGCTCACCGCCGGCACGCTGGCGCTGCCGCCCGGCCCGCTAGGCTGGCTCACCGTGTTACCGGAGCTGGTGGCGATCTGGAAACTGCAGGCGCAGATGGTCAGCGACATCGCCGCCGCCTACGGCCGCCACGCCGAACTGGGGCGCGAGCAGATGCTGTACTGCCTGTTCCGCCACACCGCGGCGCAAGCCTTCCGCGACCTGGTGGTGCGCATGGGCGACCGCCTGCTGTTCCGCCGCATGTCGCAGACGGTGGTGGAACGCGTCGCCAAGCAGCTGGGCGTGAAGCTCAGCCGTCGCGCGCTGGGCGAAGGCGTGTCGCGCTGGCTGCCTGTGATCGGCGCGCTGGGCGTGGGCGCCTATGCGTACTACGACACCGGGCAGGTGGCCGCCACCGCGATCGAACTGTTCGACGGCGGCATCGAACGCGAAACCGGCGACACGCCGGCGGAGCCGCCATCGCGTGCGCGCAAGCTCGTCGGCGCGGTGCGCAAGGCCACCGCACGCAAGCGCGGCACGCCACCGGGCGAGGCATGAGGCATTGCTTGCGGATGACGCGGCTGCGTCGATCCGGCAAGCTGTCGACATACGCCGCCGCGCAGGAGCAACCGCATGCCGCCACGCCATGAACGCCCCGTCGCCCTGGTCACCGGCGCCGGCAAGCGCGTGGGCGCGGTGATCGCGCGCACGCTGCACGCGGCCGGCTACGACCTCGCCCTGCACTGCCGCCGCTCGGTGGCGGAAGCCGAGGCGCTGGCCGCGGAGCTGGAACGCGCGCGCGCCGACAGCACCCTGGTGCTGCAGGCCGAACTGGCCGACCCGCACGCGCTGCCTGCGCTGGTGGACACCGCGCTGGCCCGCTACGAGCGGCTCGACGCGCTGGTCAACAACGCCTCGGCCTTTCATCCCACGCCGGTGGGCACGGCCACCGTGGCGCAGTGGAACGAACTGTTCGCGTCGAACGCACAGGCGCCGTTCTTCCTCGCCCAGGCAGCCGCGCCCGCGCTGCGCGCGACGCGCGGCGCGATCGTGAACCTGGTGGACATCTACGCCGAGCGCCCGCTGGCGGATCACCCGATCTACTGCATGGCGAAGGCCGCGCTCGCGGCAATGACGCGCTCGCTCGCGCTCGACCTCGCCCCCGACATCCGCGTCAACGGCGTGGCGCCCGGTGCCGTGCTGTGGCCCAGCGACGGCAAGCCGTATGCGGACCAGCAGGCGATGCTGGCGCGCACGCCGCTGGCGCACGCCGGCTCACCCGAAGACGTGGCCGGTGCCGTGCTGTGGCTGCTGCGCGACGCGCCCTACGTGACCGGGCAGATCATCCGCGTGGACGGTGGCCGGAGCTTGTCGACGTAACCGAATGTCTGAAAAGTGCGTCCAGCACTTTCCAGACTCGCCGAGTCCGGCGCGTGTACGCGCTGCATCCTTGCAGCTCGCCCTGCGGGCCAGCCTGCGGCTGTTCAAATCCGTTCCCGACGGATTTGTCCGGACTCGGCTCCGCCAGCCAGTCGCTTTCGCGCCTAGCCGGCGTGCGATCCGTCCATGGATCGCCCTTCAGCGCTTCGGGCGGAACGCCGACTCCAGCAGCGCCTGGTCGAAGCCGCCGCCCGCCTCGCCCGCTTCCGCGTAGCGGTACAGCGCGGCAGCGTAGATGCCCTGCAGCGTGGACTGCACCAGTCCCAACAGCATGAAGCCGATCACCACCAGCACGATCACCGGTGCGATGACGGCGATCGATTGCGTGGCGATCGCGCCGAACACCAGCACCGCCGCCAGCAGGGCTGCGATGAAGAACACCAGGCCGAACACCACGCCCAGGCCCACGTTGCCGATCACGTTCTCGCCCCAGGTCTGCTTGAGCAGCTCCGCGCTGCGCTTCACCGCGTCGACCGGGCCCGTACCCTCGCTGGCCAGCACCGGCACCACCAGGAAAGTGGCCACCGTCCACGCCAGACCGAGCAGGCCCACCACGAAGCGGCCGATCAGGCCCAGCCGCTCCTGCAGTGCGCGCAGGAACAGGCCTACCGTGGCCGCGATCAGCGCGTAGCCGAAGATGCTGCCCAGCCGCGAGCGCGCCAGCGCGAAGCCATCGGCCAGTCCGGCCGGCTCGCCGCGCAGGCGACGCAGGGCCACGCCGGCCAGCGCGGTGTTGAAGAACACGATCACGAAGTACTGCACCAGGTAGAACGCGAACAGCACCACGTAGTAACCCGGCGCGAAACGGCGGCCGTCGAAGTCGACGCCGTGGTGGCCGATCAGCGCCAGCGCCACCGGCACCAGGAAGCTCGCCGCCACCACGATGCTGCACAGCCCCGACAGCAGCGGGAACAGCAGCAGCGACTTGTCCGCGCGCAGCACCCCTGCGCTCGCCTTCATCAACGCCCAGCTGCGGGCGAACTTTCCGGCCATGCCCCACCCTCCATGCGATTGGAGCCGCTTTTCTAGCACTGCCCACGTTGCGGCGACAGTGCGGAACGCCCTACAGCGGCTCAGGCGAGAGCGGCTCGCGTTCCTGCGGAAACGCCGCCCACAGCGCGGCCATCGTCTGCCCGCCGACGGGATGGCGCGCCTGCGGCGCGATGTCTGCCAGCGGCTTCAGCACGAAGGCGTGCTGCAGTTCCTTGCGCGGTATCTGCAAATGGCCGGGGCCGGTTATCACCTGCTCGCCGTAGAGCACGATGTCCACGTCCAGCGTGCGGTCGGAGTAGCGCGGCACGTCGCGGCGGCGGCCGTGGCGGTCCTCCAGCGCGTGCAGCCAGTCGTTGAGCGCCGCGGGTTCGAGCTCGGTATCCAGGCCCACCGCGAGGTTCACGAAGTCCGCGCCGTCGAAGCCCACCGAACGGCTGCGGTAGGCCGGCGACACATCGATCGCGCCGAAGCGCGTGCGCAACTCGTCCAGCGCCGCGTTGAGGTAGCGATGCGGCTCGAGGTTGGAACCGAGGCTGAGATAGACGCGCGCCATGCTCAATCCGGCTTTACGCCACGCTCGATGCGCACGCCCACCGCCTTCGCTCCGCGCACCGCGCCGGGCTTGGAAAGCTTCAGCCGCACCCAGCTCACGCCGAACTCCTCGCGGATGATCGCGGCGCAGCGCTCGGCCAGGGTCTCCACCAGGCCGAAGCTGGAGGCGCCAACGTAGTCGATCAGCCGCTTGGACACGTCCTTGTAGTTCAAGGTACGCGCGATGTCGTCGCTGGCGGCCGGCACGGTGTTGTCGAACGCCATCTCGATGTCGAACGCCAGCGTCTGGCGCACGCGGCGCTCCCAGTCGTAGATGCCGATCACGGCGTCGATGCGTAGATCCTCGATGAAGACGATGTCCATGGCAGTGCAGGCGTGCGGAATCAGGGCCGTACAGGGTCGGCGACTGCAGGCACGGATGCAAGCCGGTGCCATTTCACGCCAGCGGTACGCAAGCCGGCGCGCGACGTGCTAGATGTGGTTATCCATTCCACCGCACAGGATCCGCCATGAGCACTTCCGCCAACGTGACGGCAGCCATCGCCAGCACGCCCTACACCGTCCGCCTGGGCGACGACCGCGGACACCAGTGGCTGGCCGACGAGCCGACCGACCTGCACGGCGCCAACGCCGGCCCGGATCCGCACCGCCTGCTGCTTTCCGCGCTCGGCGCCTGCACCTCGATCACGCTGAAGATGTACGCCGAACGCAAGGACTGGCCGCTGGAAGGCGTCGAAGTGGCGCTGGACTTCAATCCCGACGGCGAGCCGGAGGCCGGGACCAACGTGATCCGGCGGCGCATCGCCCTGTACGGCAAGCTGGACGAAAAGCAGCGCGAGCGCCTGCTGCAGATCGCCAACGCCTGCCCGATCCACAAGGTGCTCTCCGGCGAGATCCACATCGATTCCGCATTGGAATAGACGTACCCCATGTCTGGTGCCCCCGTCGCCGCGGCGGCGGCATGCGATCATGGCGCATGACCGCCTTCGCCACGCTCCCGCTCAAGCCCGCCCTGCTCGCCAGCCTCGAAACCCTCGGCTACGCGGAAATGACGCCGGTGCAGGCGCAAAGCCTGCCACCGATGCTGGACGGCCGCGACGTGATCGCGCAGGCGCGGACCGGCAGCGGCAAGACCGCCGCCTTCGGCCTGGCCCTGCTGCAGGCCTTGCAGGCGGAGACGATCCGCCTGCAGGCGCTGGTGCTGTGCCCCACGCGCGAACTGGCCGACCAGGTCAGCAAGGCGATCCGCAAGCTCGCCGCCAACATCCCCAACGTGAAGCTGCTGACGCTCTGCGGCGGCATGCCGCTGGGGCCGCAGCTGGCCTCGCTCGCGCACGATCCACACATCGTGGTCGGCACGCCGGGCCGCGTGCAGGAGCACCTGAAGCGCGGCAGCCTGCACGGCGGCGGCATCCAGGTGCTGGTGCTGGACGAGGCCGACCGCATGCTGGACATGGGTTTCAGCGAGGCGATCGACGACATCGTCGGACGCATCGCCAGGCACCACCAGACCCTGCTGTTCTCGGCCACCTATCCGGAAGAGATCCGCGCGGTGAGCAGGCGCCTGCAGCGCGAGCCGGTGGAAGTGACGGTGGAAACGCCGCATGCGGAAACCACCATCGAGCAGCGCTTCCACGAGGTGGAGCCGGCGCAGAAGATGGACGCGCTGGCGCAGCTGCTCGGCAAGGGCACGCTCAGCACGGAACAGGCGCAGCACGCGCTGGTGTTCTGCAACATGCGCAAGGACGTGGACGCCGTGGCGCAGGAACTCGACCGCCGCGGCTTCTCCGCGCTCGCCCTGCACGGCGACATGGAGCAGCGCGACCGCGACGAAGTGCTGGTGCAGTTCGCCAACCGCAGCTGTTGCGTGCTGGTCGCCACCGACGTGGCCGCGCGTGGCCTGGACATCGCGGCGCTGCCGCTGGTGGTGAGCTACGACATCGCGCATGACCCGGACACGCACACGCATCGCGTAGGCCGCACCGGCCGCGCCGGCGAGAACGGTCTTGCCATCACCCTGGTCACGCCGCGCGAGCGGCCCAAGGCGCAGAACATCGAGGAACAGCTCGGCCATGCGCTGCCGTGGCATCCGCTGCGCGTGTCGCCGCCGCGCGGCAAGCAACTCAACCTGGCGCCGATGAAGACCCTGGTGATCGACGCCGGCCGGCAGGACAAGCTGCGCCCCGGCGACATCCTCGGTGCGCTCACCGGCGACGCCGGGCTGGCCGCGCAGGACATCGGCAAGATCGACGTGTATGCCACCCGCGCTTATGTGGCGATCAGCCGCGCACTGGCGAACAAGGCGCTGGAGCGGCTGCGCGCGGGACGCATCAAGGGCCGCAACTTCCGCGTGCGCACGCTGGGCTGAGGGGACACCCACCCATCCGTCGCCAGGCGGCGACCATCACAGCAGCCGGTTGACCAGGCGGTCCAGCCGCACCCGGCTCAGTCGGCGCAACAGGCGCCGCACCTCCGGCGGATAGTGCCGCGGGCTTTCCAGCGCGTGGTAATCGGCGAGCCGGGTGGCGTGCCGGCGCAGCGCGGCCCACTCGGCCTCGTGCATCGCGTGCAGGTGGTGCGCCGGATCGCGCAGCAGCAGGCCATTTTCCAGGTCCAGCGCCCACGCGCGCGGATTGAGGTTGTGCCCGGTGAGCAGGGCCGCGTCGTCGTCGACGAGCAGGCCCTTCAGGTGGTAGCTGTTGCCGCCGTCGCGCCACAGCCAAAGGTTCAGCTGGCCGCTGGCGAGCTGGCGCGCATGTGCGCGGGCGAAGCGGCGCAGGTTGTTCTCGTAGAGGTACGGCAGCAGGCCGATCGTGGTGAATGGCTGCTCCGGCGGGATGTAGAAATCGTTGGCGGTCTTGTCGCCCACCATGATGTCGATGCGGCAGCCGCGGCGCAGCGCGATGCCGACCGCCGCGCGCACCGAGCGCGGCAGGTTGAAGTACGGCGTGAGCAGGACCACCCGCTCGCGCGCCGCGTGCAGCAGCGCCAGCACGGTTTCGTTGAGCGCGTTGTCGTTGCGGCCCAGGCCCAGCAGCGGCGTCACCGTCACCTCGCCGTCGCGCGGCGTTTCGTCGGGCACGACGTAGGCGGCGGACTGCAGCGCCTGGCGCAGCTCGCGGATCGCCGGCAGCAGTGCACGCGTGGCCGGCGCATCCAGCCTGTCCAGCCGCGGTACGGCGGGGTTGCCGGCGAAGTAGCGCTCGACGAAACCTGCCAGCGCATCGGCAAGGCCGCGATGGCGCAGCAGGTGGTAGCGGTCCAGCCGGTAGCGGCCGTGCCGCGCAAGGTAGACGTCGTTGAGGCTGGCGCCGGTGTACAGCACGGTGTCGTCGATCACCCAGCCCTTCAGGTGCAGCACGCCCAGCAGCTCGCGCCCCTGCACCGGCACGCCACGGATCTCCACGCCTTCGCCCAGCCGGCGCGCGTATTCGCGGTACATGCCCGCGTTGCCTTCGCTGTGCTGCTGGCCGATCAGGCCGCGGCGGGCGCGGTGCCAGTCCACGTACACCGTGACGCGCAACGCCGGCTGCCGCGCCTTCGCCGCGTAGAGCGCGTCGAGCACCTCGCGGCCGCCGTCGTCGTCCTGCAGGTACAGCGCCACGATCACGATGCGCCGCTCGGCCTGCGCGATCAGCCGCAGCAGGGCCTGGCGGAAGGCGACCGGATCGGGCAGCGCCGTGACGGCATCGGCCGGCATGGCGAA
>DATEKS010000077.1:0-3878 GCA_035277325.1 Rhodanobacter sp.
TGCCGGCGCCGCGGCGATGCCGGGCTGCCGGTCGAGCTCGCCGATGCTGCTGCGCTCGCGCTGCGGCGCCGAGCCATCGCCCATCACCACCACCAGCACGCGGCGGTTCTCGTTGCGGCCGCTGGCGGTGTCGTTGTCCGCCACCGGATGCATCTCGCCCCAGCCGATGATGCCGAGCCGGTCCGGCGCGATGCCGCTGTTGACGAACAGCCGCGCCACGCTGCCCGCGCGCGCGGCCGACAGCTCCCAGTTCGAGGGGTACAGCGCGGTGTTGATCGGCACGTCGTCGGTGAAGCCCTCGACCCGCAGCGAATTGCCGAAACCCGCCAGCACCCCGGCAAGGCTGTGCAGCACGCCCTGCGCCGATGCGGACAGCTGTGCCACGCCGCTGGGGAACAGGATATCGGTGCGGATCTCGATCTCCAGCCATTGCCCGTTGTTGCGCACGGCCACCTGCCTGCGGTCGATCAGCGGCTGCAGCGCCTTGCGCACCTGGGCCTCGATGCGCTCCAGCTTGGCCTGCGGCGTGGCCTGGTGCGCGATGTCGCGGCCGTTGCCGCCCTGCATCGCCACCGGATGCGGCGGGATCGGCACGGCGATCGGCACCACCGAGGAGCCGGCCTGCCCGGCCGGCGCCGCGATCGCGGGACTGATGTTGTGCGGCCGCACGCGGGTGGGCGGCAGCGGCGCGATCGCGTGGCTGGAGCCGTTGAACGCCTCGATCAGCGATTCGGACATCACGCGGAACTTGCCCTCGTTGACCACCGAGACGGCGTACATCACCACGAAGAACGCCAGCAGCAGCGTCATCAGGTCGGCATAGGGGATCGCCCACGCCTCGTGGTTCACGTGTTCCTCGTGCTTGTGCCGCCTCATGCCACGTAACCCTGCAGGCGCGACTCGATCTGGCGCGGGTTGTCGCCTTGGGCGATCGACACCAGGCCCTCGATCATGATCTCGCGCATCCGCGTCTGCTTAGCGATCAGGCCCTTCAGCCGCGCCGCCATCGGCAGCATGAACAGGTTGGCCAGCGCCACGCCGTAGATGGTGGCGACGAACGCCGCCGCGATGCCGTGGCCGAGCTTCGACGGATCGGCGAGGTTCTGCATCACCGCCATCAGGCCCATCACCGCGCCGATGATGCCCATGGTGGGCGAGTAGATGCCGGCGTTCTCGTACACCTTGGCGCCGGCCAGGTCGGTGGCCTCGCGGGTTTCCAGGTCCACCTCCAGCACGCCGCGGATCGCCTCCGGCTCGCCGCCGTCGACCAGCAGTTGCAGGCCTTTCTTGACGAACGGGTCGGACTCGGACTCGATCTGCGACTCCAGCCCGAGCAGACCTTGCCGGCGCGAGATCTCGCTCCAGCCCACGATGCGGCTGATCAGGTCGTCCGGCCGGTGCTGCGGTGGCTTGAAGACCATCGCCATCATCTTCAGTGCGCGCTTGAGCACCTTGCCCTGGTTCTGCACGAGCAGGGCCGCGATCGTGCCGGCGAACACGATCACGCACGCGGCGGGGTTCCACAGCGCGTCGACGGTGGAACCCTTGAGGATGGTGCCGACGATGATGACCACGAAGGCCAGGATCGTGCCGATGATGCTGATCAGATCCATGAGTTCAGCCGGTCTGCGCGAGGGGAAGAGGGGACGGTGCGGTGTCGTCGGCGAGGCCGGCCAGCTCCATCACCAGCGCCAGCCGGCCGTCGCCGGTGACGGTGGCGCCGGCGACGCCGGGCACGCCGGCGAACAGGTGGCCGAGCGGCTTGACGATGACGTCCTCGCGACCGAGCACCTCGTGCACCAGGCAGCCCAGCCGCTGGTGGCCGATGTGCAGCACCGCCACGTGGCGCACCGGCTCGGCCGCCACGCCGGCCCAGTCGACCAGGTCGACCAGCGGCAATGCACGGCCGCGGTGGCGCGCGACCAGGCGGCCGTCGAGCAGGCAGTCCTGGCCCACGGCCAGTTCGAACACTTCCTCCACGTTGCCCAGCGGCAGCGCGAGCAGGCGCCTGCCCACGCGCACCATCAGCACGCGCAGCACGGCGAGGGTGAGCGGCACGACGAGTTCCAGCTCGCTGCCGTGGCCGGTGCGCGAATGCACGGCCAGCGTGCCGCCCAACTCGGTGATGCGGGTCTTCACCACGTCCATGCCGACGCCGCGGCCGGAGACGTCCGACACCGTGGCGGCAGTGGAGAAGCCGGGGCGGAAGATCAGCTCGTAGCACTCGGCCTCGCTGAGCTGCGCGGCCTGCGCCGCGTCGATCACGCCCTTCTCCAGCGCCTTGCGTTTGAGGATCTCCGGGTCCATGCCGCGACCGTCGTCGCTCACCGTGATCACGATGCGCTCGCCGCGCTGGCTGGCCGCCAGCACGACACGGCCCTTGCGCGGCTTGCCCGCGCGTTCGCGCGCCTCGGGGGCTTCCACGCCGTGGTCGAGCGCGTTGCGCAGCAGGTGGATCAGCGGATCGGCCAGCGCCTCGACCAGGCTGCGGTCGAGGTCGGTGCCTTCGCCTTCCAGCACCAGCTCCACCTCCTTGCCGAGCTGGCGGGCGAGGTCGCGCACGATGCGCGGGAAGCGCTGGAACAGCCGGCCCACCGGCTGCATGCGCATGCCCATCACTGCGCCCTGCAATTCGTCGGTGATGCGGTCCAGTTCGCCGGCCGCGGCGGCCAGTGCCTCGCTGCCGTGACGCGCGGCAAGGCTGAGCAGGCGGTTGCGCGCCAGCACCAGTTCGCCGGCATGGTTGACCAGCAGGTCCAGCCGCGCGGTGTCCACGCGCACCGTGGTTTCGGCGGCGGATGTGGCAGGACGCGCGGCCGGCACGGGTGCGGGAGCCGGCGATGGCGCGGATACCGCGGCCGGCTCGGCGGCGAGGCCAGGCTGCCCGCTCTTGCCGTGCAGGCTGTCCAGCAGCGCCTCGAACTCGTCGTCGTCGATCGTTGCCGCGGGCGCAGGCGCGGGCGGCAACGCAGTCGGTTCGACCGTACCTGGCGCGGCGGTGCCGTACAGGCTGTCCAGCAGCGCCTCGAATTCGCTGTCGTCGATGGCGCTGCCTGTCGGCTCGGGCGCAGGCTCGGGCATTGGGGCCGGTACAGGTGCGGCGGCGGGTTTGCCGCCGCGCGGCAGCAGCGCCTGCAGCAGCGCCGGCGGCGGTGGCGCGAGTGGCACACCGGCGCCGAGCGCGGCCATCATTTCGCCGAGCAGGTCCAGTGTCTGCAGCAGCGCATCCATGTAAGCGGCGTCGATCCGCACGGCGCCGTTGCGGGCGAGGTTGAGCAGGTCCTCGGCGTGATGGCACAGCTGCACCATCGGCTCCAGCGCGAGGAAGCCCGCGCCTCCCTTCACTGTATGGAAGGCGCGGAACACGGCATTCAGCAGCTCGTCGTCGTCCGGCGCCGCCTCCAGCCCGACCAGTTGCTCGCCCAGGCGCTCGACGAGTTCGCCGGCCTCGACCAGGAAGTCCTGGCGCAGCTCGTTGTCGAAATCCGTGCCCACGTATCCGGCTCCCTCAGAAACCGAATTCGCTGAGCAGGCGGTCGGCGTCCTCCTGGCTGGTCACCTTGGCCACGTCGGCCGGCGCCTCGACGCCGGCCAGCGCGCCGGTGAGACGCACCAGTTCGAGCAGCGAGGATTCGACCGTGCCGATGAAGCTGGCGACCTTCTTGATGCGCTGGCCGGTGAGGTCCTGCCAGGACTGCGCCACCACCATGTCGGCCAGGCCGTCACGGCAGCTGCCGGCGAACGCGGCGGCCTCGCGCGCCAGCGCGGCGGCGGGCTCGTCGCCCTCGGCCTGCTGCAGGATGTCCCAGGCATTGTGCGCCAGCGATTCGGCCTGCGGGCGCAGGCGCTCGGCGAAATCGATGCTGCGGTTGGCGGCG
>DATEKS010000078.1:0-8422 GCA_035277325.1 Rhodanobacter sp.
GTTCACCGGTTCCTGCCAGCCGTGCGCCGGGTTCTCCCGGGTGATGTACATGTCACCGGCGGACGGGCCACCCACGGGTGCGGGCGGCGGCGTGTTGCCGGGATAGCAGTCGTCGGCGGTCTGCCGCGAGCTGACGAACAGCAGCCACTTGCCGGGCAACGGCGTCGGGCAGTAATCGAACTCGGACGAATTCACCACCGGCCCGAGGTTCTCCGGCTCGCCCCAGTCCGATTGCAGCGTGGCGCGATGCGCGCGGTAGATGTCGAGCTTGCCCTGCGCCCGCGGCGCGCTGCGGTTGGAGGCGATGTACAGGTCCAGTCCGCTCGGGGACTCGATCGGACAGCCTTCGGCGGTGGGCGTATTGATCGCCGAGACCGGCTGCGGATCGCTCCACGGGCCGAAGTGCTGCGCGCTGGCGGGACCGGCCAGCAGCAGCGCGACGATGGTCGAGATACCGCGGGTTGCTGGATTCAGGTTCATGTGCTTCTCCTTGCAGGTTGGGTGATCTGATCGAGCTTCGACGCTCGGCTCATCGGTTCGACGCTTCGGCACGCGCGACCTCGCGCCCGACGTGGCCGCTGCCGTCCGGCCGGTCCCGCACCAGTCGCACTTGCTTGATGCCGGCCTTGAGGCAGGCACGGCCGACTGCGGCCATCAACTTCTGTCGCGTGTCGTAGACCTGGGCGAAGCTGTGCTGCCCGGCCCATTCGCCGACCTCGCGTTGGCTGGGCAGGGTGCGTTTCGCCTTGCAATCGAACACGTGCTGGACAGCCTGGGCCTGAGGCAATGACTGCACCTCCCCAGCCACGGCCGCCGGCGCCCGGCCGGCGGTATCGATGGCAACCAGGAACAGGCTGGCCCAGAAGAGTTTGGTGTTCATGGCAACTTTCCTGGCGCGAATACCGGCGATTCCGGCGTGGCCAGCGTCGCGCCGGCGTCGCTGCCGGGTCTTGAGGAAAGGCCAAGGCTTTGTGAGGAGAGCTTGGGGAATGTTGGGCCGCATGAACTTGCGGAGTGTGTATGCTTTGGGCGCCCTTCCGGATCCAGGCATCCGATGTCCCAGCCGCAGCCGGCCCGCCTTGCCTTCGACGACGTGGTCATCGATGTCGCCGGCCAGCGCCTGTGGCGCGGCGGGGCCAGGCAGCCACTGGAGCCCAAGGCTTTCGCCGTGCTGACCCTGCTGGCCTGCTCGCCGGGGCGGGTGTTCGGGCGCGACGAAATCCTCGACGCGGTCTGGGGCCACCGTCACGTCACCCCCGGCGTGCTCAACCGGGTGGTGACCCTGCTGCGCCATGCACTGGGCGAGGACGCGCAGGACCCACGCTACCTCCGCACCGTGCATGGGGTCGGCTACCGATTCGAGCTGCCCGCAGCCACGGAAGCGCGGCCCGATGCATCGACGGAGGCCCCGGCGGCCGAAGGCCCCGTGCCCGATACCGCGTTCGCGCCGACGCCACACCCGCGTCGCCGTGCCAGCGACGTGTCGCGCGTGCGCAAGCGTCTGAACGCGACGATGTGGCTGCTGCTGTTGCTGGCCGTGGTCGCTCTCGCCAGCTGGAAGCTGTGGCCGCGGAACCCGTCCGCCGCCGCGGCAGCGACGCCGGTGCCGGAGCAGCGCAGCATCGCCGTGCTGCCCTTGGTGAACGCCAGCGGCGACGCCGGGCAGCAGTTCTTCTCCGACGGGATCTCCGAAAACCTGATCCACGCCCTGTCCCGGTTCGAGGGCCTGAAGGTCATCGGCCGCACTTCCTCGTTCCGCTTCCGCGACGGCAAGGACGAAAGCAAGGCTATCGGCTCGAAGCTCGGCGTGGCGTACCTCGTCAGCGGCAGCGTGCAGCGCGCGGGCGATACCGTGCGTATCGGCGTGGAACTGGTTTCCACCGCGGATGGCCGCACGGTCTGGACCGAACATTACGACCGGCCGTACCAGGATCTGTTCGCGCTGCAGGACGATATCGCCCGCGCCATCGCCACTGCCCTGCAGGCGAAACTGCTGCGCGCATCCATCGCCACGAAGCAGGACGACCGGCCGCCCAGCGGCAACATCGATGCCTACAACGCCTACCTGCAAGGACTGCGGAGTTTCTACATCGGCGATTACCGCAAGGCCATCGAGCTCCAGGAAAAAGCGACGCGGATCGAACCGGGTTATGCCTCCGCCTGGGCGCAGCTGTCGACCGCATGGGCCCTCGTGGGCCAATACGCGGGCGAAGCCGAAGAGGCGCAACACGCCTATGCCGAGGCGCGCAAGGCCACCGACGTTGCGCTGCGGCTCGCGCCCGACCTGGGCCTTGCGCACGGCGCCCGCGGCAACCTGCTGCTGGCCGCCGATTTCGACTGGCCCGGCAGCATCGCCGAATTCCGCCGCGGATCGCAGCTTGCGCCGGAAAACGGCCAGATCCGCGGCGGCCTCAGCCGCGCGCTCGCGGCCAGCGGCCACCTGCACGAAGCCATCGAGCAGCGCCAGCGCTTCCTTTCGAACGAACCGCTCTTCGCAGGCAACCACTTCCTCTACGCCCACCTGCTGATCGCCTCGGGCCGGCTGGACGCGGCCGAGAACAGCATCCGCTTCGGCCACGAATTGCAGCCGCGGCCAGGGCTGCCTTCTGAATTGATGTACGTTGCCATCCTGCGCGGCGACGCGAACGCTGCGCTGGATGTGGCCGGACGCCAACCTCCCCTGTGGCGGGAAATGTACCTGGCCGTGGCGGCGCAGATCGGCCCGGATCGCGCCGCGGCGGACGCGGCGCTGGCGAAGGCACTCAGGGACGGGATCTGGAGCAGAACCACGCCCTATCTGATCGCGCAGGCTTATGCGCTGCGCGGCGATGCGGACAAGACCGTCGAATGGCTGGAACGCACCTGGTCCCTGCGCGACACCAGCCTCCACCGCCTGTTGTACGACCCGTTGATCCTGCGTTTCCGCGGCGACCCTCGCCTGGCTTCGTTCTGCGCGAAAGTGGGGCTACCGCCACCCTCGGCGAGCGAGGCGCTGAGCATCGACCAGATCCTCCCGGCGAACGCCGGGCAACGCTGAAGCCAGGCCAGCCTGGCCTCGATGGGGCGGCAGCCGGCTATATGGATGCCGATCGGCCGGCTGCGCCTGTTCGCTGCACCCCGAGTCCTGCGGCAACCGGCCGGCCGCCCCTGCCGGATGGCCTATGGCCTCGCTCGCGGCATCATGTATACACTGTATACATGAAACGCCTGACCACGCCCGAAAAGATCCTGCGCGCCGCGCACAAGCTGTTCGAGCGCAGCGGCGCCGATGCGGTGAGCATGCGGCGCGTGGCCGAGGCGGTCGGCATCACGCCGATGGCGATCTACCGGCACTTCCCGAGTCGCGAGGCGCTGCTGAAGAAGCTCTCCGACGACAGCTTCGACACGGCCGCGAAGGAGTGGGAGGCGCACGCCACGCACCCGGACATCCGCGAACGCCTGCTCGCGCTGCTGACGCCGTACCTGGACTACGCGCTGGAGCATCCGCACCTGTTCGACCACGCATTCTCGGCGCGCCGCGACGATGCACGGCGCTTTCCCGAGGACTTCCATTCGCGCCGCTCACCCACGTTGAACGTCGTCGCCGACACGGTCGCCGAAGGCATGCGGCTCGGCGTGCTGAAACAGGACGATCCATGGGACGTAGCGATGTCGCTGTGGGCGCACGCACATGGCCTGGTCGCGCTGTATCGTGCCGGCCGCTTCAGCTACGACGAAGCGCGGTTCCGCAAGTTCTACTCCGAATCGGCAAGGAGATTGATCGATGGCATCAAGGCTTGACCGTTTCTTGTGGCTCGCGACGCCGGCAGCGATCGCGCTATCCGCCGTGGGCTGGTGGTTCGGCGGCGGCCTGCATCCCTGGTGGTGGCTGGCGTGGCTCGCGCCGCTGCCGGTGTTGTGGCTGGCTCCGCGGGTGCTCGCGCGATGGGCGGCGCTGGCGGCGTTCGCCGCCTATGCCCTCGGCGGGATGGACCAGTGGCATTACCTGCATGGCGTGATCGGCCTGCCGCTGCCGTTCGACCTCTACGCGATCGCGGCGCCTGCGCTGGTATTCGCGCTGTGCACGCTGCTCTACCGCCGCCTGCTGCGGTCGGGCCATGTGCTGTCGGCAACACTGGCGGTGCCTGCGCTGTGGGTCGCCGTCGAGTACGTCAACAACCTGGGCTCGCCGCATGGCACCTGGGGCAGCATCGCCTATGGCCAGATGGATGCGTTGCCCGTCATCCAGCTGGCCGCCGTCACCGGCCTCTGGGGCGTCAGTTTTCTCCTGCTGCTGGCGCCGGCCGCCCTTGCCGCCCTGTTGACCCCCACGGCGCCGCGACACGGCCGCATCGTGGCTGCGGGCACCGCGGCCTTGCTGGTCGCGGCCTCGCTGGGCTACGGCGCCTGGCGTCTCGCGGCGCCCGCCACCGGCAAGCTGCGCATCGGTCTGGTGTCGCTGGAGAAACCCGTCCGACCCGCGCTCGACAGTGCAGTCGGCGCAGCCCTCGAAACGCGCTATGTCGAGGCGATCCGGCGACTCGCCAACGATGGCGCCAAAGTGGTCGTCATCCCCGAGACCTCGTTCGCCACGACGGCAGCCACCGTGCCCGCATTCGCCGCACTGGCACGGCAGGACAGTCTGACCCTGGACATCGGCATCGACGGCAAGGGCGACCCGCACGCCGAGCGCAACATGGTCATGGCGTTCCAACCCGACAGTGCAGCACCCGCCACTTATTTCAAGCACCACCTGATCCCGGGCTTCGAGCACCAGTACACGCCAGGCGAGGATTACACGATGCTGCCCGGTTCGCCGCGCATCGGTCTGGCCATCTGCAAGGACATGGACTTCCACGACATCGGTCAAGCCTCTGCAGCACGCGGCGCGCAACTGCTGCTGGTGCCTGCCTGGGATTTCGGCATCGACGGCTGGCTGCACAGCCGCATGGCCATCATGCGTGGCGTGGAAAGCGGTTTCGCCATCGCCCGCGCCGCACGCACCGGCCGCCTCACGCTCAGCGACGACCGCGGCCGCGTGCTGGCGGAAGCCTCCAGCGAGGCGCATGACGCGGAATTGGTGGGCGACCTGCCGCTGCGCGAAACGCGGACCTTGTACTCGCACTGGGGCGACTGGTTCGCATGGCTGGATCTGGCGCTGCTCGTCGCCCTGCTGGTCACGGCCTGCCTGCCCATGCGCAGGCGCGACTGATCCGGTGCGGGCACAGGTACCGGCGTAGCGTCAGTGGCCCTGCGAATTCTTCGACGCACCCGTCGTCACGGTGGCGGGCTGCTGTGACGGCTGCGCGGCGGCGTCATCGTACTGATTGACGAGATCCTGCTGACGGGCGTTCTCGCGATCCTGCTGCGCGCGATTGGCCTGGTTCTGCTGGGTGCGCGCGGCGGAACCTTGTGCCAACGGCTGCTGCTGCATGTTCGCCACGTTCTGGCGCTGCTGCTCCTGCTGCTGGCTCTTCAGCAACTGGTCGCTGACCTGCTGTTGCCGCACAGTCTGCTGGAACTGCGCGTTCGAGGGCGGCGTCTGCGCCGCGGCCGCACCGGCGACCACGAGCAGGCTCGCCAGCAGCCAGCGCGACGGCCGGCGATGCATTTTCCGATCACAGGAACGTGCGATTGTCATGGCATCTGGGCGATCATGGGAGGAGTTCGCATCGTATGGATTCCTGCATGAAATTCCTGTTTCGCCTGCTGCTGGCCTCGCTGGCGGCATTCAGCGCCGGTTGCGCCACGCAAGCACCCGTACCTGCAACCACGACGCCGGCGATCGCCGCGGTCACCACGCGACCTGCGCCGCTGCTGCTGATCTCGATCGACGCATTCCGCGCGGACTACCTCGACCGCGGCCTCACACCCACGCTGGCCGCACTGGCGAAGGGCGGCGTGCATGCCGAGGCGATGCAGCCCTCGTTCCCCTCGCTGACCTTCCCGAACCACTACACCCTGGTCACCGGCCTGGTCCCGGACCACCACGGCATCGTCAACAACACCATGTTCGATCCCGTGCTGGGCAAGTTCTCGCTGGGCAACCGCGCGGCGGTGAGCGACGGCCGCTGGTGGGCCGAAGGCACGCCGATCTGGGAAACCGCGGACACGCACGGCCTGCGCACCGCCACGATGTTCTGGCCCGGCAGCGAGGCCGACATCCACGGCCGGCATCCGGATTACTGGAAGCCCTACGACGGCACGGTGACGCCCGACCAGCGCGTGGACCAGGTGCTGGCCTGGCTGGACCTGCCGGCCGACCAGCGGCCGGTCTTCCTCACCCTGTATTTCGACGAGGTCGACCACGCCGGCCACGATCACGGCCCGGATTCGCCCGAGGTGGACCAAGCGCTGCGCGACACCGACGCGGCCCTGGCGCGGCTGGTGGCCGGACTGAAGCAGCGCGGCCTGTTCGAAAAGATCAACCTGATCGTGCTCGCCGACCACGGCATGGCCAGCGTGCCGCTGGAGAACAGCGTGCTGATCGAACAGCTGATCCCGCTGGACGAGGTGCACACCGTCAGCCTCGGCGTGCTGGCCGGCTTCAACCCGAAGCCCGGCCACGACTTCGCCGCGGTCGAGCACAGGCTGGAGCAGCCGCAGCAGCACATGCGCTGCTGGGACAAGACGCGCATCCCGGCCCGCTTCCACTACGGCAGCAATCCGCGTGTGCCGCAGCTGGTATGCCTCGCCGACACCGGCTGGCGCATCACCACTGCCGAGCACCTGGCCCGGCGCAAGGGCCACATCAGCCTCGGCGAGCACGGCTACGACAACGCCGACCCGCGCATGCGCGCGCTGTTCGTGGCGCACGGCCCGGCGTTCCGCGCAGGCCTCACCGTGCCCGAGTTCCCGAACGTGGACGTCTATCCGCTGATGACCCACCTGCTGCGCATCCCCGCCGCCGCGAACGACGGCGACTACGAGGCAGTGAAGGAGATGCTGAAACCGGCGGATCGCTGACTCGGCCTCAGTCCCGGTAGTCGCACACCTCGACCAGGTTGCCGTCCGGGTCGCGGAAGTACGCCGACACGATCGGCCCGCGCGCGCCGGTGCGCGGCACCGGCCCTTCCAGCACCTCGACGCCGCACTCGCGCAGGTGCGCCAGCACGTCGGCCATCGGCGTGGCGCTGACGAAACAGAGGTCGGCCGAACCGGGTGTGGGCCGCGCGGCCTTCGGCTCGAACTCGCGACGGTGCGGATGCAGGTTGATCTTCTGCGAGCCGAAGACCAGCGCCTTGCGGCCCGCACCGAACGTCACCGTGCGCATGCCGAGCACGCGCTCGTAGAACGCGCAGCTGGCGTCGACGTCGGCGACGGTCAGCACCAGGTGATCCAGCGATGCGATCTTCACGGCATCGCCCCCTTGCTCATCGGCGTGGGCGGCGTGGCCACGTTCACCAGCGGCTTCAGCCGCACCAGGCCCAGCGCGATCGCGAGCCCGGCCAGCACCAGCGCGCCGACGAAGGCGGCCACGCCGTTCCAGCCGTGCGACGCATAGAACAGCCCGCCGCTGGCGCCGGCCACGCTGGAACCCATGTAGTAGCAGAACAGGTACATCGACGAGGCCTGCGCCTTCGCCGCGCCAGCGCGCCGGCCCACCCAGCTGCTGACGATCGAGTGCCCACCGAAGAAGCCGAACGTGACCGCCACGATGCCCAGCATGATCAGCCACAGCGACGCGGCCAGCGTCAGCAGCACTCCGACGAGCATCAGCGCAAGCGCCGTCCACAGCACCTTGCGCCGCCCCAGCTGGCCGGCGAGATGGCCCATCCACGCCGAGCTGAAGGTGCCGATCAGATAGATGCCGAAGATCAGGCCCACCACGGCCTGGCTGAGGTTGTACGGCGGCGCCAGCAGGCGGTAGCCGAGGTAGTTGTAGACGGTGACGAAGGCGCCGAGCAGCAGGAAGCCTTCCACGAACAGCCACGGCAGGCCGCGGTCGTGGAACATGCCGCTGAAGCGCGCGGCCAGCGCGCGCACGGAGAGCGGCTGGCGCATGAAGTGCCGCGACGGCGGCAGCGCGCGCCAGAACGCAAATGCACAGGCGAGGCCGATCACGCCCACCACGGCCACGCCCACGCGCCAGTCGAAGAAGTCGGTGAGCACGCCGGTGACGAGGCGCCCGCCCATGCCGCCCACCGCGCTGCCGCTGATGTAGAGCCCCATGCCGAGGCCGATCGAGTCGACGTGCATCTCCTCGCTGAGGTAGGTCATCGCCACCGCGGGCAGGCCGCTCAGCGTGAACCCCAGCAGGGTGCGCACCACGAGCAGCGAACCCCAGTCCGGCATCGCCGCGCTGGCCAGCACCAGCACTGCCGAGGACAGCAGCGAGGCCACCATCACCGGCTTGCGCCCCCAGGCGTCGGACAGCCCGCCCGCGAACAGCATCGCGAACGCCAGCACGCCGGTGGTGAGCGACAGCGACATCGCCGCGCCC
>DATEKS010000079.1:0-11834 GCA_035277325.1 Rhodanobacter sp.
AGGGCCAGCGAATGCGGGTAGGTCGTCACGCCCGGCGGCAGGAAGGCGGCGATGCCGGTGATCGTGATCGACCGCGCCTCGCCGCAGGCCGTGCTGGAAGGGCTGGCGGCGCTCACCGGCACGATGCCGTTGCCGCCGCGCTGGGCGCTGGGCTACCAGCAGTCGCGCTGGTCGTACACGCCCGACACGCGCGTGCTGCAGATCGCCGACGAATTCCGCAAGCGGCGCATCCCGGCCGACGTGATCTGGATGGACATCGACTACATGGACGGCTTCCGGGTGTTCACCTTCAACCCAAAGACCTTCCCCGACCCGAAGCGGCTCAACCGCGAACTGCACGCGCGCGGCTTCCACAGCGTGTGGATGATCGACCCGGGCGTGAAGTTCGACCCCGGCTACAAGGTCTACGACAGCGGCACCGCGCAGGACGTGTGGGTGAAGGATGCGCAGGGCCACGACTACCACGGCACGGTATGGCCGGGCGCGGTGGTCTTCCCCGACTTCACCCGGCCGCAGACGCGGCAGTGGTGGTCGGGCCTGTACAAGAACTACATGGCGCAGGGCGCGGACGGCGTGTGGAACGACATGAACGAGCCGTCGGTGTTCAACGTCGATGGCCAGACCATGCCCGACGACAACCGGCACCGCGGCGGCGGCGAGCTGGCGCCGGGGCCGCACCTGGAATACCACAACGTGTACGGCATGCTGATGGTGCGCGCCACGCGCGAGGGCATCCAGGCGGCCAACCCGGACAAGCGGCCGTTCGTGCTGACGCGCTCCAACTTCCTCGGAGGCCAGCGCTACGCGGCCACCTGGACCGGCGACAACGCCTCGACCTGGGACGACCTCAAAGTGTCGATCCCGATGTCGATCAGCCTCGGCCTGTCCGGCCAGCCGTTCAGCGGGCCGGACATTGGCGGCTTCAGTGGCGTGGCCACGCCCGAGCTGTGGGCGAACTGGATCGCGGTGGGCGCGTTCTACCCGTTCTCGCGCGGGCACACCATCAAGGCGCCGCAGCAGAAGGAGCCGTGGGCGTTCGGGCCGGCGGTGGAAAAGACCGCGCGCATCGCCATCGAGCGCCGCTACCGGCTGCTGCCTTATCTCTACACGCTGTTCCGGGAAAGCTCGGTGGATGGCCTGCCGGTGATGCGGCCGGTGTTCTTCGCCGATCCGCGTGATCCGCACCTGCGCGCGGAGCAGCAGGCCTTCCTGCTGGGCAGGGACTTGCTGGTGGTGCCGGCCTTCGCGAAGCAGCCGGCCTTGCCGCAGGGCATCTGGCGCGCGGTGTCGCTGGTCGATGACGATCGCGCCGATCCATTGCAGGCAACGTTGAAAGTGCGCGGCGGCGCGATCGTGCCGCTGGGGCGGATCGTGCAGGACACCAACGAGGATTCGTTCAAGCCGCTGACCCTGCTGGTGAGCCTGGACGCGCACGGTCAGGCGCAAGGGAAACTGTACGAGGACGCGGGCGACGGCTACGGCTATCGCAGCGGCGAGTACCGCCTCACCATCTATCGCGCCGAGCGGCAGGGCGACACGGTGAAGGTGAGCATCGCCGGCCGCGAGGGCCGCTGGCCGGCCGCCACGCGTCCGCTGGCGGTGCAGTTGGTCACCGACGCGGGCATGGTCACCGCACGCGGCAAGGACGGCGAGGTCGTGCTGCACCTGCCGCGTGCGCACTGAGGCGCGCGGCAGGCGGCACGGGGCGGTCGTCAGTCCTTCTTGCCCAGCCGCGCCACCAGCGCCTGCAGCGTGGCCTGCGTCTGCGGGTGGTAGAAGCCTTCGACGAAGTCGTCGATCGGCAGCGCATCCACATCGGCCCACACCTCGACCAGGTCGGCGCGGGCAATGCGGCGCGTGGCCAGCATGGAATGCGTGGGACGGGACAGCAGTTCGTCCAGCCAGACGCGGGCACGGGTGAGCACCTGGTCGATGCCGGTGGTCTCGTCCACGAAACCGCAGGCCAGCGCTTCCTGCGCATTGATCATCGCGCCGGCCACCAGCAGCCGTTCGGCACGGTAGGCACCCACCACGCGACGCAGCGCGAACTGGATGCAGTCGGGCACGGTCAGGCCCACCTGCACTTCGTTGAGGCCGATCTTGTACGGGCCTTCGGCCATCACGCGGTAGTCGCAGAACAGCGACAGCACTGCGCCGCCGGCCGGACTGTGGCCGGTGATCGCGGCCACCAGCGGCACCGGCGAGCGCGCCAGCGTGCAGCCCATGTCGAAGAATTCGCGCCAGAACGCGAGCACGCCGGCGCGGTCGAGCTTGAGCAGCGCGGGCACGTCCACGCCGGCGCTGAACATGCCGGGTGCGCCGGACAGCACGATGCCGCGCGTGCCGTTCCCGATGGCGCCGTCCACGGCGGAGTGGAGCGCGCGCAGCAGCTCCAGGTTTAGCGCGTTGACCGGCGGGCGCGCCAGCCGGATCTCGGTGACGGCGTCGTGCTGGATGACCTCGAGCATGGGGCGGTCCTCAATCACTGCTGCGGATGCTGGTCCGCGGTCCAGCTGTAGTGCACGGCGTAGTCCAGCGCGGCCTTGCCGTTGGCGGGAACGTTCACGCGGAACTCCAGCGTGTCGGTGGTCTGCTTGCTGGGCTTGATGCTGGACGAGGCCAGCTTCCACTCGCGCCAGCGGTTGGGATGTTCGCGCACAGTGACGGTGCGTGCGCTGTCGCCGGCGTTCGTCAGCGTGATGCGGAAGGCCTCGTCCAGCGTGCGGCCGGCCTGATCCACGTGGAAGGCGGTGCGCTCGCGCGTAGCGCGCAGGTCGAAGGCCTGACCCAGGGCGATGGTGGCGTCGCCGCCCTTGGGCGTGTCCTCGATGCGGCCTTCGCCGATGAACTGCGGCGTGCCGTGGCTGTCCTGCGCGAGCACGCGCAGGTAACCCGCCGGCAGGCTGTCGAAGGCAGTGAGTTTCAACGTGCCGGTGATGCCGCCGTTGCTGCCGCCGCTGTTGAAATCGCGGCCCAGCATCGGTTGCGGCGGTTGCCAGCTGCCACCGTTTTCGTAGAGGCTGGTGCGCTCGCAGGCGAGCGTGCGCGTGGCATACAGCGGCACCTGGCTGACGCTGCCGTCGGGCAGGTTCACCGCCGCGGGCAGGGTGTAGCTGCGGTAGTTGTCCATCTGCGCCTGCTGCGGCACCGGCGCGGCGGCGTAACTGTTGGCCTTGGCCATCATCATCACCGGGCGCGGGCCGGAGGACTTGGCGAAGTTCGGTTCCCCGGCGATCAGGGTAAGCCTGGCGTCGTTCCAGTCGCGGCCACTGCGGTTGGCGATGCTGGCGCGCGATTCGAACTGCATGCGGCAGCCGTCGCCGGGCTGCAGCGTGGCCACATAGGCGGCGCGCCAGCCGAGGCCGGCAGTGGGGTAGCTGAGCACGGCGTTGCTGTTGCCGCTGCGGGTGGCGTCGACGCGCAGGCGCAGGCTGGAGCCGGTGGGAAAGTCGCCGCTGCTGACGCGCACGCCGGCGTACTGGCGGATCCAGCTGGTGCCCGTGGCGCCGACTACCATCACGCCATCGTCGCTGGCGCGCAGCAGGGTGCCGGTGGCGATCGTCTGGCCGCTGTCGCCCAGCACCGTGACCTCGCGACCGACCAGCCCGGTCAGTGCGGCGGTAGTGCCCTGGCCCAGCAGCAGGCGCTGCGAGACCACCTTGGCGTTGCCGTCGGGAAAGCCCAGCGCCAATGCCTCGGCGTCGAGATGGTCGGGCAGGTCGCCCAGGGTGATGTCCTGCACACCGGGCTTGAGCGTGAGCGCGCGCTGCTCGCGGACCACCGCGTAACCGTCGTCGACATTGCCGTCGCCGCTGCTCGCGTACAGCGCAGCGCTGTCGCTGCGGTATAGCGTGATGTCGGCGCCGGTTGCTGCAGGCGCTGCCGCGGTGGCCGGCGTGGCAAGCGCGAGTCCGGCGACACAGGCCAGCGCGAGGGCGGACAGGGCAGGCTGGTTCATGGCGAAGCTCCTTGGGGACAGGGCATACGGCGATGACGATGGGGCTGGTGCACGGACCCGGCGGTGTGGCGGTGGTTCTCGTCGCGCCGGCCGGCGTTCGGCATCCGCTCAGCGCCGCTGGGTGACGGTGCCATAGTGCAAGATGTCGGAGATCTCGGCCGTGGCCTTGCACAGCGCCTCGATGGTGCGCTGGCGCGTCTGCGCGGAGGCGCGCTGCTCGATGAACGGCACGGTGAGCGCGCACACGGCATGGCCGTGCTGGAGCACCGGGGCCGAGATGTCGGTGACGGCGTCCACCACGTGGCTGCGCGCGCAGGCGTGGCCCTGGCTGCGCACTTGCGCCAGCTGGCGGGTCAGCTTCTTGCGGTCGAGGTCGGATTCCTGGCTGGCGATGATGTCCAGCCAGTGCTCGCGCACCTGTTCGTCCTGGAACGCCAGCAACACGTGGCCCGAGGTGGACTGGGACATCGGACGGCGGTGGCCGATGCGGACCACCAGGGCGATCTCGCCCGGCGGGTCGGCGCGGGCGATCACCACGATCTGGTCGCGCGAGGGCACCACCAGGTGGCAGGCCTGTTCGGTGGTCTCGGCGAGCCGGTGCATCACCGGCAGGGCCGCCTCGATGGCGCTCTTCACCGGCGGCTGCTCCATCGCCAGGCGGAACAGCCGCGGCGTGATGCAGTAGCCGCCGTCGCCTTCGGCGCGGGCGAGGTAGTCGCGTTCTTCCAGTACCTGCAGCATGCGGAAGATCTCGCCGCGCGAGCGGCCCACGCCTTCGGAGATCTCCACGATGCTGAGCGGCTTGTGGGCGCTGGCCAGCAGTTCGAGGATGTCCAGGCCCTTGTCGAGCGCGGGCGCGCGGTATTTGGGAGCAGGTTTCGTCATGATGTCCCCTAGCTTGCCGCATGCGGCGGATGGCCGCCATGCGCCATGGCATGTTGCAGCGCGTCTTTGCGCTGGTGAATAACTGTTTCATATTTGCACTGCCGTGTCCGGCATGCGCGAGCTGCAACGGGAGATCGGGGTGGATGCACGAATGACGACGGACTATCCGGCCACGCCGGCAAGTGCTGCACCGCAGGGCATCCAGCGCTGGCTGCCGCTGTTCCTGATCGTGGGCCTGTTCTTCCTGTGGGGCGCCGCGAACAACCTCAACGACGTGCTGATCGCACAGTTCAAGATGGCCTTCGTGCTGGACGACTTCCAGGCCGGGCTGGTGCAGAGCGCGTTCTACCTCGGCTACTTCCTGGTGGCGATGCCCGCGGCGATGTTCATGCGCCGCTACGGCTACAAGGAGGCGGTGGTGGTGGGCCTGGTGCTGTATGGCGCGGGCGCGCTGCTGTTCTGGCCGGCGGCGGAGCTGCGCACCTACGGCATGTTCCTGTTCGCGCTGTTCGTGATCGCCACCGGGCTGGCCTTCCTGGAAACCTCGGCCAACCCGCTGATGACCGTGCTGGGGCCGCGCGATGGTGCGGCGCGCCGGCTCAACTTCGCGCAGGCGTTCAACCCGCTGGGCTCGATCGCCGGCGTGCTGATCGGCAAGCATTTCATCCTGGCCGGCGCGGAGCACACGCCGCAGCAGCTGGCCGCGATGAGCGCCGCCGAGCGCACAGCCTACTACACGGCGGCGACGCATGCGGTGCAGTGGCCCTATCTCTGTATCGGCCTGGTGGTGCTGGCCTGGGCCGTGCTGGTGCTCGTGATGCGCTTCCCCGCCGTGGCCGCGCCGCACGTGCTGACCACGCGCGCCACCGGGCGCGACGGCGCGCTGGCGCGGCTGCTGCGCGACCGCGGCTTCACCAGCGCGATGGCGGCGCAGTTCTTCTACGTGGGCGCGCAGGTCGGCGTGTGGAGCTACACCATCCGCTACGTGCAGGCGACGATGCCCGGCACCTCGGCGCACGCGGCGGCGAACTTCATCCTCGCGGCGCTGGTGTGTTTCATGGCGGGTCGCTTCGTGGGCACGGCGCTGATGAAATACCTGGCGCCGGTGCGCCTGCTGCTGGCGTTCGCCGCGATCAACGTGGTGCTCACCCTGTATGCGCTGCTGCAGCCGGGCCTGGGCGGCGCCTGCGCGCTGGTGGTCTGCAGCTTCTTCATGTCGGTGATGTACCCGACCATCTTCGCGCTGGGCGTCGAGGGCATGGACGACGACGAGCGCAAGCTCGGTTCGGCCCTGCTGGTGATGACCATCATCGGCGGCGCGGTGCTGACCGCGGCGATGGGCGCGGTGTCCGACCGTGCCGGCATTGCGCGTGCGCTGGGCGTGCCGGCGCTGAGCTTCGCCGTGGTGGCGTGGTTCGCCTGGCGGCGCCTGCCGCGCGGCGGCAAGGCGGGCGCCTGATGGCGCGGCTCTACTACGCACTCGATCTGCGCGACGACGCGGCAGCCATTGCCGAGTACGAAAACTGGCATCGCCCCGGCGTGGTCTGGCCGGAGATCGTCGCCTCGATCCGCGCCGCCGGCATCGAGGACATGGAGATCTTCCGCACCGGCAACCGGCTGGTGATGGTGATGCAGGTGCCCGACGACTACGACGCCACGGGCAAGCAGGCCGCCGATGCGGCCGACGCGCGGGTGCAGGCATGGGAGCAGCTGATGGACCGCTACCAGCAGCGCCTGCCCTGGGCGCGGCCCGGCGAGAAATGGGTGCCGATGCGCGGGATCTTCTCGCTCAGGGAGGCACTGGCCGCCTGTGCCGCAGCGGAGCCGGGCAGGCACCGGTAGCGGCACGGCTTCGCGGCTGGATCAGCCCTTGGTCGCGATGACCAGCACGGTGTCGATCGGGTCGAGCGCCTTGGCGGGCAGCTGCACGTCGAGCTGCGCGCCATGCTGCGTGAGCTTGAGCGGGGTGTGGTGCGGGTCGGCCAGCAGGTAGGCGCCCCTGGCCTGGAAGTTCGCGCCGGCGACATGGAACGACGCGCCGGGCCATTCGAACAGGTGGACGTAGACCTTGCCGGGCCGGCGGGTGGCGCGCCAATCCCAGGTGGACACCCACACGGGCTTGCCGTGGGCATCCTTCTGCGTGGCGGAGTAGCTGCCATGCGGATCGGCGAACGGCGTGGGGCCGGTGCCGTAGATCGATTCGCCGTTGACCTTGAGCCACTGGCCGATGGCCTGCAGGCGCTCGGCCTCGGGCGCCGGGATCACGCCGTGCGAATCGGGCCCGACGTTGAGCAGGTAGTTGCCGCCCTTGCTGGCGATGTCGACCAGGTTGTGCAGCAGCACGGTGGTGGACTTGAAGTCGGTGTCGCCCGACTTGTAGCCCCAGGTGTCGTTGATCGTCATGCAGGTTTCCCAGTCCTTGCCGGGAAAGCCCTGCGGCGGGATGTGCTGCTCGGGCGTTTCCGTATCGCCCTGGTAGCCGCCGCCCAGGCGGTTGTTCCAGATCAGGTTGGGATACTGGTTGGTCAGCGCGACGAACTCGGAGGCGAGCTGCGGCGTCATGTCGGGCGTGGGCGTGTCGTACCAGAGGATCGCCGGGTGATAGTTCTCCAGCAGCTCCTTCACCTGCGGCAGCGACTTGCGCCGGATGTAGTCGGCGAAACTGCCGTCCTGTGCCTTGTCCCAATGGAAGGTTGGCGGCTGGTGGTCGCCGGTCTTGAGCGCGGCGCCGCCCGGCGCGGTCCAGTCCTGATCCTGCGAGTAGTAGAAGCCGAGCTTGATGCCTTGTTTGCGCGCCTCGGCGGCCAGTTCCTTCAATGGGTCGCGCCTGAATGGCGTCGCATCCACGATGTTGAACGCGTTCACCCTGGAGCCGTACATCGCAAAGCCATCGTGATGCTTGGCGGTGATCACGATGTACTTCATGCCCGCGGCCTTGGCCAGCGCGACCCACGCGTGCGCATCGAATTTCACCGGATCGAACTGCGGCGCGAGTGCCTGGTACGCGGCGACCGGGATCGAGGCGTCATTCATGATCCACTCGCCTGCGCCTGGCACCGGCTTGCCGTGCCACACGCCCGCAGGCACCGAATACACGCCCCAGTGGATGAACATGCCGTAGCGTGCCGCGCGCCACCAGGCCATGCGCGCATCGCGCTGCGCGGGGGTTTCCGTGTCCTGGATGGCTGCGACCGGATGCGTGCCGGTGTTCGCCGGCGTCGCGGCGTGGGCCATGGCGAAGGCGGAAACCAGCGCGCAGGCGAGGGCGGACTTCACGAGACGGCACGGCATGTTCATCGGGATGCTCCAGTCTGTCAGGGTTGCCACACCACGCCATGCGGGAAGGCGTAGTCGCGCAGCGAAGCTTCCTTCATTTCCGCTGAGAAGCCGGGTGCCGACGGCGCGATGTAGCGGCCTTCGCGTATCACCACCGGATCGATGAAGTGCTCGTGCAGGTGGTCGACGAACTCGATGGCGCGGTCTTCCTTCTTGCCGGTGATCGCCACGAAGTCAGCCATCGCCAGATGCTGCACCAGCTCGCACAGGCCCACACCGCCGGCGTGGGGGAACACGCGCACGCCGAACTTGGCGGCAAGCAGCAGGATCGCCAGGTTCTCGTTGACGCCGCCCACGCGGGCCGCGTCGATCTGCACCAGGTCCACCGCGCCGGCCTGGAACAGCTGCTTGAACATCACCCGGTTGTGGGTGTGCTCGCCGGTGGACACCGGCATCGGCGCCACCGCGCGGCGGATCGCCGCGTGGCCGAGGATGTCGTCGGGGCTGGTCGGTTCCTCGATCCAGGCGATGTCGAAGGCGATCAACTGCTTCAGCCACGCGATGGCGTCGGGCACGTCCCAGCGCTGGTTGGCGTCGATGGCGATGGCGATGTCGGGGCCGACCGTTGCGCGCGCGAGGCGGCAGCGGCGCACGTCGTCCGCCGCATTCAGGCCCACCTTGAGCTTGATCGTGCGGAAGCCGTCGGCGACCGCCTCGTGGGCCAGCCGCTGCATCTTCTCGTCGCTGTAGCCCAGCCAGCCGGGCGAGGTGGTGTAGGCGGGGTAGCCCTCGGCCAGCAGTTGCTCGATGCGCTGCTGCCGGTGCGGCACGGCGGCGCGCAGCAGGGCCAGCGCCTCGTCGGGCATGAGCGCGTCGCTGAGGTAGCGGAAGTCGATGGCGGCGACGATTTCCTCCGGCGACAGCTCGGCGATGTAGCGCCACAGCGGCTTGCCGGCGAGGCGCGCGGCGAGGTCCCATGCGGCGTTGATCACCGCGCCGATCGCCATGTGCATCACGCCCTTCTCGGGGCCGAGCCAGCGCAGCTGCGAATCACCGATGAGGCGCCTGGCGAAGCCGCCGAGGTCGTTGACGATGGTGTCGACGGAGAGGCCCGCGACGTGTTCGGCCAGCGCCGCCAGCGCGGCCGTCTGCACGTCGTTGCCGCGGCCGATGGTGAACACGAAGCCGTAGCCGCGCAGGTCCGGATGGTCGGTGCGCAGCGTGACGCAGGCGGCCGAGTAGTCCGGATCGGGATTCATCGCATCCGAGCCGTCCAGCTCCCGCGAGGTCGGGAAGCGCACGTCGAGCGTGTCCAGCGCCACGATGCGTGCGGCGCGGGCGTCGGAGGCGGAGGCCGCGTGGTTCATGCCGGCACCGCGTCGTCGTAGGCGACGGTGCGCTGGCGCTGCCGGCCGAGGCCGTCGATGCCCAGCTCCATCAGGTCGCCGGGGCGCAGGTACAGTGGCGGTTTCTGGCCCAGGCCCACGCCCGCCGGCGTGCCGGTGCTGATGATGTCGCCGGGCTGCAGGGTCATGTAGCGGCTGATGTAGCTCACCAGCTCGGCCACGCCGAAGATCATGTTGCGGGTGTTGCCGTTCTGGTAGCGGTGGCCGTTGACCTCCAGCCACAGCGCCAGGTTCTGCGGGTCGGGCAGTTCGTCGGCGGTGAGCAGCCACGGGCCGATCGGACCGAAGGTGTCGCAGCTCTTGCCCTTCACCCACTGGCCGCCATGTTCCAGCTGGAACTCGCGTTCGGACAGGTCGTTCACCACCAGGTAGCCGGCGACATGCTTGAGCGCGTCCTCGACGCGCACGTGGCGCGCGGTGTCGCCGATCACCACGCCGAGCTCCACTTCCCAGTCGGTCTTGACCGAGTCCTTCGGGATGACGACGTCGTCGTTCGCGCCCATGATGGTGTTGGTGGCCTTCATGAACAGGATCGGCTGTTCGGGTGGCTGCGCGCCGGTCTCGGCGGCGTGGTCGGTGTAGTTCAGGCCCACGCAGATCATCTTGCCGGTGTGCGCCACCGGTGCACCGTAGCGGGGCGTGCCGGCGACTTCCGGCAGCGTGGCCGGATCGATCGCCGCGAGCCGCGCGCGGCCCGCGCGCACCAGCGCATTGGCGTCGATGTCGCCGGTGTGGGCGGAGAGGTCGCGCAGCTTGCCCTGCGCGTCGATCAGGCCAGGGCGCTCCTGGCCGGGTGCGCCGTAACGGACGAGTTTCATGAGGGTGTTCCCTGGCTCAGTTGGACCAGCCGCCGTCCACGACGTGGACGGTGCCGGTGGTGAAGGAGGATTCGTCGGAGGCGAGGTACAGCGCCAGCGCGGCGATCTCCTCCGGCGTGCCGAGGCGGCCCATCGGCTGGCGGTCGGTGAAGCTCTTCCACACCGCCTGCTCGTCGCCGCCGAGTGCGCGCACTCGATCGGCCAGCGATGGCGTCTTCACCGTGCCGGGGCAGATCGCGTTGCAGCGCACGCCGCGTGCCACGTAGTCGGCGGCGATGGAGCGGGTGAGGCCGATCACCGCCGCCTTGGTCGTGCTGTAGGCGAAGCGGTTCGGCACGCCCTTGATGCTCGACGCCACCGAGGACATGTTGATGATGCTGCCGTGGCCGCGTTCCAGCATGCCCGGCAGCACCGCGCGGCACAGGTGGTACATGCTGTCCACGTTGATGCGGAACGAGCGCTGCCAGCTCGCCTCGTCGGTGTCCAGGATGGTGCCGGCGTGCACGTAGCCGGCGCAGTTGAACAACACGTCGATCGCGCCCTGGCCTTCGACCAGGGCGCGGATGTCCTCGGCGCGGGTGACATCCAGCCGTCGCGTGGCGATGGCCGGCTGTTCCTGCGCGAGGCTGGCCAGCGCCGCCTCGTCGATGTCGGTGGCCAGCACCTTGGCGCCTTCGCGCGCGAAGGCGAGCGCGGTGGCGCGGCCGATGCCGGCGCCGGCCGCGGTGACGAGGGCATGCTTGCCGTGGAGTCGGCCGTTCATGGAGTGTCTCCTGCGATAACGGGGAAGTCGGGTGCGCGTTGTGGCCGGTAGAACGCCAGCGCGTTGCGGCTGAAGATGCGGTCCAGCGCATGGGGGGCGTGCCGTTGCGCGAGCGCGCGGGCGAGTTCCAGCCAGTGCGCGTAGCTGTCGCGCAGCGTGAGCACTGGCCAGTCGCTGCCCCAGATCAGGCGGCCGGGGCCGAAGCATGCGAACAGGTGATCGACATACGGATCGAGCGCATCAACCGGCATGCCCGGCGAAAGCTCGGTGAGCAGGCCGGAGAACTTGCAGCAGACCTTGGGCAGCTCGGCCAGCGCGTGGATCCGCGGCGCCCAGTCGCCGTAGTGGTCGTGTGCGATGTCCGGCTTGCCTGCGTGGTCGAGCACCACGCGCAGCTCGCGTTCGCGTTGCAGCCGCTGCTGCAACGCCGGCAGTTGCGGCGGGCGCACCAGGGCGTCGAAGGCGAGATCGTGTTCCTGCAGGCAGTCGAAAGCCGCATCGAGCGCCGGGCGCGCCAGCCAGTCCGGATCGGGATGGTCCTGCGCCATCGGCCGCAGGCCCAGCAGCAGGCCATCGCCGTCGCGGACCAGGGTGCGGATGCGCGCGGCCACGTCGGGTGCCTCGAAATCGACCCAGCCCACCACGCCGAGGATGCTGCGGTCGGTACGGGCCAGTTCGAACAGGTAGCGCGTCTCCGCCTCAGTCGCCGCCGCCTGCACCAGCACGCT
>DATEKS010000080.1:0-19375 GCA_035277325.1 Rhodanobacter sp.
CTGCGAGGCCAGCCATAGTGCTGGCCTCGCGCTTTCCGCGCTCGGTGCCGGCCAGCCTCACCCCTGCCATCAGTCATGTTGCCAAACCGGCATGTTCCGCTTGACGAGCTCAATTTCAGTGTTATAGTTCACTACAACACCGGTCAACGAGCTCACTAGAGGAGAGCCGACATGAACGCGAAGCACGAGTCCAGCACGAACCGCACCGTCGTCGCCGACGACGTCTTCGTCTCCACCCTGATCCCGGCCCGGCACTGGATCGCCTCCGCTGCCGCCCTGGTGATGACCGGCCTGACCCTGGCGCTGGTGAACCTGCCCATCCGCACGCCCGAGGTTGCCTGGATCAACGGCATCCACGTGACCAACCTGCCCGCGGTCGAGGTCATCCCCACGGCTGCCGAACTGAGGGCCGCGGCGCTGCTGGAACATGCCGCGGTGGGCATCGTCACCCTGCCCGACAGCGGCCGCGCCGCCCAGCTCGGGGCGCAATTGGCCATGCCCTACTATTCGTTTGGCACTTCGACGGCCGGCATCGCCAGCAGCAAGGAATAATCCATGACCATCACCTGGAACGACAGCATCCCGATCTATCGCCAACTGCACCAGCGCGTGGTGGCGATGATCCTGGATGGCGCCTTGAACGAGGGCGACCCGCTGCCGTCGGTGCGCCAGGTGGCCGCGGATTTCCAGATCAATCCGCTGACCGTGTCGAAGGCGTACCAGGAGCTGGTCGACGAACGCTTGGTTGAGAAAAGGAGGGGCTTGGGCATGTTTGTCATCGAAGGAGCGCGCGAAGAACTCTTGAAATCCGAGCGCGAACGTTTCCTGCGCGAGGAGTGGCCCGCACTGTACGCCCGCCTGCAACGGCTGGGCCTGGACCTGAAGACGCTGATGCGCGAGACGCCGGCGGAACCGGAGAAGCACGCATGAACGCCGTCGTCGCCGCCAGCGGCCTATCCAAGCGCTACAAGAACACCGCCGCGCTGGACAACGCCAGCTTCCGCATCGAGTCCGGCCGCATCGTGGGCCTGATCGGGCCGAACGGCGCGGGCAAGACCACCGCGCTCAAGGCCATACTTGGCCTCACCGATTTCCAGGGCGAGCTTTCCGTGCTGGGCCTCGACCCGCGCAAGCAGCGCAACAAACTGATGGAACAGGTCTGCTTCATCGCCGACGTGGCGGTGCTGCCGCGCTGGATCCGTGTGAGCGAGGCCGTCGACTTCGTCGCCAACACGCATCCGCGCTTCGACCGCAAGAAGTGCGAGGCCTTCCTCGCCCGCACCAAGCTCAGCCCCAGCCAGCGCGTGAAGCAGATGTCCAAGGGCATGATCGTGCAGTTGCACCTGGCTTTGGTGATGGCGATCGACGCGCGCCTGCTGGTGCTGGACGAACCCACGCTGGGTCTGGACATCCTCTACCGCAAGCAGTTCTACCAGAGCCTGCTGGAGGACTACTTCGACGAGAACAAGACGATCATCGTCACCACCCACCAGGTGGAGGAAGTCGAGCACATCCTCACCGACCTGATGTTCATCCGCGACGGCAGGATCGTGCTGGACGCCGACATGGACGCGGTGGGCGAGCGCTTCGCCGAGGTGATGGTGGGCGCCGACAAGGCCGCCGAAGCCCGCCAGCTCAAGCCGCTGGACGAACGCCAGGTATTCGGCAAGAGCATCTTCCTGTTCGACGGCGTCAACCGAGCGCAACTGGAGGCGCTGGGCGAGATCCGCCGCCCCTCCGTCAGCGACCTGTTCGTCGCCACCATGAAAGGGACCTACGCATGAAAACCCCGGCTCTGAACGAAATGTACTGGCTGGTGAAACGCGAATTCTGGGAACACCGCGGCGGTTTCCTGTGGGCACCGGTGATCACCGGTGGCGTGTTCCTGCTGCTGAACCTGATGGGCATTGTCGCCGGCGAGGTGATCGGCGCGCAGCACGGCATCCACTTCTTGTTCAACGACAGGATCCACATCCTCGACCACACGCTGAGCGCGGACGAGGTGGCCAGGGCCGGCGCGCTGATGGACATGGTGATGTACTCGACGTCGTTCATTATCAGCATCGTGCTGGGCTTCGTGGTGTTCTTCTACTGCCTCGGCGCGCTGTACGACGACCGCCGCGACCGCAGCCTGCTGTTCTGGAAGTCGCTGCCGCTGTCGGACTCCGCCACCGTGCTCTCCAAGGTGGTGGCCGGCACCCTGCTTGCCCCGCTGATCGCGGTGGTCTGCGGCGTGATCACCGGCATCGCGATGCTGCTGCTATTCGTGGTCGCACTGTCCTTCCACGGTGTCGGCGCCTGGCACCTGCTGGCCTACGCACATCCGTTCCGTGTCATCGCCAACCTGATCGGCACCATCCCGCTGTACGCGCTGTGGGCCTTGCCTGCCACGGGCTGGCTGCTGCTCTGCTCCGCCTGGGCACGCAGCAAGCCATTCCTGTGGGCCGCGGTACTACCGGCTGCAGTGGGCGCGATGCTGAGCTGGTTCAACCTGATAGGGCCGCGAGTGGGCACCGGCTGGTACTGGAGCGACGTCTGCGGCCGCATCCTGCTCAGCGTGTTCCCGGGCAGCTGGCTGAGTGCGGGCAACTACCAGAACGTGAGCAATGGCGCGGCCCTGAACGTGCTGAACCTCGGCAGCGCCTACAGCGTGATGGGCACGCCCGGTTTCTGGATCGGTACGGTCGCCGGCCTCGCCCTGCTCGCCGGCGCCATCTGGCTGCGTCGCTGGCGCGACGACACCTGAACATCCAGCCGAATCCATTGGGGAGAACATCGATGAAGACCAACGCGATCGCCCTCGGCATCCTCGCATCCGCCCTATTGCTGCCGCTGACCGCCTGCAGCCAGTCCGGCCAGGACAACACACAGTCAGGCGCTTCCAGCGACATGACGCAAGCGGCGAAGGAAGTCCGTGAACAGACCTCCTCCTCGGCGATTGCCGCGCAAGTCCGCAAGGGCATCGAGGAAGCCAAGAAGGAGCTGGTCACCAAGGACATCAGCGTGGGCAGCGTCCACTTCGGCGATCGCCCGCACCACGACGACGACGATTCCCGCCCCAAGGCGGTGATCACGCCGCAAGGCGTACTGGTGATCGCCGGCAAGCCGGTCGACGCCACGCCGGAGCAGCACGCCATGCTGGTGGATTACCGCCAGCAGATCATCGGCATCGCCGAGGCCGGCATGGATATCGGCGCCAGCGGTGCCGACATCGGCGTCGCCGCGGCCAAGCAGGCGATCTTCGGCGCCTTCACCGGCAAGAGCGACAAGGAGATCGAGGCGAGCCTCAAGCCGCAGACCGACCAGATCAAGGCAGCCGCCATGCAGCTGTGCAAGCGGCTGCCCGACATGCTGAGCTCGCAGCAGAAGCTGGCCGCCGCCATGCCCGCGTTCAAGCCCTACGCCACGATGACGCAGAAGGACATCGACGACTGCGGCAAGGACATGACTGACGAGAACGGCAAGAAGGGCTTCGCCGTCTTCTCCGACTGATCCCGGCCCGCACCATCGTCGACGGAACCCAACGATGAAACTCCGCTCCCCTGCTTGCACCGCCCTGCTCTGCGTCCTGCTCGCCGCCTGCAGCCACGACAGTGGCACCACCATCGCCGGCGACAACGGCAACATCCATCTGCGCGACGGTGTGGCGGTGATCCAGGTGACCGGACAGCCCGATGCGAGCGTCAACGGCAACGGCGAATTGCGCATCGGCAGCAAACCGGTTGCATTGACGGCAGACCAACGCGACCTGCTCAAGCAGTACTACGTGAGCGTCTACAAGATCCGCAGCGAAGGCGTCGCCACCGGCAAGGCGGGCGCCGCGCTGGCCGGCCAGGCCGTGGGCAGCGTGATGTCGAGGCTGGCGCACGGCGACACCGACCGGATCGGCAAGGACATCCAGGCGCAGGCCGGCAAGGTCACCGCCCAGGCCGCCGCGATCTGCGACGGCCTGGAACAGCTGCGTGCCACGCAGGATGCCGTCGCCGCCCAGGTCGCGGCGTTCCGCCCCTACGCCACGCTGGACAAGGATCGCGTGGCGAAGTGCAAGCAGGGGCTCGATGAGGCGAACCGCTCACTGGCCACACAGTGAGGCGCAGGCTCAGCTCCCCGCCGCAGTTCCCGATACTGGCGCCGACGTGATGGGTCCGAAGCGAGCATCCCGCGACAAGACTCGGCCCTCATCACACACAGGAGTTGCCTTGAACACGAACGCCAGACAACCGCTCGAACACTGGCGCGCGCCCGTGCAAATGAACTGGCCGCGCTGTGGGCGTCGGTGATGTTCTGCTACATCTACTGCGACTACTTCGAGCTTTATACGCCGGGCAAGCTGCAGGAGATGCTGCAGGCCCGGCTCGGGCCGCTCGGCCCGGTGACCCAGGGTGTACTGGTGGGCACATCCCTGATGATGGCCATTCCCAGCCTGATGATCTTCCTCTCCGTGGTCCTGGGGTCGCGCACGAGCCGCTGGCTCAACCTCGTGTGCGGCACGCTGTACACGGCGCTGATGGCCATGCTGGCGATCCAGGCCGACTGGCATTTCTATCAGGGTTTCGCAACGCTGGAAGCCGCGCTGACCGCGCTTGCCGTGTGGTACGCGTGGAAGTGGCCGCGGGTACCGCACAAGGCGTAAGCAGCACCGCGCTCAGCCGCCATCGTGGATGCCGCCTCTGGTCAGCGCCAGCGGATCGAGCAGCTTCTGCAATTCCGCCTTCGGCAGCCCCGTGGTTTCCAGCGCCACGTCCATGATCGGACGGTGCTGCTTGTAGGCCTGCTTGGCGGTGGCCGCGCCCTTTTCGTAGCCGATCACGGGGTTGAGCGCGGTGACCAGGATCGGGTTCATCGCCAACGCCTGGTTCACCCGTGCCTTGTTGACGTTGAAGCCGGCGATGGCCTTGTCGGCGAGCAGGCACGAGACGTTCGCCAGGATGCCCAGCGATTCGAGCAGGTTGTAGGCGATCAGCGGCAGCATCACGTTGAGCTGGAAGTTGCCCGACTGGCCGGCGATGGCGATGGTCGCGTCGTTGCCGATCACCTGCGCGGCCACCATGGCGGCGGCCTCGGGAATCACCGGGTTCACCTTGCCGGGCATGATCGAGGAACCGGGTTGCAGCGCAGGCAGCTCGATCTCGCCCAGGCCGGCGAGCGGACCCGAGTTCATCCAGCGCAGGTCGTTGGAAATCTTCATCAGCGCCACGGCCAGCGCCTTCAGCGCGCCGGACAGCTCCACCGCATCGTCCTGCGCGGCCATGCCCTCGAAGGGGTTTTCCATCGCCTCGAAGCGCACGTCGGTGAGCTTCTTCAGCTCGCGCGCCACCACCGCACCGAACTTCGGGTCGGCATTGATGCCAGTGCCCACCGCCGTGCCGCCCTGCGGCAGGCGGCGCATGCGCTTCAGCGCGTCCTCGATGCGCGCGATGGCCGAGCCGATCTGCGCGGCCCAGCCGGACAGCTCCTGGCCGAAGGTCACCGGCATCGCGTCCATCAAGTGGGTGCGCCCGGTCTTGGCAACGTTGCGCAGCTGGCGCGCGCGCTGCTCGATGGTCTTCTTCAGGTGCTTCAGCGCCGGCAGCAACTGCTCGTGCGCGACCAGGGTGGCGCTGACGTGGATCGCGGTGGGGATCACGTCGTTCGAGCTCTGCCCGTAGTTGACGTGGTCGTTCGGGTGCACCCTGGCACCGGCGCGCGCGGCGAGATGGGCGATTACCTCGTTCGCGTTCATGTTGGTGCTGGTGCCCGAACCGGTCTGGAATACGTCGATGGGGAATTGCGCGTCGTGTTCGCCGTTCGCCACCGCCAGCGCGGCCTTGCGGATCGCAGCGGCCTGGCCCTTCTTCAGGTAGCCGAGCGCAAGGTTCGCCTCAGCGGCGGCAGCCTTGATCAGGCCCAGCGCACGGATGAACTCGCGCGGCAGGCGCAGGCCGGAGATCGGGAAATTGTCGATCGCACGCTGGGTCTGCGCGCCGTACAGCGCGTCGGCGGGCACCTTCAGCTCGCCCATGCTGTCGTGTTCGATACGGAAGCCGCTCATGGTTGTTCCTTCGATGGGAGGAGAAAACCGAATCCTGAAGAACTCCCGTCGCCCCAGCGCAAGCTGGGGCCCAGTGACTCAGGACTACTGAAGGCCAAAGGCACTGGATTCCTGCTTGCGCGGGAATGACGAGCAAAAAGCCGTTTCGTAGCAGCCCACTATAGGCCGCAAGGCATCGCGCCGCCGTCAATGTAAAATGACGGTTTCCCCGCGCCGGAACGCCCCGATGTCCAACCACGCCCTCACCGCCCTGTCGCCACTGGACGGCCGCTACGCCGGCAAGGTCGAGCCGCTGCGCCCGATCTTCAGCGAATTCGGCCTGATGCACCGCCGCGTGCACGTGGAGATCGAGTGGCTGCTGGCGCTGGCCGCCGAGCCGGGCATCAAGGAGCTGCCGCCGTTCACGGCCACCCAGATCAAGCAGCTGCACACCATCGCCGACAGCTTCGCGATCGAGGAAGGTGCGCGCATCAAGGCGATCGAGGCCACCACCAACCACGACGTGAAGGCGGTGGAGTACTTCATCAAGGAGCGCATCGGCAACGATGCCGCGCTCGCCCAGGCGAAGGAGTTCGTGCACTTCGCCTGCACCAGCGAGGACATCAACAACCTCTCCTATGCGCTGATGCTGCGCGACGCGCGCGAGCAGGTGCTGCTGCCGGCCTTCGACGGCATCATCGCCAGGCTGCGCGAGCTGGCGCACGCCAACGCCACGCTGCCGATGCTGTCGCGCACCCACGGCCAGACCGCCTCGCCCAGCACCCTGGGCAAGGAACTGGCGAACGTGGTGGCGCGCCTGGAACGCCAGCGCAAGCAGCTCGCTTCGCTGGAAGTCCCCGGCAAGATCAACGGTGCGGTGGGCAACTACAACGCCCATGCCATCACCTACCCGGAGATCGACTGGCGCGCGTTCTCGCAGCGCTTCGTGGAAAGCCTGGGCCTGGACTACAACCCCTACACCACGCAGATCGAGCCGCACGACGGCGTGGCCGAATACTGCGACGCGGTGCGCCGCGCCAACACCATCCTGATCGACCTGGCGCGCGACGTATGGGGCTACATCTCGCTGGGCTACTTCAAGCAGAAGCTCAAGGAGGGCGAGGTGGGCTCGTCCACCATGCCGCACAAGGTCAACCCGATCGACTTCGAGAATGCCGAGGGCAACTTCGGCCTCGCCAATGCGCTGCTCGGCCACTTCGCGGAAAAGCTGCCGATCAGCCGCTGGCAGCGCGACCTCACCGACTCCACCGTGCTGCGCGCGCTGGGCACCGCCTTCGGCCACACCCTGGTGGCGCTGGAATCGCTGCAGAAGGGCCTAGGCAAGCTCACCGTGAACGCCGACCGCCTCGCCGCCGACCTCGACGCCAGCTGGGAAGTGCTGGCCGAGGCCGTGCAGACCGTGATGCGCCGCTACGGCCTGCCCCAGCCCTACGAGCAGCTCAAGGCGCTGACCCGCGGCCAGGGCATCACCAGGGATTCGATGCGCGAGTTCATCGGCAAGCTGGAGCTGCCTGCCGAAGCGAAGCAGCGCTTGCTCGACCTCACGCCGGGGGGCTACATCGGTTTGGCCGAAGGGCTGGCGCGGGATATCTGATTCCGCCGACGCTACGCATCGTCATTCCGGCGAAGGCCGGAATCCAGTGAGGTTTGCGTGCGCAGCACACGAAACAGGTTTTGTGTGCTGCGCACGAGTTGCCCGACTGGATTCCGGCCTACGCCGGAATGACGAGCAAGACGGGCCGCGCGTTTCCAGGCGTGGCTCGATGCGCCTCAGGCGTGGGCCTTCTTCGGCGCTTCCGCCGCCAGCGCCTCGCGTACCGCCGGGCGCTCGCCCACGCGCTTCTGGAAGGCCAGCAGCGCCGGGAAGCCCGACAGGTCCAGCTCCACGTGCTTAGCCCAGTTGGTCACGGTGAACAGGTAGGCATCGGCCGCCGTGAACTTGTCGCCCAGCAGGAACGGCTGCTTCGCCAGCACGTCTTCGATGAACCGGTAGCGCCGCGTCAGGTATTCCTTGCGCTCGGCGCGGGTGGCCTCGGGCGTGTCCGGCTTGAACAGCGGGCTGTAGCTCTTGTGCAGCTCCGAGTTGATGTATCCCAGCATCTCCTGCAAGTGGTAGCGCGGCAGCGTGCCGTTGGCGGGCGCGAGGCCGCTGTCGGGCTTCTGGTCGGCCAGGTACTGCACGATCGCCGGGCCTTCGGTCAGCACTTCGCCGCTGTCCAGCTCCAGCACCGGCACGTAGCCCTTGGGATTGACCAGCCAGAAATCCGCACCGCTCTCGGTGCGCTTGGCCTTGCCGTCGACCTTCTCCAGCTGCAGCTTGATGCCGGCCTCGAGCGCCACGATGTGCGGGGAAAGCGAACAGGCGCCGGGGGAGTAGTAGAGCTTCATGCGATGACTCCTGGTGGGGGACGGGGAAACGGATGCCTTGCGATCGAAGCCTCGCATCCGAGCCCCGCATGCTACGCCGCCATGGTTACCATTGGATACCATCTATCCACCGGTTAGCCGCAGAATGCGATAACCCCGCGGTTACCACCGCCCACAACAGCATCGAGCCACCCCATGGGCCTACCCGTACGCAAGAGCAAGGTCATACCACCACCCGCCTGCCCGCTCACCGAAAGCCTGGCCCTGCTGCGCGGCGCCTGGGCGCCCAACGTGATCTGGTTCCTCAGCGGCGAACCCCGCCGCTTCGGCGAACTGCGCCACGACATCCCGCGCATCTCCGCCCGCGTGCTCAGCGCCCGCCTGCGCGAACTGGAATCCCGCGGCCTGGTAAGCCGCCGCCTGCTCGCCACCTCCCCGCCCTCCGCCGAATACGCGCTCACCGAACTGGGCCGCGAACTGCTGCCGGCGATCAATGCGCTGGCGCGGGTGGGGCGGAAGTTGATCGCGGAGTGGGATTCGCGGGCTTCGGTGAAGAAGAAGGCGCGCGTGGCGGGGTGAGGGCGCGCTTGGCCCCAGAGCAAGCTTACGGAGGACGCTGTGCTCGCTTCCTGAATCGCCAGGATTACACTGCAACTTGAAACATACTTTGAATTTAGGCGCCATGAAGCTCATCGCCCCTTGCCGCAAGTGTACTGTCCCGCCGGGCCTCGCAGTAATGATGACCGGGGAGCTCGACAACGATTTGTTGGCAATCTGCACGTGCCCGAACGGCCATCGGCAGCTAATTCACCAAGCCCACAGCGCACCGGAAATTGTCTACTCGGCAGGTATAAGAGCGTTTCTGGCAGGCTTCTATTCAGAGTCAGTAGTAACTCTTACTTCAGCACTGGAGCGTGGCTACGAGTTATTCGTCAAGGTCTTCTTGCGTGCAAGTGGCAGGTCCGAAACAGACATAGATGAATTTTGGAAGGAACTACGCAGCTCGTCAGAAAGGCAACTTGGCGCATTCTGTGTTATGTATTTTTTTGCAACTGGCATGCCATGGAAAACATCTACAAAACACGCTGAATTTCGCAATAAGGTGGCCCACAGAGGCTACATTGCGACGCGTAAAGAGGCGAACGAATACGGCGAATACGTCACTACTAACCTCAACATGATTATGAGACACATCAAGTCGCGCAACCTCGACGCTTTCCATCAGCACTTAGAAGACAGTAGAACCATGGTTTATCGCAAGGCAGAAGAGATGAGGCGAAACGATCTTAGCCTTGAGCTCATTTTTGCAGGTTCTTCTGCACTCGAATGGAACAACGCCGGGCACTCGGAACCAACTTTCGAAGATGCTTTACTCGCTACCTCTGCTTATTTAAAGCAGTTCGCTGATGGTAACTAACAATTTGTCCACGCCAGCACTTCGTGACGCAACTTGACTCAGGCGTTAGACACCCATCATTCCACCTCATCCGACCCTTCATTCACCCCTTCGAATAAGAACGTTGACAGGTAGCGTTCACCGGTATCCGGCAGCATCGCCAGCAGCACCGAACCTTCGGGTGCTGTCTTGGCCACATCCAGCGCAGCGGCCAGGGTGGCGCCGGAGGAGATGCCGGTAAAGATGCCTTCCTTCTGCGCCAGCGCACGCGAGATGTCGCGGGCCACGGTGTCGTCCACGGTCACCAGCTGGTCGACCACCTTGCGGTTGAGCACGGAGGGCACGAAGTCCGGGGTCCAGCCCTGGATCTTGTGCGGCTGCCACTCCTTGCCGCCGAGCAGCGAGGCGACGGCCGGCTCGGTGCCGATCACCTTCACTTCCGGCCGCGCCACCTTGAGCACCTCGCCCACGCCGGTGAGCGTGCCGCCGGTGCCCCAGCCGCTGACGAAGTAGTCGAGGCGGCGTCCGGCGAAGTCGCGCAGGATTTCCGGCGCGGTGGTCTGGCGGTGGTAGGCCGGGTTGGCCGGGTTGTCGAACTGGCTGGCCCAGAACCAGCCGTGCTTCTCGGCCAGCTCGCGCGCCTTTTCCACCATGCCGGTGCCGCGCGCGGCGGCGGGGGTGAGCAGCACCTTGCCGCCGTAGGCGCGGATCAGCTTGCGGCGTTCGATCGAGAAGGTCTCGGTCATCACCGCCACGAACGGGTAGCCGCGCGCCGCGCACACCGCCGCCAGCGCCACGCCGGTGTTGCCCGAGGTGGCCTCGACCACGGTCTGGCCGGGCTTGAGCGCGCCGCGCTGCTCGGCGTCGAGGATGATCGCCAGCGCGAGGCGGTCCTTCACGGAGCCCGCGGGGTTGAACGCCTCCACCTTCACGTACAGCTCGACGTGCTTCGGGGCTAGGCGGTGCAGGCGGACGATGGGCGTGTTGCCGATGGTGTCGAGGATGCTGTCGTAGATCATGGGGTGGCCCCTGTGAGGAATGAGGGTGAAAACGTCCGGCCATACTGCGCCGGAGCGTGCAAGGGTTTCGTCAAGCGCGGCGGCGCAGGGGTACGGTGGCTTCGCGCAGCGGCCGCGGCGGCTTGAGTTGCCGCACGGCGGGCACGGTTTCGCCCAGCGGCGGTGCGCCGAACCAGGCCAGGCGATCGGCCAGCGCGGCCACCTCGCCCAGGATCAGCAGCGCAGGCGTGCGCACCGCGTGCGCGGCGGCGCGCTCCGGCAGGTCGGCCAGGGTGCCGGTGATCACGCGCTGGTTCGCGCGCGTACCGTTCTCGACCAGGGCAAACGGCGTGCTGGCAGCGCGGCCGTGCGCAAGCAAGTGCTCGCGCAGGCTGTCGAGGCCGGCCACGCCCATGTACACCGCCAGGGTCTGCCGCTCCTGCGCCAGCGCGCGCCAGTCCAGCGTGTCCAGCGAATCGCGGCAGTGCGCGGTGACGAAGCGCACCGACTGCGCGTGGTCGCGATGGGTCAGTGGCACGCCGGCATGCGCGGCGCAGGCCAGCGCGGCGGTGACGCCGGGCACCACTTCATAGGGGATGCCGTGCTCGCGCAGGAACTCCAGCTCCTCGCCGCCGCGGCCGAACACGAAGGGATCGCCGCCCTTCAGCCGCACCACGCGCCGCCCGGCCCGCGCATGTTCGAGCAGCAGCGCATGGATCTCGTCCTGGGTGGCGTGATGGTTGCCGGCCTGCTTGCCCACCTCGACGCGCTCGGCATCGCGGCGCGCCAGCTCCAGCACCTCGGCGCTCACCAGGCGGTCGTGCAGGATCACATCGGCCTCGTTCAGCGCGCGCAGGCCGCGCAGGGTCAGCAGGCCGGGATCGCCGGGGCCGGCGCCCACCAGCACCACCGATCCGCCCGCTTCGACGGGTGCATCCTTCAAAGCCTGTTCGGCCGCCTCCGCCGCTTGCCCCGGCTGGCCGCTGCGCAGCAGCGCAGCCACCGGCCCGTTGAACAACCTCTCGTAGAAACGCCGCCGCGCCGCAAGCTCGGGATGGCGGCGGCGGATGCGCTTGCGCAGCCGTGCCGCCAGCAGGGCCAGCGGACCCAGCGAATGGTCGAGCAGGGTTTCCAGCCGCTCGCGCATCAGGCGCGCCAGCATCGGCGCCGCGCCGCCGCTGGAGATGGCCACCACCAGCGGCGCGCGGTCGATCACCGCAGGCACCTGGAAGCTGGACAGCTCCGCATCGTCCACCACGTTGACGAACACGCGCTGCAGGCCGGCCAGTTCGGCGACACGGGCATTCAACGCACGGTCGTCAGTGGCCGCCACCACCAGCCACACATGGTCTAGCCAGCCCGGCGTGAATTCGCCGGCACGATGCGCGATGCGCCCCTGGCGCGCCCAGCGCTGCAGCTGCGGCGTCAGTTCCGGCGAACCTACCGTCACTTGCGCACCCGCCGCCAGCAGGGCGGCGGCCTTGCGCTCGGCCACGGCGCCGCCGCCAATCACCAGCACGGCACGACGGGAGAGATCGGCAAACAGCGGATACAGCCTCATGCTGGATTCTGGGATGTGGTTGCGGGACAACCCACGCTACGTAACGCGCCCCAGCGGAGGAAATAACGATCTCGTCAGCACATATGCCGCAGCAGCATGAATTGCCTTCGTCCTGCGGTTGATTCATTCACGTTATGAACGTCTATCCGTATAGACGTCCGAACAAAAATGCATATACACTCGCTTTCATGGCCACCATTCATGACAAATCCAGCCCATCCAGCGGCCACATCATGCGGGCATGGATGATGCGATGTACGCGTGCGCAGCACCCCGCCACGACACATACCGCATCGCATCGACTCCCTGGATCGTCATGACCCTGACCCAGCTTCGCTATCTCGTCGCCATCGCCGACTGCCGCCTCAACATCACCGCCGCCGCCGAACACGTGCACGCCACCCAGCCCGGGGTAAGCAAGCAGCTCAAGCAGCTGGAGGACGAGCTCGGACTGCAGCTGTTCATCCGCAAGGGCAAGAGCCTGGACTCGATCACCGACGCCGGCGTGCGGGTGATCGAGCGGGCGCGGGTGATCCTGGCCGAGGCGCTGAACATCCGCTCGATCGCCGCGAACCTGCGCAACGAAGCGCATGGCGAGCTGCGCATCGCCACCACGCACACCCAGGCGCGTTTCGCCCTGCCCGGCTCGATCGCTGCGCTCAACCGCCGCTACCCGCAGGTCAGCGTGCACCTGCAGCCCAGCGGCGACGCCGAGGTGCTGGCCCTGCTGGAAAGCGGCCGCGTCGACCTTGCCGTGGTCAGCACCTCGGGCGCCGCGCCAGCCGGCGGTATTGCCCTGCCCGCCTACCGCTGGAGCCGCGTGGTGCTGGTACCGCAGAACCATCCGCTGGCGACGCTGGGCCATCCACCAACGCTGACCGAACTGGCTGCGCAGCCGCTGGTGAGCTACGACTCCTCGAAGCGGCCGGAATCCTCGCTGCGCCGCGCCTTCGCCGCCGCCGGGCTGGTGCCGCAGATCGCGATGACCGCCGCCGACGCGGACCTCATCAAGACCTATGTGCGCGCGGGCCTGGGTATCGGCGTGCTGGCCGAGATGGCGCTGCAGCCGGGCGAGGACGCCGACCTGCGCGTGATCGAGGCGGACGCGCTGCTGCCGCTGTGCACCACCTGGATCGTGCTGCGCAAGGACAGCGTGCTGCGCGACTACATGCTGGAATGGATCGCGCAGTTCGCGCCGCACCTCGACCGCAACGACGTGCGCCGCCTGCTCACCCTCGGCATCGTACCGGAGACGCCGCCACGCGTGCCGCACTGGCGCGAGCGCCAGGATGCCGCCGTGGCCAGGGCTGCCGCGACGGTGGCGCCGCTCACGACAGCTCGTGCAGGCCGCACTCGCGCTTGAGCCCGAAGAAGCGGGTGTCCTCGGCGTCCATGCCCGGCTCCCAGCGCTGTGTGGTGTGGGTGTCGCCGATGGAGATGTAGCCCTGCTCCCACAACGGGTGGTAGGGCAAGCCGTGCTTCTGCAGGTAGCGGCCCACGTCGCGATCCGTCCAGTCGGCGATCGGATGCAGCTTCCACCTGCCGTTCCGCCATTCCACGAAATCGATGGCGCGGCGGCTGCGCGACTGGTCGCGGCGCAGGCCGGCGAACCAGCCCCGCACGCCCAGCTCGGCCAGCGCGCGCTGCATCGGCTCCACCTTGCGGATGTGGTTGTAGCGGTCCAGCCCCTCGATGCCCTGCTCCCACAGCCTGCCGTAGCGCGCCTCGGCCCAGGCCCGGCCGATCACCGGCCGGTAGACCTTGAGGTTGAGCGCAAGCCGCTCGCTCAGCGTGTCAACGAACTGGTAGGTCTCGGGAAACAGGTAACCGGTGTCGATCAGGATCACCGGGATGCCCGGCGCGTGGCTCGCCAGCAGGTGCAGCGACACCGCCGCCTGCGCTCCGAAACTGGAGGACAGCGCGTGCGCGCCCGGCACGTGCTCCAGCATCCAGCTCACGCGCGTCTCGGCATCGCGCCTTGCCAGCCAGTGGTTGAGCGCAAGCAGCGCCTCGACATCGTCGCCGTCGGCGGGAAGGAGTGGCGCGCTCATGCGATCACCTCCAATGCGATCTTCTTCGATACAAGCACGCCGACGCGCAACAGGAAATCGCCGAAGTGCTCACCCAGCGTGCGTTCGCCGGCATAGCGGGCAAACAGCAGGTCCAGCGCTTCGAGCAGAGTCGGCTCGTCCACGTTCTCGCGATAGACCTGGTTGAGCCGCTGGCCGCGGAAATCCGCGCCCAGGCGCAGGTCGTAGCGGCCGATGGCGCGTCCGACCAGGGCGATCTCGCCGAGGTACGGCCGCGAGCAGCCGTTCGGGCAGCCGGACAGGCGCAGCAAGATCGGTGCGTCGAGCAGGCCGTGGCGGTCCAGCGAGGCTTCCAGCTTGGGCAGCAGCTGCGGCAGGTAGCGCTCGCTCTCGGCCATCGCCAGCCCGCAGGTGGGCAGCGCCACGCAGGCGATGGCGTGGCGGCGGATGCCGCTGTAGCGGCGGTAACCGTCCATGCCGTGCGCGGCCACGATGGCGTCGATGCGCGCGCGGTCGGCCGCCTCCACGTTGGCGACGATCAGGTTCTGGTTGCAAGTGAGCCGGATGTCGCCCGTGTGCACGCGCGCGATCTCACGCATGCCGCTCAGCCAGCGCGACTCCTCGCCATCCAGCAGGCGGCCGGATTCCACCTGCAGGGTGAGATGCCAGCGGCCCTCATGGCCCTCGATCCAGCCGTAGCGGTCGCCGTTGTGGTCGAAGCGGAACGGCCGCACCGGTTCCAGCGCGAAGCCGGCGCGCTTTTCGATCTCCGCCTTCACCGCGGCGAGGCCATGTGTGTCGATGGTGTACTTGAAGCGCGCGTGCTTGCGTTCCTCGCGGTCGCCCCAGTCGCGCTGCACGGCGATGGTGGCCTCGGCCAGCGTCACGAGGCGCTCGGGCGTGACGAAGCCGATCACGTCGGCGAGGCGCGGATAGGTGGTGGGATCGCCGTGGGTGGCGCCCATGCCGCCGCCGATCGCCACATTGAAGCCGGCCAGCTCGCCCTGCTCGACGATCACGATCAGGCCCAGGTCCTGGGCGAACACATCGATGTCGTTGAGCGGCGGGATCGCCACGCCGATCTTGAACTTGCGCGGCAGATAGGTTGCCCCGTACAGCGGCTCGTTCTCGGCCGCGGCGGCCTCGCCCACCAGCTTTTCTCCGTCCAGCCAGATCTCGTGGTAGGCGCGGGTCTTCGGCTTCAGGTGCTCGGACAGTTTCGCCGCCCATGCGTAAGCCGCCGCATGCGCACGCGACTGGACCGGGTTGGTATTGCACACCACGTTGCGGTTGACGTCGCCGCAGGCGGCGATGGTGCTGGCCAGCGCGTCGTTGATCGCGGCGATGGTGGGCTTGAGGTTGCGCTTGACGATGCCGTGCCACTGGAAGGTCTGCCGCGTGGTGATGCGCAGACCGCTGGAAGCGTAGTCGCTGGCGATCCTGTCGAAGGCCAGCCACTGCGCCGGCGTCATCACCCCGCCCGGCAGGCGCGCGCGCACCATGAAGGCGTAGGCCGGCTCCAGCTTCTGCCGGCGACGCTCGTCACGCAGGTCGCGGTCGTCCTGCTGGTAGCTGCCGTGGAACTTCAGCAGCTTGTTGTCGTCCTCGCTGATCGCGCCGGTGACCGGATCGGCCAGGCCTTCGGCGATGCCGCCGCGCAGGAAGCGGCTGGCGGTCTTGATGTGTTCGAGATGCGAAGGCATGGGATAGCTAGCTTCTTTTGAAAGTGCGGCCACGGATGGCCGCTTCTTGATTCACGCGTTCACGGACGAACGCATGAGTTCCTAAAGTGCGGCCATGGATGGCCGCTTCTTGACTCTCGCGTTCATGGACGAACGCACTAGTACACGTCTCTTGCGTAGCGCCCTTCCTGCAGCAGCTCGGCCAGCCAGCCGCGGGCGTCCTCGGCGGAAAGCCCGCCGTGGGCGACGGCCACGTCGACCAGTGCCTCGTGCACGTCCTTCGCCATGTGCGTCGCATCGCCGCAGACGTAGAGATGGGCGCCATCGCGCAACCAGGTGTACAGTTCGCGACCGTGTTCGCGCAGCTTGTTCTGGACGTAGATCTTGGAAACGCCATCGCGCGAGAAGGCGAGATCGAGTCGATGCAGCGCGCTGTCCTTCAGCGCCTGCTGCCATTCGGTCTGGTAGAGGAAGTCCTGCGCGAAATGGCGATTGCCGAAGAACAGCCAGTTGCGCCCCGCGGCGCCCACGGTCTGGCGTTCCTGCACGAAGGCGCGGAACGGCGCCACGCCGGTGCCCGGCCCGATCATGATGACGTCGCGGCTGGCGTCGGCCGGCAGGCGGAAGCGCTCGTTCGGTTCCACGAACACCGGCACGCGCTGCTCGTCGCCGGCCGCGGCGAGGAAGGACGAGGCCGCACCGAGGTGATCGCTGCCATGGGCGTGGTAGCCCACGACGGCCACGGTGAGGTGCACCTCGTCCTCGCCCACCGCCTTCGGGCTGGAGGCGATGGAGTACAGCCGTGGCGTGAGCGGGCGCAGCGCGGCCACCAGCTGCGCGGCGTCCCAGTTCACCGGATGGCGGCGCAGCAGGTCGATCGGCTGGTGCGTGTCGAGCAGCCGGGTCAGCGCCTCGCGCTGCTCCGGTTCAAGCACGCGCGCCAGCGCGGCGTCGCCGCTGGCGGCGGCATGCGCGGCCAGCAGCGGGCGGCTCAGCCGGGTCAGCTCGCGCTCGTGGGTCAGCCAGCGTGCCAGCGGCAGGCGACGGCCGTCGTGCGCGACTTCCTGCTCGCCGTCCAGGCGCAGCAGGCTCAGCCACTCGCCGACCAGGGCAGGCGGATTGCGCGGCCACACGCCCAGCGCGTCGCCTGGTTCGTAGCGCAGGCCCGAGCCCTGCAGCGAGAGTTCGATATGGCGCACTTCGCGCGCGCTGTCGCGCGAGACGATGCGCTGGTTTTCCAGCACCTCGGCGGCATAGGGGTTTTCCCGGCCATGCAACGCGTTGTTCACCGCATGCAGGGCCACCGGGCGCTGGTTCGCCGCGACGGGCGTGGCGGGCGTGCCCAGCGCATCGCGCGCCTTTTCCAGCACGCCGTCGCTCCAGCTCGCGCCCACGGCTTCGAAGTCCACGTCGGCCTCGCCAAGCTCGGCGAAGCGCTGCGCACCCAGTTCGGCGAAGCGCGCGTCGAGCTGGCGGCTCACCGCGCAGAACTTCGGATAGCTGGAATCGCCCAGGCCGAGCACCGCGAACTTCAGCTGCGGCAGCTTCGGAGCGCGCTTGCCGGTGAGGAATTCGACGAGGCCCAGCGCGTCGTCCGGCGGATCGCCGTCGCCCTGGCTGCTGATCACCAGCGCCAGATGGCGCTCCTGGGCCAGCTCGCGCACGGCGTAGGCGCCGGTGCGCAGCAACCGCACGTTCAGGCCCGCCGCGGAGGCACGTTCGGCCAGCCGCTCGGCCACCCGGCGCGAGTTGCCGGTCTGGCTGCCGTAGAGCACGGTCAGCCGCTCGCCCGCCGCCGCGTTCGGCGCCTCGGCCGCGGCCGGCCCTGCCGGCAGGACGACGCGCGTGGCCTGGGCCGCGAGGGCAGCGCTCCATGCCGAGATCCAGTACAGGTCCGCGGGTGGCAACCCTTCGGTCAGCCGGTGCAACAGCGCCAGCCGCTCGGCGGCCAGGCTCGGCGTCGGCAGTATCGGTCGTGTGGCAACGCTCACGGTCTTTCCTTTTGGACGTCCATACGTCTTGGCGGCCATGCTATGTCCGCGGCCCACAGGCCTGAAAACACTTGTGGTCATGTGCTTATGCGGGTCGCTCATTTCCCGCGCACCAGGGCGCGTGCTGACATGCCCAAGACACCTCTTTGCGAGTGCCGATGAGCGCCCTGCCGGAATTCCTCACCTTCGCCGTCGTGGGCGCACTCGCGCAGCTGGTGGACGGCGCGCTTGGTATGGCCTACGGCGTGACCTCGGCCGGGCTGCTGCTGGGCCTCGGCATGCCACCGGTGATGGCCAGCGCCAGCGTGCACTACGCCGAGACTTTCACCTGCGGCGCCTCGGGCCTCAGCCACCTCGCGGCGGGCAACGTGCGGCGGCGGCTGTTCCTGGCGCTGGCGATCCCGGGCGTGATCGGCGCCCTGCTCGGCGTGTGGCTGGCCGTGCACCTGCCCGCGTCGTGGATGCGCATCGCGCTGACACCCTACCTGCTTGGCATGGGCGTGTTCCTGCTGCTGCGCAGCGCGAAGCACCCTGGCGAGCGCACCGAACCGCCGCGCGGCACTTCATTGCTGGGCGCAGCGGCAGGCTTCCTCGACGCGATCGGCGGTGGCGGCTGGAGCGCGCTCACCGCCACCACCCTGCTCGCGCGCGGACTGCAACCGCGCGCGGTGATCGGCAGCGTGCACCTGGCCAAGTGCGTGGTGAGCATCGCCGCCAGCGCCGCGTTCCTGTTCGGCATCGGCGCCGGCCACGTGGTGGCCGTGCTGGGCCTGATCGCCGGCGGCATCCTCGCCGCACCGTTCGGGGCGCTCTTCATCCGCCGCATCCCGGCACGCGCCGCCACCGTGCTGGCCGGGCTCGCGGTATTGGCGCTGGGCATCAACAATGCGGTGCGTGTGCTGCATTGAAGATTTGCCAGGGGGCCACGTTGCTAGAGGCCACGTTTGTCGCAGGCGACAGAGCGGTTTCGGACGCCTGACGCAAGCAACAAGGCGGTTTCGGACGCCTGCCGGCGCCCGAGTCACTTCTCTTTGCTGGCCCACGCCGCCGCAGGAGCGGCGGCGAACAGCGAAGCTGGCCCGAAGGGCGGAGGGCAGAGCCTGTCCCGGACCCGATCCGGGAATGCCCGGAGTCAAGAGAAGTAACCAAGAGAAATGGCCTGTTCAACCCGCCGGGATGACAAGCAGGCTGTTTCGAGGTTTTGGGAGCCACATCCGCCTACGCGATACACGGCGCGGCCATACCGTGCCGTGCTCGATGGCTGAGGAAAAAATCCTGCGGCGCTTCGCTTTGTTTTGCTCTGGCCGTTGCTTCTTCTC
>DATEKS010000081.1:0-7967 GCA_035277325.1 Rhodanobacter sp.
CGCCAGCAGGCGCACCACGTCGTGGCTGATCTCCTGTTCGAGCAGGTCGATCGCGTCATCGTTGCCGACGACGTGCTGGGCGGCGCGCTCGTCGCGGCGTTCCACCACGTCGATCGCGGCTTCCAGCTGGCTCACCGCCAGCTCGCCCATGCGCACCAGCTCGCCGGTGAGGCGGGCCAGTTCGTCGTCGTAGCTCTTGATGATGTGTTCTTTGCTGGTGCTCATGGTCGAGTTCCGTAGTGTCCAGTCGGGGAGGTCGCCGCGGGGTGGCCCCTCACCCTAGCCCTCTCCCCGGAGGGGAGAGGGAGTATCGCCATGGTTAACCAAAGCGGCCGGTGATGTAGTCCTCGGTCTGCTTCTTCGAGGGCTTGGTGAAGATCTTCTCGGTGACGTCGAACTCGATCAGCTCGCCCAGGTACATGAAGGCGGTGCGGTCGGAGACGCGCGCGGCCTGCTGCATGTTGTGGGTGACCATCACGATGGTGTAGTCGTGTTTGAGCTCTTCCACCAGCTGCTCGATGCGGCCGGTGGCGATGGGGTCCAGCGCCGAGGTGGGCTCGTCCAGCAGCAGCACCTCGGGCTTGAGCGCGATGCCGCGGGCGATGCACAGGCGCTGCTGCTGGCCGCCGGAGAGGCCCAGCGCGCTGTGCTTGAGCTTGTCCTTCACCTCGTCCCACAGCGCGGCGCGGCGCAGAGCCTGCTCCACGCGCTCGGCCATGTCGGCCTTGCCGAGCTTCTCGTGGTGGCGGATGCCGTAGGCCACGTTCTCGAAGATCGTCATCGGGAACGGCACCGGCTTCTGGAACACCATGCCGACCTTGCTGCGCAGGCGGTTCAGCGAGTACTTCGGATCGAGGATGTTCTCGCCGTCCAGCAGCACCTCGCCGCTGGCGACCAGCTTCGGGTAGATCGCGTAGATGCGGTTGAAGATGCGCAGCAGGGTGGACTTGCCGCAGCCGGAAGGTCCGATGATCGCGGTGACCTGTTTCTCCGGAATATCCATGCTGATGCCTTTCAGCGCATGGGAGCCGGCGTAGTGGAAATGCAGGTCGCGCACCGCGATCTTGGTGGGTGCCGTGGTGGTGGTTTCCGCGGCAGCCGTGAAGTCCGCGGCATTGGCGGCGAAGTCAGTCATAACGCACCTTGTGGCGGGTGAACAGCAGTCGGGTCAGCAGGCTGAGCGCGAGCACGAACAGCGTGATCAGCAGCGCGCCGGCCCAGGCGATGGCATGCAGGTCGGGGCTGGGATCGTTGGTGTATTGGTAGATCGCCACCGGCAGGCTTTCCATCTTGTCCAGCGGGTGCACGGTCATGAAGTTGTTGCCGAAGGCGGTGAACAGCAGCGGCGCGGTCTCGCCGGCCAAGCGCGCCAGCGCCAGCAGCACGCCGGTGACGATGCCGGAGGTGGCCGCGCGCATCAGCACCTGCACGGTCATCTTCCACTGCGGGATGCCCAGCGACAGCGTGGCCTCGCGCAGCGTGCCGGGCACCAGCTGCAGCATCTCGTCGGTGGTGCGCACGATCACCGGCAGGCCGATCAGCGCCAGCGCCACCGCGCCCGCGAAGCCGGAGAACGAGACTTCGCCGTGGGTGAGCTTCGACATCGGCAACACCACGATCACGTACACGAACAGGCCAAGCACGATCGACGGCGCCGACAGCAGGATGTCGTTGAGGAAGCGGATCGTGGCGCCGAGCTTGGTGCGGTTCGCGTACTCGGCGAGGAAGGTGCCGGCGAGTACGCCGACCGGCGCGCAGATCAGCAACGCCATGACGTCCATGATCAGGCTGCCCACGATCGCGTTGGACAGGCCGCCCTGGTCGGCATAGGCGGTGATCTTGGTGAACAGGCGTGGCGTGATCGCGCCGAAGCCGTTCTTCAGCGTCACCCACAGGATCCAGGCCAGGAACACCAGGCCCAGCAGGGTGGCGCAGGCACTTAAGGCCAAGGCCACCACGTTGACGATGCGACGGCGCAGGTAGACGGAGGAGGCCATCAGTTGCCCTCCTTGCGTGACAGCCGGCGCAGCATCAGGCGCGCGATCAGCAGCACCACGAAGGTCACCACGAACAGCAGGAAGCCCAGCGCGATCAGCGCCGAGCGGTGCGTGCCCACCGCCTCGTTGAATTCGTTGGCGATGGAGGAGGAGATCGAGGTGCCGGGCATCAGCAGCGAGCTGGAGAGGTCGTAGGCGTTGCCGAGCACGAAGGTCACCGCCATCGTCTCGCCAAGCGCCCGGCCGAGGCCCAGGAAGATGCCGCCGATCACCGCCGAGCGCGTGTAGGGCAGCACGATGTCCCACACCACCTCCCAGGTGGTCGAGCCCAGCGCGTAGGAGGATTCCTTCAGGCGCACCGGCACGGTCTGGAACACCTCGCGCATCACCGAGCAGATGAACGGCAGGATCATCACCGCCAGCACGATGCCAGCGGTGAGCAGGCCCAGCCCCAGCGGCGGGCCCTGGAACAGCTTGCCGACCAGCGGCAGCTTGCCCAGCGTGTCGCTGAGCGTCGGCTCGATGCCGGCCATGAACGGCACGAACACGAACAGGCCCCACATGCCGTAGATGATCGACGGGATGCTGGCCAGCAGTTCGATCGCGGTGGCGACCGGGCCGCGCAGCCAGGTCGGGGCGATCTCGGTGAGGAACAGCGCGATGCCGAAGCTCACCGGCACCGCGAGTATCAGTGCGATCAGTGACGTGACCAGGGTGCCGAAGATCGGCGCCAGCGCGCCGTAGTCGTCGGTGACCGGGTTCCAGGCATCGCTGGAGAGGAAATGGAAGCCGTCCTTGAACAGCACCTCGCGGCCGCCCCACAGCGTGGACAGCGCCGCGCCCAGCAACGCGGCCAGCACCAGCAGGGCACAGAACCGCAGTAGCCAGCGGAACCAGGCATCGTGGCGAGCATCGATGCGGCTGCGCTGGTCGGCGTCGGTGGCGAGGTCGGTGGCTGGGATCGATGACATGCGGTCTTCGCGAGGAGGATGCTTTCCCTTCTCCCTTCGGGAAAAGGTGCCCGGAGGGCGGATGAGGGTTCGGGCCAGCTGTGACGCGTCGGTGTATCCGAACCCTCACCCCCAGCCCCTCTCCCGGCGGGAGAGGGGCTTTCTTGCGGCTTACTGCTTGAACTCGGTCTTCCAGTAGCTTTCGATCTGGCTCACCAGCGAGGCGGGCAGCGGCACGTAGTCCAGCGAGCGCGCCTGTTCCTGGCCGTTCTCGTAGGCCCACTTGAAGAAGTCGAAGCTGACCTTGCTGTTCGCGGCGTTCTTCGGCTGCTTGTACATGATCACCCACGAGGTGGCGGTGATCGGCCACGCGTCGGCGCCAGGCGCGTTGGTCATCAGCAGGTTGAAGTTCTTCGCGTGCGCCCAGTCGGCGGTGGCGGCGGCGGCCTGGAAGCTGGCGGTGTTGGGCTGGATCACCTTGCCGGCGGCGTTCTTCATCACCGCGTAGCCGATGTGGTTCTTCAGCGCGTAGGCATACTCGACATAGCCGATCGAGTTCGGGATCTGGCGGATGTAGGCCGAGACGCCCTCGTTGCCCTTGCCGCCGATGCCGGTCGGCCAGTTCACGGCGGTGCCTTCGCCCACCTTGCCCTTCCACTCCGGGCTGACCTTGGACAGGTAGTCGGAGAAGTTGAAGGTGGTGCCCGAACCGTCGGAGCGATGCACCACGGTGATCTTGGTGCCGGGCAGCTTCAGGCCCGGGTTGAGCTTCTGGATGGCCGGATCGTTCCAGCTGGTGATCTTGCCCAGATAGATGTCGGCCAGGGTCGGGCCGTCCAGCACCAGCTTGCCTGCGGCCACGCCGGCCACGTTGAACGCCGGCACGATGCCGCCGATCACGTCGGGGAACTGGCCCAGGCCGAACTTGGCCAGTGTGGCCTCGTCCAGCGGCATGTCGCTGGCGCCGAAGTCCACGGTGCCGGCCTTGATCTGGGCGATGCCGCCGCCGGAACCGATCGACTGGTAGTTGACGCGGTTGCCGGTCTTCTCGGCGTAGCTGGCCGACCACTTCGAGATCACGGGGTAGACGAAGCTGGAACCTGCGCCGGTGATGTCGGTGGCCTGGGCGGACACCGCGCCCAGCGAGGCGGCGACGAACACGGCGAGCGCGCCGAGGCGGAACATGGATCGGGATGAGGTCAACACGTTGGCTCCTTGGGGTGCACGGGGCGGTGCCCGGTGCCCGCCATTGCAGCGGTGGCGTGTTGCAATGAAATGAGATGAATGTTGCAGGCGGATGACAACATCGCCCGGGCGGGGGTCAGACGGCGTCCTGGCTGGCCCCGATCCGCTCGCGCTCGAACATCTCCAGCTGGCGCCAGCGGTTGACGATGTCGCAGAACAGCAGGGCGGTGGATTCGGCGTCGTAGATCGCCGAGTGCGCCTCGCGCGTGTCGAAGCTGCGGCCGGAGGCCTGCACCGCCTTGCCCAGCACGGTCTGGCCGTAGGCGAGGCCGCCCAGGGTGGCGGTATCGAAGCAGCTGAAGGGATGGAACGGGTTGCGCTTGTTGCCGGTGCGGCGCACCGCGGCATTGATGAAACCCAGGTCGAAAGCCGCGTTGTGGCCCACCAGGATCGCGCGCTGGCAGCCGTGGTCGCGCACCGCGGTGCGCACCACCTGGAACACGTGCTCCAGCGCGCTGCGCTCGTTCAGGGCGCCGCGCAGGGGGTTGTCCGGGTCGATGCCGGTCACTTCCAGTGCGCGCGGATCGAGGTTGGCGCCGGGGAAGGGCTCCACGTGGGCATGCGCGGTGGCCTGGGGGTGCAGGAAACCGTGCGCGTCCATGCCCAGGGTGATCGCGGCGATCTCCAGCAGGGCATCGCGCTCGGCGTCGAAACCGCCGGTTTCCACGTCCACGATCACCGGCAGGAAGCCGCGGAAGCGCTCGGCCATGCGGCCGGCCATGCTGTTGTTCGAAACGTCCATCGGCGAAGCATATCAGCCGCCGCGGGGCTTCCGGCGGGCGGCATGATCGTGCGGCATGTCTTCATTCTGTCATGTGATGTGCATGCAAGCGCAAAGATCGGACAGCATGCTGCGACCCGTTCGAGCCTTGCCGACCGGCGACAGCCAGGGGACGGTCGAGGCGGATCCCGCCATCACCAACTAGTGGAGAAAAGCATGCACTCGAAGACGCTCGCGCTCGCGATCGCCGCCGGCCTGGGCCTGACCAGCTTTGTGGCCAGTGCCCAGACGACGCAGCCGACGACGCACCACAAGGCTGCGAAGGCCGGCAAGGCCACCGTCACCGCCGACGAAGTGGCCCAGCTCAAGGCCCAGCTCGCCGCCCTGCAGGAAAAGGTTGACGAACTGCAGGCGCAGTCCACTGCGCAGAACGAGGCGCAGAGCCAGACGGCCCAGGCCGTGCAGCAGGTGCAGGCGAAGCAGGAAGCCGTCGCCGCCGCGCCCGGCGACGCGCTGAGCAAGCGGGTGGACGCGCTCGACAAGCTGGTCAACGACACCAAGCTGTCAGGCAAGATGTTCTTCGACTTCAGCAACATCGACCAGAAGAACAGCGACACCGGCAAGACCGCCGCGAACGGCGTCGGGCTGGACGTGAAGCGCTTCTACCTGGGCATCGACCACAAGTTCAACGACATCTGGTCGGCCAACCTGACCACCGACTTCAACTACGTCAGCAGCGACGGCGAGACCAACCTGTTTGTGAAGAAGGCCTACGTGCAGGGCAAGTTCGACAAGGCCGCGATCTTCCGCGTCGGCTCGGCCGACATGCCGTGGATCCCGTTCGTCGAGAACCTGTACGGCTTCCGTTACGTCGAGAACACCCTCACCGACCGCCTGAAGTACGCGAACTCGGCCGACTGGGGCCTGCACGCGCTGGGCGACGTCGGCGCCAACAACATGTTCAACTACGCGGTGTCGGTGGTGAACGGCGCCGGCTACAAGAACCCCAGCCGCAGCAAGGGCGTGGACGTGGAAGCGCGCGTGGGCTTCGTGCCGTTCGATGGCCTGACCGTGGCGGTGGGCGGCTACTCCGGCCACCTCGGCAAGGAGACCCAGACCACCAGCGCAGACCATACCGCGCAGCGCGGCGACTTCCTGATCGCCTACGTCAACAAGCAGTTCCGCGTGGGTGGCGAGTACTTCACCGCGAAGAACTGGAACAACGTGATGACGCCGCAGGCCGACAAGGCCGACGGCTGGTCGGTGTGGGGCAGCGTGGCGCTGACCGACGATCTGGCGCTGTTCGCTCGCTACGACGAGGCGAAGCTGAGCAAGGACCTGGACAACAACGCCAAAGACACCTACTACAACGTCGGCCTGCAGTACCAGGTGACCAAGGGCTTCAAGCTGGCCGGCGTGTGGAAGCACGAGAAGGGCGACAAGTCGGTGACCACGCCGCTGCCGCCGCACGTGCAGAACGTGAAGACCAACGAGATCGGCGTGTTCGGCGAAGTGGCTTTTTAATCCGCAGCCCGGGGACCTTCAGCACCCGGATGGATGCAACGTACGAAGGAACGAACCCGCTCGGCCCGTTCGCCCCTTCTCCCCTCCGGAGCACGTGGGGAGATGCCAAGGATGGCATCGGCTTTGAGGAGCGAGGAGAAGGTTGGGATGAAGGGAGAGGATTTGCGGGGAAGTCCGAATCGCTTATCGCAATGGAGTTCGACCCATGGACGGAAAACGGCGGGCATGATGCCCGCCGTTTGCTTTCCGCCTGTGGTACAGGTGCTGCTCAGTGGCCGAGGAAGGACGACACCGCCTTATCCGCCACGTGCTGGCACAGTTTCTTGGCCAGCGTGCCCTTCAGGTTGCCCAGGTCGAAGTTCTGGCCGTTGCCGCCCTGCAGGATGCCGTTGAGGCCTTGCTGGTAACCCTCGCTCCGCGTCGGCTCGGTCGAGCCGCCGCCGAATTTGCCGAGCAGCTTTTCCTTCAGCGTATCGGTGGCGCTGGGCAGGTAGCCGTGCGACTGGCAGTAGCCGAGCACGCCCGCGGCGTTCTGCGCGCTGCCCAGCGAGGACACCGAGGACAGGGCCGGGGTCGAGCCCTTCTGGCCGAGCAGGCTGCCGGCGGCGCTTGTGAGCGAGTCGAGGCTCTGCGCCGAAGCAGCGGCGGCGAACGCAAGGGCGGCGGCGAGCAGCAGCGATCGGGCGTTCATGGCACGCATGGATGGAACCTCCGTGTGGACGAGGCTCCGTTTATACGACATCCGGCGTGGCGTACGCGTTTTGTCCGGACGGCGGTTCAGGCTGCCGTCGTCTTGTCCTTGTAGCGGCACAGGTCGCGGATCACGCAGTTCGGGCAGTCCGGCTTGCGTGCCTTGCACACGTAGCGGCCGTGCAGGATCAGCCAGTGGTGGGCGTCGCGCTTGAACTCCGCGGGCACCACTTTCTCCAGCTTGTCCTCCACCGCGCGCACGTCCTTGCCGGGGGCGAGGCCGGTGCGGTTGGCGACGCGGAAGATGTGCGTGTCCACCGCGATGGTGGGTTCCCCGAACGCGGTATTGAGCACCACGTTCGCGGTCTTGCGGCCCACGCCGGGCAGCGCCTCCAGCGCCTCGCGGGTGCGCGGCACCTCGCCGCCATGCTGCTCCATCAGGATGCCGCACAGCGCGATCACGTTCTTCGCCTTGGCGTTGTAGAGGCCGATGGTGGAGATGTACTTCTTCAGTCCTTCCTCGCCCAGCGCGAGGATCGCCTGCGGCGTGTTCGCCACCGGGTAGAGCTTGCGCGTGGCCTTGTTCACGCCCACGTCGGTGGCCTGCGCGGAGAGCACCACGGCCACCAGCAGCTCGAACGGTGTGGTGTAGGCGAGTTCGGTGGTGGGCTGCGGGTTCAGTTCGCGCAGGCGCGTGAACAGTTCGACCACGTCAGTGCGCTTCATGGCGACTTGTCCTGTTTCGCGCGGGCGCGGGCCAGCGCGGCCAGCACCGGGTTGGTCGAGGCGGCGGTGTCCACCGCGGCCTTGCGCGCGGCCAGCTCCGCCTCGTGCTCGGCG
>DATEKS010000082.1:0-10674 GCA_035277325.1 Rhodanobacter sp.
CCTGCCCCATGCGCCGCAGCACCACGGTGACCCCGAGCGGCCTGCGGCTGCTGTGCGGACCGAGGTAGCGCGTCCCGGCGGGGAAGGGATGGCGGGCTTGGCCAACGCGATGCTCTGCTGAAGTGTTCATGGGGCTGCCTCCCGTGGTGGGTGAGGCGAGCCTGCACCGAATCGTGTGTGCAGGACGTGCGTTTGATGTTGACGCTTCGTGCGGTGCGGCTGCGGCAAAGCGTCCGCGGCGGCTGTGGCCGCGTGGCGCGGCGCTAAAATGCGCGGACTCTCCTGCGAGACCGTCCCATGAGCTTCCCCGCCATCCGCCCACGCCGCATGCGCCGCGACGCTTTCTCCCGCGCACTGATGCGCGAGCACAGCCTGCTGCCCAGCGACCTCGTCATGGTGGCGTTCGTGATCGATGGCGAAGGCAGGCGCGAGCCGGTGCCCTCGATGCCGGGCGTGGACCGGCTCTCGATCGACGAACTCGTGAAGCTCGCCGGCGAATGCGTGCGCCTCGGCATCCCCGCGCTGGCGCTGTTCCCCTCGCCGGGGCAGGGCGTGAAGAGCGAGGACGCACGCGAGGCGTGGAACCCGGACAACCTGATGCATCGCGCCACGCGGGCCCTGAAATCGAAATATCCCGAGCTCGGCCTGATCGGCGACGTGGCGCTGGACCCCTACACCACGCACGGCCAGGACGGCCTGATCGACGCGAACGGCTACGTGATGAACGAGCCCACCGTGGCGGCGCTGGTGAAGATGTCGCTGGCGCAGGCCGAGGCCGGCATGGACGTTGTGGCGCCCTCGGACATGATGGACGGCCGTGTCGGCGCGATCCGCGACGCGCTGGAAGCCGCCGGCCACATCCACACCCGCATCCTCGCCTACTCGGCGAAATACGCATCGAGCTTCTACGGCCCGTTCCGTGACGCGGTAGGTTCGTCCGCCAACCTCGGCAAGGGCAACAAGCACACCTACCAGATGGACGTCGCCAACAGCGACGAGGCACTGCGCGAAGTCGAGCTGGATATCCAGGAAGGAGCGGACATGGTGATGGTGAAGCCGGGCCTGCCTTACCTCGACGTGCTGCGCCGGGTGAAGGACGCGTTCGGCATGCCCACCTTCGTCTACCAGGTGTCGGGCGAGTACGCGATGCTCAAGGCCGCCGCGCAGAACGGCTGGCTGGACGAGAAGGCGGTGGTGCTGGAGACGCTCACCGCGTTCAAGCGCGCGGGCGCCGACGCCATCCTCACCTACTTCGCGGTGGACGCGGCGCGCTGGCTGCGCGGGGAATAGCGCGGCCGCTCCCGCCGCGAAGCTTCACGCCGTGTGGGTGTTTCGCGGCAGCCTCCCTTTGCGCTTGCGCAGCAGGTTGTCCAGCGCCCAGGGTCCTGCACCGCCCAGCGTCAGCGCGGCCAGGCCGGCGAGGTAGAGCAGGTCGCATTCGTAACCCGGTTGTCCGAAATGGGCGCCAGCGGCCGTGACGGTCAGCAGCTTGATCGAGCTGAACCCGTTGGGCAGGTGCACGGTGAAGATGGCCACCAGCAACACGGCTGCCATCGGCACGCTGGCCAGCGCCACGAAGGCGCCCAGCAGGATGGCCAGTCCGCCGAGTACTTCCACCAGGATGGTGGCCCAGGACATCAGGTGCGGAAAGGGCACGCCGATGGCCTGCAGGATTGCGGCGAAGGCATCGGCGCCGCGGCCGAGCTTGGCGAAGCCATGCTCCATGAACCCATAGCCCACGATCAGGCGCACGGGTACCGGCGCCCATCTGGCGAACCACGGTGGCGGCATTGCAATTTCAGTCGCGGAGTGACTCATGGGGAATCCTCGCTTCGCATGACACGTGTGGCGACGCTGGCTGATCCGTGCGCTGTCCACGAGGGTGGTTCGCTGCGATTCGGGTTCCGGTTACGTTGCCGTCCGTCCGCAGCCCTGTGCTGCCCGGGAAAATCCATGGAAGCCGCCGCCGCAAGCCCGTTGCCATGCACATGATCGACGGGACAGAGGGGTTCGATTTCCGGTCATCGCAAGTTCTGGCCGGCGCTAGGAAGGGGAAACACATGAACATGAAACTGTGGGTCGTGTTGCTGTTGTGCATATGCGGAAGCCTGCAGGCGAATGCCACGGTCTGGCGACCGGTGGCCGGGCATGTGCAGGTGCCGCTGTGGCCGGGCACGCCGCCCGACATGCAGGCGATGCCGGGGCCGGAGATGGCGGAGACGAGCAGCAAGCTGCTCGCCGGCAAGACCGTGACCGCCGTTCGCAACGTGTCACAGCCCACCCTGACGGTCTATGCGCCGCAGGGGAGGAACACGGGCGCCGCCGTGGTGGTGATCCCCGGCGGCGGCTTCGAGATCCTGGCGATCGACCTGGAAGGCACCGAAATCTGCGACTGGCTGACCTCGCGCGGCATCACCTGCGTGTTGCTGAAGTACCGCGTGCCGGGCGCGCCCTACGACTGGCACTGCGATTGCCGGCCGCACAATTACCAGGTGCCGACGATGGCGCTGGAGGACGTGCAGCGCACGATGGGCCTGGTGCGCCTGCATGCGAAGGAATGGAACATCGATCCGCACAAGGTCGGCGTGGTCGGTTTCTCCGCCGGTGGCTTTCTGGTGGCGGAAATCAGCACGCACTTCGACAAGCGCCTGTACCCGCCGGTGGATGCAGCCGACAGGGAAAGTGTGCGCCCGGATTTCGCCATGGCGATCTACCCGGGGCATCTCGCGCTGGACAACGGCAAGTTGAATCCCAACGTGCCCGTCACCCACGACACGCCGCCCACCTTCATCGTGCAGGCCGAGAACGACGAGGTGGATGGCGTGCAGCAGGCACTGGTCTACTTCGCCGCGCTGAAGAAGGCCGACGTCCCCACGGAGATGCACCTATACGCGCAAGGCGGCCATGCCTTCGGCGTACGGCGCACGGACCTGCCGATCACCCGCTGGACCGATCTGGCGGACGCGTGGATGCGGACGATAGGCGTGCTTCCCCGTTGAGGCCGTTCACGCGTACTGCGCGATGCCGTTGCCGAACGACCAGTTTTCCCTGGTCGTCTCCAGCAGGTTGATGAAGACATCCTCGGGTCGCAGGCCGGGAGCGGCCGCTAGGTTCTCGGCCACGCGGCGATAGAACGCCTGCTTCTGCGCCACCGTCCGTGTGTTGTTGCAGGCGATCTGCACGATCACGAGCTCGTCGCTGCGCGCGATGCCGAGGTAGTTCGGGTCGCAGTCGAACTCTTCATCATCGTGCTGGTGGATCAGGATGAAGCGGTCGTTCTCCGGTACGTCGAAGCTCTCGCGCATGGCGGCGTAGATGCCGTTGCGCAGCGCGGCGAGGTAGGTGGCGGACTTGCCGCGGCGCAGGGAGATGCGGACGAGGGGCATGGGATTCTCCTTGGGAAGTGGATCAGCGCCTGGCGCCGGGTTGCGAGACACGGCCGACGCGATAAAGCTGCTGTCCCTCATGGACGGGACCGGTGCGCAGGGTGGGCCACAGGCGGAAGCGCAACAGGTTCCAGCCTGACGGGTCGTATGCGCTGATCGCAGCCAACGCGCCCGCCGCACGATCCTGCCGTGCCGCGGCAGCTTCGGTTTCCAGCACGTTGCTGAGATCGGCGTGGGCGGGAATGGTGGCCAATTCGCGTGTAGCGCAGATGGCGCCGCGTAGATCGTCGGCAAGTTCGGCTTGCCATGGCATCCAGGTGCGTACCGCAGGGCGGCCGAAGTCGCGCGACAACGCGGCGAAACCGCTGCCGCCGAGAAAGGCATTCATCCCGGCGCTGTCGTGCCACAGATAGAACGGTGCATACAGGTTGTCGCGACCGGGCATGTCGCGGTCGTCGTGCGAAGCGTGCAGCCAGGCCTTGAACGCGAGGCCGGGGAAATCGTCCAGCAGATGGCCCTTCTCCGCGATGCGGCGGCGGATGATCGCCATGTCGTAATCGGCGGGCAGGGCGATGGTGTATTGCATCGCGATCATGGCGTGCGCTCCGTTTGCGGCCTGCGCAGCACACCGATGGCCGAGAACGCGCAGGGCCAGCCGGCGTAGAACGCGAGATGGGTGACGAGTTCGACCAGTTCTTCGTTGCCCAGGCCATTGTCACGGGCACGGTCGAAGTGGAACGGCAGTTGCTCGGTGCGGTTCAGGGCGACGAGCGTCGCCACCGTGGCGATGCTGCGCTCGCGCGGGCTGAGATCCGTGCGAGCCCAGACGTCGGCGAACAGCACCTCGTCGGTGAGGCTGGCCAGTTTCGGGGCGATGTCGCCGATGCTCTTGTGTGCGTAATGCGGGTCGTGGGTCATCTGGAAAGTCTCCGGCATGCATTTGACGGAAGCCACGATAGCGGTCGATGATGATCCTTGAAATCGGGAAATTAAGTACTGATGATCCCGAAAAGCAGGATGGTTGCCATGCCTCGCGTCAACTTCGACATCGATACGCTGCGCAGCTTCGCCACCGGCATCGAACTGGGCAGTTTCGCGCAGGCAGCCGAGCGCCTGAACCGCTCCACTTCGGCGGTGAGCGCGCAGCTCAAGAAGCTGGAGCAGCAGGCCGGCACGCCATTGCTGCGCAAGGCCGGTCGCGGCATGGCGCTCACCGAAGCGGGTGAAACGATGCTGGGCTACGCGCGGCGCCTGCTGGAGTTGAACGACGAGGCCGTCACCGCGATCCGCGGCGTGGAACTGGCCGGGCGCGTGCGGCTTGGCATGCAGGAGGACTTTGGCGAAAGCCTGCTGCCGGCGGTGCTTGGCCGCTTCGCGCGGACGCACCCCAAGTTGCGCATCGAGGCGCGCATCGCACGCAACGTGGAGTTGCTCGACGGCGTGAACAAGGGAAAGCTCGACCTGGCGCTGGCATGGGACGCCGGTGCGGCAAGCCCGCACGCCGAGCGCGTCGGGCGATGGCCGATGCGCTGGATCGGCGCGGCTGGTGCGTCGGCGTCGAAGCCGTACCGGCGCGGCGAACCCTTGCCGCTGGCAGTGCTGGAGTCGCCCTGCCTGCTGCGCAGCGCCGCGATCGATGCCTTAGATCGCGCCGGCATCGCCTGGCGCATCGCCTTCAGCAGCGCCAGCCTCGCTGGAACCTGGGCTGCGGTGAGGGCGGGATTGGGCGTGGGTGTGCGCACGCCGCTGGGGCTGCCGGATGGCATCCAGGCGCTGACCGCGAAGGAAGCCGGGTTGCCCGCGTTGCCGACGCTGGGCCTGTCGCTGCATCGCGCCGAGGTGGAGCCCGCGCCGGCCGTGGCGCAGCTGGCGCGCATCATCGTGCGGACGCTCACGGTGCGCTGACCGCGTCCGGCATTTCCGGGGGCGCTTGTCGGAGTTGAACCACGCATCCGCGGGGCATGCGGCCTGTTTCTGCGCAGCTTGCCAAATATTGTATGTTTATATGATGATCGGTTACCCCATGTGAAGCGTCGCCCGTGGGGGCGAGCTCATACGGCAGCGAGCACCGGTCGATGACTGGCAACACCATGGCTGCCCCGTCAGGCGGTGCGGCCACCCGTTGCGCGCATGCCACCGCAGTGATCCGGAAATCCATGTCTCGGGAGTATCTGTCCATGAAGCGCGTGAACCCGTTCGTCGCCAAGGCTGCCTTGTTTTCCGTGTTGTTCCTCGGGCTTTCGCTGCCGGCCGCTGCCAGTGCGCCGGAGCGACTGGGCGCCGTTCCGCAAATGGGCTTCAACAACTGGAACTCCACCCACTGCCGCGACGAGTTCAACGAGACGATGATCCGCGGCATTGCGGACAAGATGGTCAGCCTGGGCCTGCGCGACGCCGGCTATCGCTACGTCAACATCGACGATTGCTGGGCGAACTGGCAGCGCGACAAGAACGGCAGGCTGCAGGCCAACCCCAAGCGCTTCCCCAGCGGGATCAAGGCGCTGGCCGAGTACATCCATTCCCGCGGCCTGAAATTGGGCGTCTACTCCAGTGCCGGCACCTCCACCTGCGAGCCGCTGCAGGAGAATCGCGGCTTCCCCGGCGGCCTCGGGCACGAGAAGGAGGATGCCGCGAGCATTGCCGCGTGGGGCGTGGACTATCTCAAGTACGACAACTGCAACAACCTGAAGATACCTGCCTTGCAGCGCTACACCGCGATGGCGAAGGCGTTGCGCGCGACCGGCCGGCCGATCTTCTTCAGCGTCTGCGAATGGGGCGAGAACAAGCCCTGGCTGTGGGCGGGCAAGCCGCCGGTGGACGCCCAGTCCTGGCGCACCACCGGCGACATCAGCGACAGCTACAAGTCGATGCTGAGCAACTTCAAGCAGAACGTGGTGCTCGACCGCTACGCGAGCCCGGGGCACTGGAACGATCCCGACATGCTCGAGGTCGGCAACGGTGGCATGACCGACGTTGAATATCGCAGCCACTTCGGCCTGTGGTCGATCATGGCGGCACCGCTGCTGATTGGCACCGACCTGCGCACGATCAAGCCGGATGCATTGAAAATACTGCTCAACAAGGAAGTCATCGCCGTTGACCAGGATCCGCTCGGCGTGCAGGGGCATCAGGTGCGCGACGCCAACGGCATCCACGTGATCGTCAAGCCGCTCAAGGACGGCAGCCGTGCCGTGCTCGTGTTCAACGAAGGCGACAGCGCGCAGGACGTCAACGTGGCCCCGGCCGAGATCGGCCTGAAGCCGGGACGCTACGACATGCGTGACCTGTGGCTGCACAGCGACCGCAGCGGCGACGGCAGCATCGCGGTCAAGCTGCAACCGCACGCCAGCGCGATGTACCGCATCCGGTCCGCGTAATTCCGTTCGTGCCGCGCCGGGGCCGCGGCCTCAGCGCTTCTGCTTCGGCGCGGTCAGCCGGATCTCGTACAGCTTCGGCCAGCACTTGCCGGTGACGAACAGGCGGTCGTGCTGCGCGTCCCAGGCGATGCCGTTAAGCACGTCATTGGTCGGATCGGCCAGCTGATCCGGCTTCGGACCCAGCCCGGCCAGTTCGATCCAGCCCACCACTTTGCCGCTGGCCGGGTCGATGCGTGCGATGCGCGTGGTGAGCCACACATTGGCGTAGATCTGCCCCTTCACCCATTCCAGCTCGTTGATGTTCTGCAGCGGCTGGCCGTCAGCCGTCACCTTGATCTGGCCGGTCTGCTTCAGCGTATCGGGGTCGAGGATGCGGATGGTCGGCGTGCCGTCGCTCATGTATAGCTGCTTGCCGTCGCTGGTGAGCGCCCAGCCTTCGCCAGGGTAGGGGAAGCGCGCCTGCGGCTTCAGTGTGGCGAGGTCGTAGATGAAGCCCTCGTGGTTCTGCCAGCTGAGCTGGATCAGCTTGTCTTTCCACACCGCGATGCCTTCGCCGTAGTCCGGCCACGGCGTGGGCGAGGATTGCAGCACCTTGCCAGTCTGCAGCTCCACCTTGCGCACGGTGGAGCTGCCCAGCTGGCCGGTGCTTTCGTACAAGTGGCCGTCCAGGTAGAGCAGGCCCTCGGTGTAGGCCTTGGGATCGTGCGGGTAGCTGTGCACCACGCGGTAGCCGTACACAGGGGTGCGGTCTTGCGCGCGCAGCGGGACGACCAGGACGACGGCGAGCGCGGCGATGGCGGTGAGGGTCTTCATGGGCGGGGATGATCCCATGCTGCGAAGGCGAACGGCAGCACCGTCCATGAACGTGGCCGCGTGGAATAATCGAGCCTCGCGGACGAAACGGAGTGCACGTGGACAGCCATCATTTCCTGCAGATCGCCGTGGTGTTCCTGCTGGCCACGGTGATCGCGGTGCCGCTGACCAAGCGTTTCCGGCTCGGCTCGGTGCTGGGTTACCTGCTGGCCGGCATCGCGATCGGGCCGCAGGCGCTGCGCCTGGTGGGCGACACCGAGGGCATCGCCGCGATCTCCGAGTTCGGCGTGGTGCTGATGCTGTTCGTGATCGGCCTGGAGTTGTCGCCGCAGCGCCTGTGGGTGATGCGGCGCTCGGTGTTCGGTACCGGCCTGCTGCAGGTGCTGGCCACCAGCGCGGTGATCGGCGTGGTCGCCTGGCGCCTGCTGGGCCTCACGCCGGGCGCGGCGATGATTGTGGCGGGCAGCCTCGCGCTGTCGTCCACCGCGTTCGGCCTGCAGATCCTCGGCGAGCGCAAGGAGGCCGGCACGGCCTATGGCCGGCAGGCGTTCGCGATCCTGCTGTTCCAGGACCTGGCGGCGATCCCGCTGATTGCCGCGGTGCCGCTGCTGGCCAGCAGCACGGCCAGCCACGGCTTCGATCTCGCCGGCACGCTGCGCACGGTGGGGGTGATCGTGGCCGTGGTGGTGGGTGGCCGCTACCTGCTGCGGCCGGTGTTCCGTTTCGTGGCGAAGGCGGACGCGGTGGAGGTCTCCACTGCCACCGCGCTGCTGGTGGTGATGGGCGTGGCGCTGCTGATGGAGGTGGCCGGCGTGTCGGTGACGCTGGGCGCCTTCCTCGCCGGCGTGCTGCTGGCGGATTCGGAATACCGCCACGAACTGGAATCCAACATCGAGCCGTTCAAGGGCCTGCTGCTGGGCCTGTTCTTCATCAGCGTGGGCATGGCGATGGACATCTCGCTGCTGCTGCGCGAGCCTTTGCTGGTGCTGGGTCTGGTGGCCGCGCTGCTGCTGTTGAAAGGCGCCCTGCTGTGGCCGCTGGGGCGCATCGTGGGCGGGCTGGAACGCAGCGACGCGCTGCGCCTGGCGGTGCTGCTGGCCTGCGGCGGCGAGTTCGCGTTCGTGGTGCTCAAGCTGGCCGACGAGCAGAGGCTGATCAGCGCACGCCAGCACAACCTGCTGGTGCTGGCGATCACCTTGTCGATGGCGCTGACGCCGTTGCTGGTGGCGGCGCTGGCGAAACTGCTGGGCGCGCACAAGGTGCGCAAGCCGGCGCGTGATTTCGACACGATCGTGGCGCATTCGCCGCGAGTGATCATCGCCGGCTACGGCCGCATGGGCCAGATCGTGGCGCGCATCCTGCGCGCGGAAGGCATCCCGTTCGTGGCGCTGGATCACTCCGTCGAGCAGATGGACCTGATCCGCCGCTTCGGCGGCTGGAACGACATCTTTTACGGCGACCCCGCGCGCCCCGAGCTGCTGCGCGCGGCACAGGCGGACAAGGCCGAGGTGTTCGTGCTGGCCAGCGACGAGCCCGAGTCCAGCCTGCACGTGGCGCGCGTGGTGCGGCGCATGTACCCGCACCTGAAGATCGTGGCGCGCGCGCGCAACCGCCAGCATGTGTGGCGGCTGATGGATCTCGGCGTGGACGAGCCGATCCGCGAGACGCTGTTCTCCAGCCTGAAGATGACCAAGCAGGCGCTGATCGCGTTGGGCCTGACGCCCGAACACGCGATGGACCGGGTGGAGCGCTTCCGTCGCCAGGATGCCGAACTGCTCAAGGCGCAATACCTCGTCTACGACGACGAGGCCAAGCTGGTGCAGACCACGAAGGAGGCGCTGGCCGACCTCGACAAGCTGTACGAGGCCGACGCCGAACCGCAGGCGCGCGAGGCACGCGAGCGCAATCCGGACACGCCGCTGACGAGCGCGGACTGATTTCCCGCAAGCCGCTTTCGCCTGATTTTGCGGTGTCCTGCAGGCTCCTTCGGGCGCAATTTCCTGCCGTCAACGCGGCCCTGCAAGCGACGTTTCGATGGGCATGCCCCAGCCCGTGCATCCGCTCGTCATCCGCTTCGGCCGCCTCGGCGATACCGTGCTGCTGCAGCCGTTGCTGCACAAGCTGCAGCAGCGCTATGGCCAGCCCTGCGACCTGCTCGCGATCGGCGCGTGGCCGGCGCGGTTGTACGCGGGCCAGCCCGAGGTGGCCGAAGTGTTCGCCCTGCAGGCGCCACGCCGGCCATTGCTGTTCAGTCGTGAACGCTGGCGTGCGATCGGCTGGCTGCACGAGCGGCGTGCGGCGCCGGTCTACGTGTGCGAACCGCAGCCGCGCGCCCTGCTGCGGATCCAGCGCATGCTCCGGCTCGCGGGCGTGCCGGCGGCGCAGCGCTCGTACCTGACCGACGTGCCACTGCGCGAGCGCGAGCACTGGGTCGACCACCTGTTGCGCTTCGGCGACGGTACGCCGGCGGCGTTCCATGGGCGCTGCGATGCACTGGTGATCGATCCGGGCGCGGCCCCGCAATTGCAGGTCGAAGCGGCGGACCGGATCGACTGCGAACACTGGCTGCGTGCGCGCGGGCTGCATGGCCATCCGCTGGTGCTGCTGCAGCCGGCCAACAAGCGCACCCTGTGCTGGAATGGTGTGCGCGCGATCGAGGACGACGACAAGGCGTGGCCGGTGCAGCATTGGGCGGCGCTGGCCTGGACGATCCTGGAGACCCTGCCTTCGGCGCGGGTGCTGCTGTGCGGTTGCCCGCGGGAAGCCGATTATCTGGAAGGCATCTGTGCGATCGCGGCCAACGAAGCGGTGCTCTCGATCGCCGACGAGCTGTCGTTGACGCGGCTGAAGGCCTTGCTGGGCTGTGCGCACAGCATGGTGTCGGTGGATACGGGGCCGGCGCATCTCGCCGCCGCGCTGGGTTGCCCACTGGTGGTGATGTTTGGCGGCGCCGCGCCCGCGCACTGGGCGCCGCGTGCCGCGCCGGGCGGCACGGTGACGGTGCTGGGCGGCACATCACGCGGCTCGCGGGTGGATGCCCTCACGGCGGAGGAGGTGGCCGACGCCTGGCGCAGCCTGCCGCCGCGCCAGGCACGCTG
>DATEKS010000083.1:0-14699 GCA_035277325.1 Rhodanobacter sp.
CGCGAGGTGCCGATCCCGGTGTCGCGCGGCACCATCTTCGATCGCAACGGCGAGCCGCTGGCGGTGTCCACCCCGGTCACCTCGATCTGGGCCAACCCGGCCGAGCTGCTGGCGAACGACGACCGCATTCCCGCGCTGGCCAAGGCGCTCGGCGGCAACGCGGCCGACATCCAGCGCTACCTGGAGCAGCGCGCGAACCGCGAGTTCGTCTACCTGCGCCGGCAGATGCCGCCCGAGGCAGCGCAGGCTGTGCTCGACCTCGACATCCCCGGCGTCAACGGCCAGCGCGAGTTCAAGCGCTTCTACCCGTCGGGCGAAGTGACCGCGCACATTCTCGGCTTCACCAACATCGACGACCACGGCCAGGAGGGCCTGGAACTGGCCTACGACGACTGGCTGGCCGGCAAGCCCGGCGCCAAGCGCGTGATCCGCGACGGCAAGGGCCACGTGGTGGAAGACCTGGAGCAGGTGCGCGCGCCGAAGCCTGGCCAGAACCTCACGCTCAGCATCGATCGCGGCATCCAGTTCCTCGCCTACAACGAGCTGAAGGCCACGCTGGAGAAGTACCAGGCCGCGTCCGGCTCGATCGTGGTGCTCGACGTGCGCACCGGCGAGATCCTGGCGATGGCCAGCATGCCGACGTTCAATCCGAATGCGGTGGCCGGCAGCAAGCCGGCGCAACGGCGCAACCGCGCGGTCACCGACGTGGTCGAGCCCGGCTCCACGATGAAGGCGCTCACGCTGGCGGCGGCGCTGTCCAGCGGCAAGTACACGCCGACCAGCCCGATCATCGATACCGGCAACGGCCACTGGTACTTCTACGGCCACGACATCCGCGACGACGACCCGAACGGCCTGCTCACGCCCACCGGCGTGCTCACCCGCTCCAGCAACGTGGGCGCGGCGAAGATCGCGATGACGCTCGACACGCCGCTGATGTACGACACCTACCGCGCGTTCGGCCTGGGCAACAGCACCGGCAGCGGCTTCCCCGGCGAGGCCTCCGGCTACCTCAAGATCGGCCATGGCTGGCGGCCGCTGGAAAAGGCGATCATGGCCTACGGCTACGGCCTGAACGTCACCCCGCTGCAGCTGGCCAACGCCTACGCCACCATCGCCGACGGTGGCGTGATGCACACGCCCACCTTCATCAAGGGCGACGACAGCGCGGGCAAGCAGATCATCTCGCCGCAGGTCGCGCACGAGCTGGTCAGCATGCTGGAGACGATCACCGGCCCCGGCAGCACGGGCGCGAAGGCGCGCATCGCGAACTACAGCGTGGCCGGCAAGACCGGCACGTCGCACCTGGCGATCGCCGGCGGCTACTCCAAGAGCACCTACAACTCGCTGTTCGTCGGCATCGTGCCGGCCAGCAGCCCGCGCCTGGTGACCGCGGTGGTGATCAACGGCACCACCGGCAAGAACGGCTACTTCGGCGGCACGGTGTCGGCGCCGGCCTTCGCCACGGTGACCAGCGGCGCGCTGCGCCTGCTCGACATCCCGCCGGACAACATCGGTCGCTGGTACGTGGGTGGCCCACTGCAGGGCAATGGTGGCCTGGTCGGCAGCCAGACGCCGGTCAAGGCGGCGGCCAACGACGTGCCGATCCAGGAGGCGCCGGTCGACGAGGCGCCGACGGAAGGAGGTGCGCCGTGAGCACCGGTCACCTCGACCAGCTGCTGCTCGGGCTCGCCGACGCGTCGCTGGCTGCCACGCCGGGCGCCGCGCGCATCGTGGTGTCCGGGCTGACGCTGGACTCGCGCAAGGTGCGCCGTGGCGACGCCTTCCTCGCCTTGCGTGGTACGCAGAGCCATGGCATCCAGTTCGCCGCCGGTGCGGTGCAGCGCGGCGCGGAAGTGGTGCTGGCGGAAGGCCCGGCGCTCGAGATCGCACCGCTGGACGCACCGGTGCTGTGGATCGATGGCCTGCACGGACTGGTCGGCGAGATCGCCGCGCGCTTCTACGGGCGGCCGTCCGAGGCACTGCGCGTGATCGGCGTCACCGGCACCAACGGCAAGACCTCCACCGTGCAGCTGCTGGCGCAGGCGCTGACCTTCCTCGGCCATCGCGCCGCCAGCATCGGTACGCTGGGCGCCGGCCTGCACGGCCGGCTGCGCGAAGGTGAGCGCACCACGCCGGACGCGATCAGCGTGCACGCCCTGCTGGCGGAGTTCCGCGACGCCGGCGCCACCCACGTGGCGATGGAGGTGTCCTCGCACGCGCTGGAACAGGGGCGGGTCGGCGCGGTGGATTTCGAGGTTGCCGCGTTCACCAACCTCACCCGCGACCATCTGGATTACCACGGCAGCATGGAGGCCTACGGCGCGGCGAAGGCGAAGCTGTTCGCCTGGCCGGGGCTGCGCGCCGCGGTCGTCAACGTCGACGACACGTTCGGCGCGCAATTGTTGGAACAACTGCCGGTCGGCGTGCGCGCGCTGCGCGTGAGCGCACGGGGCGACGCCAAGGCGGACGTGGCAGCCAGCGCGGTGGTCAGCTCCGCGGAAGGCCTGGCCCTCGTGCTGCGCACGCCCTGGGGCACGCACACGCTGAAAAGCCACCTGCTGGGCCTGTTCAACGTGGCGAACCTGCTCACGGTGGCGGCCTGCCTCGGCGCGCTGGACGAACCGTTCGACCGTATCGTGGCCGCGCTGGAAAACCTGCAGCCGGTCAACGGCCGCATGAGCCGGCTCGGCGGCCGCCACGGCCTGCCGCTGGTGGTGGTGGATTACGCGCACACGCCCGACGCGCTGGAACAGGTACTGAGCGCGGTACGCGCGCACTGCCGCGGGCGGCTGATCTGCGTATTCGGCTGCGGCGGCGAACGCGACGCGGGCAAGCGCCCGCTGATGGGCGCGATCGCGGCGCGGCTGGCCGACGTGGCGATCGTCACCGACGACAACCCGCGCGGCGAAAACGGCGACGCCATCGTGGCGCAGATTGTGGCCGGCATGGGCGCGGCGCGCGAATACGGCGTGCAGCGCGACCGCGCCGCCGCGATCGGCCAGGCGCTGGAGATGGCCGCGGCCAACGACGTGGTGGTGATCGCCGGCAAGGGCCACGAAACCTACCAGGAGGGCGCGGCAGGCAAGCGCCCGTTCGACGACATGCTGGTCGCGCGCGCGGCCCTGGAGCGGCGCGCATGATGCAGCTGGGCGCCATCGCGATGTGGACCCACGGCCGCCTGCTCGGCGGCGATGCCGCGGTGGGCGGGGTCGCCATCGACACCCGCAAGCTGAAGCCGGGCGACCTGTTCGCCGCGTTCAAGGGCGAGCGCGTGGACGGCCACGACTATCTCGCCCAGGCCGCCGCTGCCGGTGCCGCCGGTGCACTGGTCGCGCACAAGGTGGACAGCCCGCTGCCGCAGGTGCTGGTGGACGATGTGGAAGCGGCGCTGGGAGACCTCGCCAGCGCGGTGCGCGCGCAGCGCCATGCGCGGGTGATCGGCATCACCGGCTCCAACGGCAAGACCACGGTGAAGATGCTGACGGCGGCCATCCTGTCGCTGCACGGCCGCACCCACGTCAACACGGGCAGCTTCAACAACGAGATCGGCCTGCCGCTGACCCTGCTGACGATGCCCGAGGACACCGAATACACCGTGCTGGAAATGGGCGCGGGCAAGCCGGGCGACATCGCCTATCTCGCCGCCATCGCGCGGCCCGAAATCGGCCTCGTCAACATCATCGCGCCGGCGCATCTTGAGCGCATGGGCAGCGTGGAAGGCGTGGCCGAGACCAAGGGCGCGCTGTACCAGGCACTGCCGGCGGACGGCGTGGCGATCATCAACGCGGACGATGCGTTCGCCGGCTTCTTCGCGGGCCTGGCCGGCACGCGCCGGGTGCTGCGCTTCGGTCTGGAGCACCCGGCCGACGTGGGCGCGGACATCGTGGAGCAGCGCGCGGATGGCTCGCGCTTCGTGCTGAGCACGCCAGAGGGCGATGCCGAGGTGAATCTCGCGCTACCGGGCCGCCACAACGTGGCGAATGCGATGGCGGCGGCATCCATAGCCCTGGCGCTGGACGTGCCGCTGGACACCATCGTGGCGGGACTGGAACAGGCGCGCGCGGTCGCCGGTCGGCTGCGCCGCGTGACCCTGCCGGATGGCGCCACGCTGATCGACGACAGCTACAACGCGAACCCCAGCTCGATGGCCGCGGCGATCGACACGCTGGCGCTGGCCGCGGGCGAGCGCTGGCTGGTGCTGGGCGACATGGCCGAGCTGGGCACCGACGCCCGCACGCTGCATGCCGGCGTGGGTGCGAAGGCGCGCGAGCGCGGCATCGAGCGCCTGTTCGCGGTCGGCCCGCTGGGCGAGGCGACGGTCGAGGCGTTCGGTGCCGGTGGCGTGCACTTCGCCGACAAGTCCGCACTGGTCGATGCGCTCGAGACTGGCCTGCACGCCGGCGTGACCTGTCTGGTCAAGGGCTCGCACTCGGCGGGCATGGAGCAGGTGGTGAAAGCGCTGGAAGGGGCTGCACGACACGCCGACACAAAGCCGGGGGGCGCATCCGATGCTGCTTGAACTCGCGGACTGGATGGCACGGCACTTCACCACGCTGCACCTGTTCCAGTACATCACCTTCCGCACCATCATGGCCGCGCTCACCGCGCTGGCATTGTCGCTGCTGTGCGGGCCTTGGCTGATCAACCGGCTGGCTGCGCTCAAGGCGGGGCAGGTGGTGCGCAGCGACGGCCCGCAGTCGCACCTGTCCAAGGCCGGCACGCCGACCATGGGCGGCGTGATGATTCTGCTCGCAGTGACGGTCGCCACGCTGCTGTGGGCCGACCTGCGCAATCGCTACGTGTGGGTGGTGCTGGCGGTGATGCTGGCGTTCGGCGTGATCGGCTTCTACGACGACTACCGCAAGCTGGTGCTGAAGGACAGCCGCGGGCTCGCCTCGCGCTGGAAGTATTTCTGGCAGTCGGTGTTCGGCCTGTGCGCGGCGCTGTTCCTGTATTCCACCGCGCCGCATGCGGTCGGCAACGCGCCGGTGGCGGAAACCGCGCTGTTCCTGCCGCTGTTCAAGCACGTGGCGATTCCGCTGGGCGTGTTCTTCGTGGTGGTGACCTATTTCATCATCGTGGGCTTCTCCAATGCGGTGAACCTCACCGACGGCCTCGACGGCCTCGCCATCATGCCGACGGTGCTGGTGTCCGGTGCGCTCGGCGTGTTCGCCTACCTGGCCGGCAATCGCGTGTTCTCCGAATACCTCGGCATCCCCGCGATTCCAGGCGCGGGCGAGCTGGCGATCTACTGCGGCGCGCTGGCCGGCGCGGGGCTGGGCTTCCTGTGGTTCAACACCTATCCGGCGCAGGTGTTCATGGGCGACGTGGGCGCGCTTGCGATCGGCGCGGCGCTGGGCTGCATCGCGGTGATCGTGCGCCAGGAAATCGTGCTGATCGTGATGGGCGGCGTGTTCGTGCTGGAGACCGCTTCGGTGATGATCCAGGTGGCCAGTTTCAAGCTCACCGGCAAGCGCGTGTTCCGCATGGCGCCGATCCACCACCACTTCGAGCTGAAGGGCTGGCCCGAACCGCGGGTGATCGTGCGTTTCTGGATCATCAGCGTCGTGCTGGTGCTGATCGGCCTCGCCACGTTGAAGGTGCGCTGACATGTTCGGCTTCGGCACATCCCAGGCGATCAAGCGACAAGGTCCGCGTGGCAGCTACGACCTGTGGCTGCTGGTCGCGCTGGTCGGTCTGGCCAGCATCGGCGTGGTGATGGTGACCTCCAGCTCGATCGCGGTGGCCGACAGCAGCCATGCGGGCGCGTTCTATTACCTGAAGAAGGACCTGTTGTTCCTCGCGCTGGGCGCGGTGGCCGCCGGCATGGCAATGCGCACCGAGCTGAAGCTGCTGGAGAAGTACGCGTTCCACCTGATGTTGCTTGCTTTCATGTTGCTGCTGGCGGTGTTCGTGCCGCACCTGGGCATGCGCATCAACGGCGCGCACCGCTGGCTGAACCTGGTGGTGACCAGCTTCCAGCCGGTGGAGGCGGTGAAGCTGATCCTGGTGGTGTATCTCGCCAGCTACCTGGTGCGCCACCGCGACAGCATCGAGACGAAATTCCTCGGCCTGATCAAGCCGATCGCGGTGGCCGGCATCATCGTGCTGCTGCTGCTGGCGCAACCCGACTTCGGCTCGGCCACGCTGGTGATCTCGGTAACCATCGCGATGGTCTGGCTGGGCGGTGCGCGGCCGATCTACCTGTTCCTGATGGGCCTGCCGCTGATGCCGCTGCTGGTGATCGCGGCGACCGGCGAAAGCTATCGCGTGAAGCGCCTCACCTCGTTCATGAACCCGTGGGAACACCCGTTCAGCGACGGCTTCCAGCTCACCCAGTCGCTGATGGCGATCGGTCGCGGCGAGTGGACCGGCGTGGGCCTGGGCTCCAGCGTGCTGAAGCTGTCCTACCTGCCCGAGGCGCACACCGACTTCATCTTCGCGGTGATCGGCGAGGAGCTGGGCCTGGCCGGCGTGGTGCTGGTGATGGGCCTGTTCGCGCTGGCGGTGGGGCGCGGCCTGTACCTCGGCCTCAAGGGCGTCGAGGTGGGCCAGCGCTTCGCCGGCTACGTCGCGTTCGGCGTTTCGCTGATGCTGGCGATGCAGGCGATCGTCTCGGTGGGCGTGAATCTCGGTGCGCTGCCTACCAAGGGTCTGACCCTGCCGCTGATCAGCTACGGCGGCTCGTCGATGGTACTGACCTGCGCGATGGCCGGCGTGCTGCTGCGCGCCACCTTCGAGATCAACCGTGCGCTGGACGCGCGGCAGATGGCCAAGCGCATGCCGGAGGCGGTGGCGGCTCCCGACGTGAATGACGCGGCGCGCCCGCGCGAGGCGGCGGTGGCATGAGCATCGCGCAGCGTCCCGTGCTGATCATGGCCGGCGGTACCGGCGGCCACATCTTCCCCGGCCTCGCCGTGGCCGAGACGCTGCGCGCGCAGGGCGTGCCGGTGGCATGGCTGGGCGCGGTGGGTGGCATGGAGACGAAGGTGGTGCCGGCGCACGGCATCGAGCTGCACGAGATCCGCGTGGGCGGCCTGCGCGGCAAGGGCTGGAAGACACGCCTCGCGGCGCCGCTGATGCTGGCGCGTGCGCTGCTGTCCGCGCTCGCCGTGCTGCGCCGGCTGAAGCCGCGCAGCGTGCTGTCGATGGGCGGCTACGTGGCCGGTCCCGGCGGCTTGGCCGCCCACCTGCTGCATCGGCCGCTGCTGGTGCACGAACAGAACCGCGTGGCCGGTTTCACCAACCGCAAGCTCGCCGCGCATGCGCAGCGCGTGCTGGCCGGTTTCGCCGATGCGCTGCCGAATGCGGAGTGGGTGGGCAATCCGGTGCGTGGCGCGATTGCCGCGCTGGCAGCGCCAGCCCAGCGCTTCGCGGGCCACACGGAGCGTGCTCGCCTGCTGGTGCTGGGCGGCAGCCTCGGTGCGCGTGCGCTGAACCTCGCATTGCCGCAGGCACTCGCCCTGCTGCCGCCGGAGCGCCGCCCCGAAGTGCTGCACCAATGCGGCAACCGCGGCCTCGACGAGGCGCGTGAGGCCTATGCGAAGGCCGGCGTCGAGGCGCAGGTGGTGCCGTTCATCGAAGACATGGCGGGCACCTACGGCTGGACCGATCTCGCGGTGTGCCGCGCCGGTGCGCTGACCTTGGCCGAACTCACCGCGGCCGGGCTGGGCGCGGTGCTGGTGCCGTTCCCGCATGCGGTGGACGACCACCAGACCCGCAATGCCGAGGCGCTGGTCGCCGCCGGCGCAGCCGAACTGATCCAGGAACGTGATTTGAACATCGAAACACTCGCGCAGCGTCTGGATGCGCTGCTGTCCGACCGTGCGCGGCTGCTTGCCATGGCGGATGCGGCGCGCGCGCTGGCCAAGCCCGACGCGGCGGCGGTGATCGCCCGTGCTTGCCTGGAGGTGGCCGCATGACGCCGCGTCGCCTGCTCGCACACGAAGACCTGATGACCACGTTCCGCCGCGTGCACTTCATCGGCATCGGCGGCGTGGGCATGAGCGGCATCGCCGAGGTGCTGCACAACCTCGGCTACGCGGTGTCGGGCTCGGACAAGGCTAACTCGCCCACCGCGCAGCGCCTTGCACGGCTGGGCCTGGTGGTGCACACGGGGCACGACGCCGCGAACGTGGGCGATGCCGACGTGGTGGTGACCTCCAGCGCGATCCGGCCGGACAATCCCGAACTGCTCGCCGCGCGCGCCGCGCGCATCCCGGTGATCCCGCGCGCGGAGATGCTGGGCGAGCTGATGCGCTTCCGCCGCGGCATCGCGATCGCCGGCACGCATGGCAAGACCACCACGACCAGCCTGGTCGCCAGCGTGCTGGCCGAGGCGAACTACGATCCCACCTTCGTGATCGGCGGCCAGCTCAACGCGGCCGGCGCCAATGCGCGGCTGGGCACCGGCCAGTACCTGGTGGCGGAGGCTGACGAGTCGGACGGCTCCTTCCTGTTGCTGTCGCCGGTGATCGCGGCGGTCACCAATATCGACGCCGACCATCTGGAGAACTACCACGGCGACTTCGCCGAGGTGAAGAAGGCCTTCGCCGATTTCCTGCACCGCCTGCCGTTCTACGGCCTCGCGGTGCTGTGCGTGGACGACGCCGAGGTGGCGAAGCTGGCGAAGACCACCACGCGCCGCGTGATGACCTATGGCATCGCCACCGCGGACGCCGACGTGCGCGCGTCCAACGTGACGCAGCACGGCTTCGAGATGCACTTCGACCTGCACCTGCCGGGTCGTGCCGAGGCCCTGCCGGTGACGTTGAACCTGCCTGGCCGGCACAACGTGCTGAATGCGCTGGCCGCCGCCAGCATCGGCTGGCAGCTTGGCGTGGGTGCGGAAGCGATCGCCCGCGCGCTGGCGGGTTTCCAGGGCGTGGGCCGGCGCTTCCATCGCCGCGGCGAGCTGGCATTGGACAAGGGCACGGCACTGCTGGTGGACGACTACGGCCACCATCCCAGCGAGCTGGCCGCGGTGTTCGCCGCGGCGCGCGGCGGCTGGCCGGAGCGGCGTCTCGTCGTCGGCTTCCAGCCGCACCGCTACAGCCGCACGCGCGACTTGCTGGACGACTTCGCGAACGTGCTGGCCGAGGCCGACGTGCTGGTGCTGACCGAGGTGTATCCCGCCGGCGAAGCGCCGATCGCGGGCGCCGACGGCCGCGCACTGGCACGCGCGGTGCGCGCGCGCGGCAAGGTCGACCCGGTGCTGGTCGAGCATCCGCGCGAACTCAAGGACACCCTGCCGGCGCTGCTGCGCGACGGCGACCTGCTGCTGCTGCTCGGCGCCGGCGACATCGGCGCGGCGGCGGTGGAGCTGGCGCAGCTGGGCCAACTGAAGACCAAGGGAGCCGCCTGATGGCCGCCACGACGAACTCCGTCTCGCGCATTTCGAATTCCACGGACTTCGGCCGCGTCGCCGTGGTGATGGGCGGCAGCTCGGCCGAGCGCGAGGTGTCGCTGGATTCCGGCCGTAACGTGCTGGCCGCGCTCAAGGCGCGCGGCGTCGACGCGCACGCGATCGACGGCATCCCGGCCCTGCTCGACGCGCTGCGCGCCGGCCACTTCGCCCGCGTGTTCAACATCCTGCACGGCCAGCACGGCGGCGGCGAGGATGGCGTGCTGCAGGGCGCGCTGGAATCGCTCAACGTGCCGTACACCGGCTCGGGCGTGCTGGGCTCGGCGCTGTCGATGGACAAGCCGCGTTCCAAACGCGTGTGGCAGTCGCTGGGCCTGCCCACGCCGAAGTTCGTGGCGTTGCCGCGCGGCGCCGGTGCCGCGGCGGTGCATGCGGCCGCGCGAGAGATCGGCTTCCCGCTGATCGTGAAGCCGACCTGCGAAGGCTCCAGCGTGGGTGTCACCCGCGTGTTCGAGGAGGCGCAGCTGGACAGCGCCGTCGAGCTGGCGGCGAAGTACCCCGGCGACTTGCTGATGGAAACCCTGATCGAGGGCGACGAACTGACCGTCGGCATCCTTGGCCGTGAGGTGTTGCCGTCCATCCACATCGTGCCGAAGGGCGCGTTCTACGACTACAACGCGAAGTACGTTGCCGAGGACACGCAGTATCTGTGCCCCGGTCTGCAAGGCACGGCCGAAACGGAACTGCGCACGTTGGCGCTGGCCGCGTTCGATGCACTGGGCTGCTACGGCTGGGGCCGCGTGGACGTGATGCGTGACCGCCAGGGCCGCAACTGGCTGCTGGAGGTGAACACCGCACCGGGCATGACCTCGCATTCGCTGGTGCCCAAGGCCGCCCGTGCCGCCGGCGTCGATTACGAGACGCTGTGCTGGCGTGTGCTTGAGACGAGCTTCCGGGGGGATGCATGAGGGGAAGCGTCCGCCTCGTCGCCTGGTGCCTCGCCATCGCCCTGGTGGCGCTGCCGGTCGTGGGTGTGCTGCACGGCTGGTTCGCTGCCGGTCGCTGGCCGGTGACGCAGCTCACGGTGCAGGGCGAATTCCGTCACGTTGGCATGGAGGACATCCGTGCCGCGGTGCTGCCGCGGTTGGGCAAAGGCTTCTTCGCGCTGAATCTCGACAGCGTGCAGCAGGCCGTGGCGGCGCTGCCGTGGGTGGAGTCGGTGGAGGCACGCAAGCGCTGGCCGGACACCTTGCAGCTGCGCGTGATCGAGCGCCAGCCGTTCGCACGCTGGAACGACAAGCAGCTGATCAGCCGGCAGGGCAAGGTGTTCGACGCGCCGATCAGTGCGGCCGATGCCGCCACGTTGCCCGACCTCGATGGACCGGACGACCGCCTCGCCGAGGTGGTGAGCTTCTACGCCGACGTGCGCAAGGCCTTTGCCGGCACCCATCTCGCGATCAACGGCGTGGCACTCACCGCACGTGGCAGCTGGAGCGTCACCACGGCGAGCGGCGCACGCATCGTGATCGGCGACCGTGACCTCGCCGGCGCGCGGCTGCGCCGCTTCCTCGACGTCTATCCGCAACTGATGGCCGGCCACGACGAGGGTTTCGTCTACGCCGACCTGCGCTACACCAACGGGTTCGCCGTGCGCTGGCCGCAGCAGGCGCCCGCCGCCGCCAAGACAGGAGCCGTGCGCCGCTCATGAGGACGCTATGCATATGAAGACGCGCAACGACAAGCAGCTGGTGGTCGGCCTCGATATCGGCACCTCCAAGGTGACCGCGATCGTGGGCGAGTACGAGCCGGGCGAGCCGATCACCGTGATCGGCATCGGCACCCACGTGTCGCGCGGCATGCGCAAGGGCATGGTGGTGGACATCGAATCCACCGTGCACTCGATCCAGCGCGCCGTGGAAGAGGCCGAGCTGATGGCCGGCTGCGATATCCGCTCGGTGTGTGCCTCGATTTCCGGCAGCCACCTGGAAACCCGCAACTCGCACGGCAACGCGGCGATCCGCGACCGCGAGGTGACGCCCGGTGACCTGGAGCAGGTGCTGGAAGCGGCCAGCGCGGTGGCGATCCCGGCCGACCACAAGGTGCTCTACAAGGAGCCGCAGGAATACCGCATCGACGGCCAGGACGGCATCCGCGCCCCGGTCGGCATGAGCGGCGTGCGGCTGGAGGCGAACGTGCACCTGGTCACCGGCGCGGCGGCGGCGGTGCAGAACATCACCAAGTCGATCCAGCGCTGCGGGCTGTCGGTGGACGAGCTGGTGCCGTCGGCGCTGGCCAGCGCGAAGGCGGTGCTCACCGACGACGAGCGCGAGCTGGGCGTGTGCCTGGTCGACATCGGTGCCGGCACCACCGACATCGCGATCTACACCCAGGGCTCGATCCGCTACACCGCCTCGCTGCCGATCGGCGGCGACCAGGTCACCGGCGACATCGCCTACGGCGTGCACACGCCGACCGCGCATGCCGAGGAGATCAAGATCAAGTACGCCTGCGCGCAGACCGGCCTGGCGCACGCCGAGGAAACCATCCAGGTGCCCAGCGTGGGCGACCGCCCGCCGCGCCGGCTGGCACGGCAGGCGCTGGCGCAGAGCGTGCAGGCGCGCTACGAGGAAATCTTCGAGATGGTGCAGGACCGGCTGCGCAGCTCCGGCTACGACAGCCTGGTCGCGGCCGGCGTGGTGCTCACCGGCGGCGCCTCGAAGATGGAAGGTGCGCTGGAGCTGGCCGAGGAGATCTTCCACAAGATGGTGCGCCTCGGCGTGCCGCAGGACATCAGCGGCCTGGGCGAAGTGATCAGCAGTCCGCTGCACTCCACCGGCGTGGGCCTGCTGCTGCACGGCTCGCGCCACAACGCGCCGGCGCGCGGAGGCAACCCGGCGCTCGGCAACGTCGGCGGCCTGCTCGGCAAGTGGCGCAACTGGCTCACGAAGAACTTCTGACGGGTGCCTCGCGAAATGCGGGTGCCCGGCAAACCCAAGGAAGGGTTTGTCCGTTATCAGGCATGCGAATGCCCGATCACGGAGGCCGGTCCGGACATGCGCCGGGCTGGTCGACTCGAATGACTGCAGGAAGGCAGTCATTCGAGTGAGGTAACGAATTTCGGCGGCGCAGGAGGCGCAGCCACGGGCGGCGGGATGTCCGCCCACCACCACGGAGCGACAGGAGTCGCCACCCGCGGTTACAACGACAACAACTCTGGAGGACGGGAAATGTTCGAACTGATCGAGAAACTCGCACCAAACGCAGTCATCAAGGTCATCGGCGTGGGCGGTGGCGGCGGCAATGCCGTGGCGCACATGATCAACGCCAACATCGAGGGCGTGGAGTTCATCGTCGCCAACACCGATGCGCAGGCGATGACCAGCTGCAACTCGCGCACCCACCTGCAACTGGGCGCGAACGTCACCAAGGGCCTGGGCGCGGGCGCCAATCCCGAGGTCGGCCGCCAGGCCGCGCTGGAGGACCGCGAGCGCATCGAGGCGATGCTGGAAGGCGCCGACATGGTGTTCATCACCGCCGGCATGGGCGGCGGCACCGGCACCGGCGCCGCGCCGGTGGTGGCCCAGCTGGCCAAGGAAAAGGGCATCCTCACCGTGGCGGTGGTCACCAAGCCGTTCCCATTCGAGGGCCGGCGCCGCATGCAGGTGGCGATGAAGGGCATCGAGGACCTCAGCCAGCACGTCGACTCGCTGATCACCGTGCCGAACGAGAAGCTACTCAGTGTGCTGGGCCGCGAGGTCACCCTGATCAATGCGTTCAAGGCCGCCAACAACGTGCTGCAGGGCGCTGTGCAGGGCATCGCCGACCTGATCACCGCGCCGGGCCTGATCAACGTGGACTTCGCCGACGTACGCACCGTAATGAGCGAGATGGGCCTGGCGATGATGGGCACCGGTACCGCCAGCGGCGACGATCGCGCCCAGGCCGCGGCCGAAGAGGCGATCAAGAACCCGCTGCTGGAGGACGTCAACCTCAACGGCGCCTGCGGCATCCTGGTCAACGTCACCGCCGGTCCCAACCTCACCATGCGCGAGTTCGACGAGATCGGCCGCATCATCCACGACTTCGCCAGCGAGGACGCCACCGTGGTGATCGGCACCTCGCTCGATGCGGAACTGAAAGACGAGGTGCGCGTCACCGTGGTCGCCACCGGCCTCAACCGCGCCCCCGCCTCGCGCAACGTGCGCATGGTGGAGCAGAAGCAGGTGGAGCTGCGCCAGCGCCCGCGTCCGGTGGTGCTGCGCACCGGCACCGGCAACGAGGTGGTGGACTACGCGCAGCCGGAAGCGGCGATCAGCGCCAATCCGCGCAGCGAGTCGTCGGCCCGGAGCCAGGACAACGGCCTGGAATACCTGGACATTCCGGCCTTCCTGCGCCGCCAGGCTGACTGAGATCGCTCGCTGAGGCGGTCCGCGTCTGAACCGGGTGCCCCGTGCTTGTTAAAAGGAGTTGAACAAAACGCCTGTCGCGCTGGTCATTGCAGAAACATGAAGGGTGGACTCGGGTCTGCCGCGGCGGCGAGACGTCGTGGCTGTCAGCGAACGGTCGTTTGACGCGTTCGGGCCTGAAATCCGCAAGACGATGCGTCACGGAAGGCGCATGATCCGTCGGTTGGGCGAAAGCCCCGACCGGCCGATCCGTTACCCCGGTGCCGGAATCCCGTCCCGGTCCGGGGTATCGTGTCGCCCCCGCCCGTTGGGAGAGTGGGCCATGTTCACGGGCGTGCCTTCCGGGATGAAGGACGCATGAAGCTCGACCAGACTGTACGGTACGGTTTGCTATTGCAGCTGGTTAAAACTGTGTTAGCATCCGACCCCTGATTGGCTGCTACTTGGCAGGTACCAACGACAATGATCAAGCAGCGCACGCTCAAGAACATCATCCGCGCCACCGGCGTGGGCCTGCACACCGGCGACAAGGTGTACATGACCCTGCGCCCTGCGGCGCCCAATACCGGCATCGTGTTCCGCCGCACGGACCTCAATCCGCCGGTGGACATCCGTGCGCGCCAGGACAATGTCGGCGACACCCGCCTTTCCACCACGCTGGTGAACGGCGACGTGCGCGTCGCCACGGTCGAGCACCTGCTGTCGGCGATGGCCGGCCTCGGCATCGACAATGCCTACGTGGACCTGTCGGCGCCGGAGGTCCCCATCATGGATGGCAGTGCCGGCCCGTTCGTGTTCCTGCTGCAGTCCGCCGGCATCGAGGAACAGAACGTGGCCAAGCGCTTCATCCGGATCAAGAAGCCGGTGAAGGTGCAGGAAGGCGACAAGTGGGCCAGCTTCGAGCCGTTCGAGGGCTTCAAGGTCGG
>DATEKS010000084.1:0-25438 GCA_035277325.1 Rhodanobacter sp.
GCTGGATCTTCCGCACGACTGGGCCGTGGAGCTTGCGCCTGTCCACGACGACAGCGGCGATGACGACACCCGCCTGACCTCGCACGGCTACAAGCCGCTCGGGCGCCGCTATCCGGCGACCAGCGTGGGCTGGTACCGGCGCACGTTCGAGATTCCCGAGAGCGACCGCGGCCGCCGCATCTGGATCGAGTTCGACGGCGCGATGCGCGACGTCGTGCTGTTCGTCAACGGCTGCTTCATCGGCCGGCACGACGACGGCTACACGCCGTTCCGCTTCGACCTCAGCGATTTCCTCAACTACGGCGGCAAGAACGTCGTCGCCCTGCGCGTCGACGCCAGCTTCGGCGACGGCTGGTTCTACGAGGGCGCCGGCATCTACCGCCACGTCTGGCTGACCAAGATGGACCCCGTGCATCTCGGCCGCTGGGAAAGCGTGGTGCGGTCGGCCGTCGAGGGCGATGCGGCTACGCTCGCCCTGGCCACGGTGATCGAGAACGAAGGCGAACACGCCGTGCATGCCTCGCTCGAATGGAGCATCTCGGATGCCTCCGGCCGTGTGGTCGCGCACGCGACGACGCCCGCGCAGGCGATTGCGCCGCATGCCTCGGCGGATTGCCGGGCGACGGCACACGTCGATGCGCCCCAGCTCTGGTCACCCGACCAACCGCATCTCTACACGGCCCTGGTCAAGCTCGTCGTCGATGGCGCCACGCGCGATGCCGAGCAGTTCCCGTTCGGTATCCGCACGGCGGCGTTCGATCCCGACCACGGTTTCTTCCTCAACGGCAAGCCGCTGAAGATCCAGGGTACCTGCAACCACCAGGATCACGCGGGCGTGGGTTCGGCGCTGCCGGACCGGCTGCAGGCGTTCCGCGTGGGCGTGCTGCAGGGCATGGGCTGCAATGCCGTGCGCACCTCGCACAACATGCCCACGCCCGAATGGGTGGCGGCCTGCGACCGCATGGGCATGATGATGATGTGCGAGACGCGGCACATGAGCTCCAGCCTAGGCGGCATGCAGCAGCTGGAAACCATGGTGAAGCGCTACCGCAATTCGCCGTCGGTCATCCTCTGGTCGATCGGCAACGAGGAATGGCGGCTGCAGAAGGGTGCGCTGGAGCAGCAGGGCGAGCGCATCGGCGCGACGATGGTCGAGCGTTGCCACGAGCTCGACCCCACCCGCGTCGTGTCGGCAGCGGTCAATGGCGACAACGAGCAGGGCGTGTCGGATGCGCTCGACGTCATCGGCTTCAACTACAAGCTGGAGTACCCGGACGCGTTCCACAAGAAGCATCCCAGGCGCGCGGTGTACGGATCGGAAACCTCCAGCGCCATCGCCACGCGCGGCGAATACGTGACCGACCCCAAGAAGAACACGGTCAACAGCTACGACGGCGTGGTGCCGTGGGGCGAAACGCCGGAGCAGTGGTGGAGCTTCTACGCCAGCCGCGACTGGCTGGCCGGCGGGTTCGCCTGGACGGGCTTCGACTATCGCGGCGAACCGACGCCGTACGGCTGGCCGTCGGTGAGTTCGCAGTTCGGCATCGTCGACCTGTGCGGTTTCCCCAAGGACTATTACTGGTACTACAAGGCCTGGTGGACGAAGGCGCCCAGCGTGCACGTGTTCCCGCACTGGAACTGGCCGGGCAAGGAAGGCCAGGAGATCCCGGTGTGGGTCTACACCAACCTGGATGAGGTCGAGCTGCTGCTCAACGGCAAGAGCCTGGGCATCCAGAAAGTGCCGCGCTTCGGCCACGTGCAATGGAAGGTCGTCTACGCCCCCGGCGTGATCGAGGCGCGCGGCCGCAGGGATGGCAAGGTCGTGCTGGTCGATCGCCGCGAAACCACCGGCCCGGCGCGCAAGTTGCGATTGGCTGCCGATCGTGCGGAGATCGCTGCCGACGGACAGGACGTGGCGATGATCACGGTCGACGTGCTCGACGAGCATGGCCGTCCGGTGCCGACGGCGGACCACAAGCTCGCTTTCCGCATTTCCGGCGCGGGCAGGCTGATCGGCGTGGGCAACGGCGACCCCAACTGCCACGAGAGCGACAAGGAACCGAGGCGGTCGCTGTTCAACGGGTTGGCGCAGCTCATCGTCCAGTCGACGGGCAGCCCCGGCACGATCCGCATCGAGGCGGTCGAGGAAGGGGCGGCAGGGCCATCGCTGGCCCCGGCTTCACTGACCGTCACGACGAGGAAGGCGGCGCCGCGGCTGGTGGTGGCTTGAGTCTGTCCTGGCGCGGCGGCGAGTGGCGATGAACAAGAAACACGATGTGGTCGATGCCGTGGTATTCGACCTGGGTGGTGTGTTGATCGACTGGAATCCGCGTTATCTCTATCGCCGGCTGTTCGACGACGAAGCGGCGATGGAGCGTTTCCTGTCCGAAGTCTGCACCAGCGCATGGAACGAACAGCAGGACGCGGGCCGCCCGTGGCGCGAAGCGGTGGACAGCCTCAGTGCGCAGTTTCCCCAGCATGCCGGCCTGATCGCGGCTTACCGCGATGGCTGGCGGGACATGCTGGGCGGCGTGATCCAGGGCAGCGTGGACCTGCTGGCCGAGCTGAAGGCGCGCGGCGTCCGCCTGTACGCGTTGACCAACTGGTCGCACGAAACCTTTCCGCTCGCGAAGGAGATCGGGATGTTCGATTTCCTGCACTGGTTCGAAGGCATCGTGGTTTCCGGCGAGGAGCGGCTGGTCAAGCCGGATCCGCGCATCTACCAGCGGCTGTTCGAGCGTTATGCGATCGACCCCGCGCGGACGATCTATATCGACGATGCGCGACGCAACGTCGATGCGGCGGTGGCGCTGGGCATGCACGCGTGGTGGTTCCGCGGCCCCGAAGGACTGCGCGGATGGCTGGCTTCGCATGGGCTGGTATCGGCATGAAAAACGCGGGCCATGGCCCGCGTTCTTCATGGATGGAACCTTGGCCTTGAAGGCAGCCGGCTACTGCTGCCGCTCCCACACCTGGCTGCGGCCCAGCAGGGCGAAGCCGATGTAGCCGTGCACGTCGAGCTTCCGGCCGCCGTCCTCCAGCGTGAGCTTCACCTTGTAGACCTTGCCGTTCTTGGGGTCGAGGATCTTGCCGCCGTCCCACACGTCGCCGTCCTTGCTGACGCCCCACATGATGGTCATGCCTTCGATGGGCTGGTCCTTGCGTTCGCCTTCGCACTTCTCGCATTTCGGATGCTCGCCGTCGCGGGCGATGGCTTCCGGGCTGCGGTTCAGCAGTTGCATCACCTTGCCTTGCAGCTCGCCGTTGCTCTCGCTGATCTGGATGATGGACTTCACCTTGCCGGTGACGTCGTCCACCTGTTTCCAGGTGCCGACTGGCGTGCTGGTGTCGGCAGCGGATACGGCGCCGGCACCCAGCAGCAGGCCGAAGGCGAGGGCGTAACGAACTGCTTGCTTCATGGTGATACTCCCCGTACGAAACAGTATGGTCGGAGCCTGCCGGTGCCCGGCAGGGCCGTCAAGCTGCATCGCGCCATGCTGATCTGCATCAGCCGGCGCCGTGGCCGCGGCTGGCATAATGGGCCGTCCCCACAACACCGAAGCCCGATCCGACATGACGCAGGCGAACGAAGCCCTGGTCCGCCAGATTCTCGGCGGACTCACCGATACCCATACCGGCGCGCCGCTGGCCGAGGCCGTGCGCGCGGTGGGCGTGGATGGCGCGCGGGTGTCGGTGGACCTGCTGCTGGGCTATCCCGCGGCCGGAGCCGCCGAGGCGCTGGCGGCGCAGGCGAAGCAGGCGCTGGAGGCCGATCCGGCGATCGATGTGGCCACGGTGTCGATCACCACCCGCATCCAGTCGCACAAGGTGCAGGGCACGCTGGCGCCGCTGCCCAACGTGAAGAACATCATCGCGGTGGCCTCCGGCAAGGGCGGCGTGGGCAAGTCCACGGTGGCGGCCAACCTCGCGCTGGCGCTCAAGGCCGAGGGCGCGAAGGTGGGCGTGCTCGATGCCGACATCTACGGCCCCAGCCAGCCGCGCATGCTCGGCATCGGCGGCAAGCCGGAGTCGCCCGACGGCAAGAGCATCACGCCGATGCAGGCGCACGGCCTGCAGGCGATGTCGATCGGCTTCCTCGTCGACGAGGAGACGCCGATGATCTGGCGCGGCCCGATGGTGACGCAGGCGATGATGCAGCTGCTCACCGACTCCCGCTGGGAAATGCTCGACTACCTCATCGTCGACCTGCCGCCCGGCACCGGCGACATCCAGCTCACGCTTGCGCAGAAGGTGCCGGTGGCCGGCGCGGTGATCGTCACCACGCCGCAGGACATCGCCCTGCTCGACGCGCGCAAGGCGCTCAAGATGTTCGAGAAGGTCGATGTGCCGGTGCTCGGCGTGGTGGAGAACATGGCCACCCACGTCTGCTCGAACTGCGGCCACGAGGAACACATCTTCGGCGAGGGCGGCGGCGCGCGCATGGCGGAACAGTACGGCGTGGCCTACCTCGGCTCGCTGCCGCTGGACATCCGCATCCGCGAACAGGCCGACGGCGGCACGCCCACGGTGGTGGCGATGCCGGATTCCGACCTTGCCGCGCGCTACCGCGAAATTGCCCGCAACGCGGCGGGGCGCCTGTCGCGCCAGCCGCGCAACAAGTCGCTGGGGCTGGGCAAGATCGTGGTGCAGGGCGCACCTGCCACATGAATGCGCCGCGGCGCGTGCTGTGCCTTTGCGGCAGCCTGCGTCGGGTTTCGTCCAACCGCGCCGCGCTGGAAGCCGCGCGCCAGCTGGCGCCCGCATCGCTGGAACTGGCGATGTACGACGGCCTCGCCGTGCTGCCATGGTTCAATCCGGACGACGAGATCGATCCGCTGCCGCCCGCCGTGCTGGCGCTGCGCGATGCCGTGGGCCGCGCCGATGCGCTGCTGGTCGCCTGTCCCGAATACGCCCACGGCGTGCCCGGCGCGTTCAAGAACCTGCTGAACTGGCTGGTGGGCAGCCTGGAATTCCCCGGCAAGCCGGTGCTGCTGCTCAACGCCTCGGCGCGCGGTTCGTACCACGCGCAGGAGGCGCTGGCCGAGATCCTGCGCACCATGTCGGCCGAGCTGTTGGGTGCGCAGACCTTCCCGGTGGCCTTGCCCGGGGCGGGCTGCACGGCGGAGCAGGTGCTGGCCAGCGCTGAGCGTTGTGCCGAGTTGCGTGCGGTGTTGGCTTGCCTGGCGGCCGAGCTGGGCTGATTTGCTCCTTCGCTGGCGCCCCGCCGCCCCGACCATGTATTTTGCCACTTTCGCCCGGCCCGACCGGGCGCCATAGCCGACCGCGGAGCGCACGTGAGCATCAAGTCCGACCAGTGGATCCGCCGCATGGCCCAGCAGCGCGGCATGATCGAGCCGTTCGAGCCGGGCCAGATGAAAGTGCGCGAGGACGGCAGCCGCGCGGTGTCCTGGGGCACCTCCAGCTACGGCTACGACGTGCGCTGCGCACGCGAGTTCAAGGTGTTCACCAACATCAACTCCACCATCGTCGATCCGAAAGCGTTCGACCCGAACAGCTTCGTCGACGTGACCTCGGATGTGTGCATCATCCCGCCGAACTCCTTCGCGCTGGCACGTACGGTGGAGTATTTCCGCATCCCCCGCGACGTGCTGGTGGTGTGCCTGGGCAAGAGCACCTATGCGCGCTGCGGCATCATCGTCAACGTCACCCCGCTGGAGCCGGAGTGGGAGGGCCACGTGACACTGGAGTTCTCCAACACCACGCCGCTGCCGGCGAAGATCTACGCCAACGAGGGCGTGGCGCAGATGCTGTTCTTCGAATCCGACGAGCCCTGCGAAACCAGCTACCGCGACCGCGGCGGCAAGTACCAGGGCCAGCAGGGCGTGACCCTACCGCGTACCTGAACGCGCACCCGACGGCCGCGCGCGGCGGCCGTCACGCACCCGGCCCGGCGCTACACTCGCAAGGCCATCCAGACCGCATTTTTGCAGGAGATCCCGATGACCCGTCTTTCCACCCTGTTGATGCGCGCCGCCGCCGCGCTGGTGCTTGGCAGCGCAGTGGTGCTTGCCGGTTGCCACAAGGGCAGCGTCAAGGAGCAGGCGAGCACGGCCCAGTGGAAGGGCAAGTTCGATGCCACCATCGAGGCTTACAAGGAAGGCCAGTTCGTGGTCGACGGCGCGGTGCTGTCGGCGGTCGACACCGGCAGCCATTTCGCCTATCTCAAGGATGCCGGCAAGCTGCCCAAGACCGTGCTGCTGCTGCCCAGCGACGACTCCAAGATCCGCAAGGTGCACCTGCAGTACATGGCGCGCATGGCGATCGACTACGGCTTCGCCGTGTACTACGACGACGGCGGCCAGCTCACCCAGATCAACGCGATCAACACCAAGGCGCGCCAGCTGGAGGACCACCACGCGCCGGTGAAGATCGACGACGGCCAGCAGTGCAAGACCGCGGCCGGCTGCGATTCCATGGACCAGGCCGCGCAACAGCAGCACTGATCCGCCACCGATGACGACAGGGCCCGCGGAGCGCTCCGCGGGCCCTGTCGTTTTCATCGCTGCGACAGCAACCCAAGGCCTTGCCGTCGACGCGCGACGGCAGGCGGTCAGGCCAGTGCCCGGCGCAACGCGTCCAGTCGCTCGGCCAAGGTGTCGGCGGCATACGGCACGGCGGCGCCGCTGCCCCAGACCGGGCCGGGCCAGGCGGCATCGCCCTGCGTGCGCGCCACCACGTGCAGGTGCAGCTGGCGCACGATGTTGCCCAGCGCGCCGAGGTTGAGCTTGTCGCAGAGTGCCACCGCGCGCAGCGCGGCGGCGGCCTGGTTCGCCTCGCGCCAGAGCTGCGCCTGCTCGGCTTCGGCGAGGTCGGCGACCTCGACCATGCCCGCGCGACGCGGTACCAGTACCAGCCACGGGTAGCGCGCGTTGTCCATCAGCCGCAGCTCGCACAGCGGCAGCATGGTGACGTGACGGGTGTCGGCCTGCAGCCGCGGATCGAGCGCGAAACCAGCGTCGCTCATGCGCCGGCCAGCTGCCTGTCGAAGAACGCCAGCGTGCGCTGCCACGCCAGCATCGCGCTGGCCCCGTGGTAGTGCTTGTCGCCCGGCACGTCGCGGTTGAACGCGTGGCCCGCGCCCGGGTAGGTGAACACCTCCATCTGCGGCAGCAGCTCGCGGTGCTGTGCCACCGCCTCGTGTGGGATCGACGGGTCGTTCTCGCCGAAGTGGAACATCACCGGTGCCTTCGGCTTCTCGCCGAGAAAGGACACGTTGCGCGCGCCGTAGTAGCTCACGGCGGGCAGGCCCAGCCGCAGCGCCGAGAGCAGCGCCACCGTGCCGCCCCAGCAGTAGCCCACCACGCCGACCTTGCCGGACGACGCGATCGCCTCGGCAGCGCTGGCCACGTCCTCCAGCGGACGATCCAGCCCCAGCTCGGACACCAGCGCCTTGCCGCGCGCCATGCCCGTCTCGTCGTAGTCCAGTTCGAGCCAGGATTCGAGGTGGTCGAAGAAGGCCGGGGCGATCGCGGTATAGCCGGCGGCGGCGAAGCGGTCGGTCACGCTGCGGATGTGCTCGGTGACGCCGAAGATCTCCTGCACCACCACGATGCCGCCCTTCGGCTTGCCCTCGGGCTGGGCGAGGTAACCGCCGATGCACTGGGTGCGCGAGGTGGGGATGTTGATGTGCTGGCCCATGGCGGGCGTCTCCGTTGCAACGATGCGGGCGATTCTAGCGGGCACGGGTGCAAGGGAGCGGTGAAAGTACGCGTTGTTGCCGTTCGTTGCCGCGGGACCGCCGCTGATTGGCCCCTCTCTCCTTTTGGGAGAGGGTGCCGGCAGGCGTGCGAGGGTGCGGTCGGAGCGAAGTGCAGTGGTGTTACCGAACCCGTACCTCGACCCCTCTCACGACGGGAGGGGGCTTCGGCCACGTCACACTGGCGATCCCCGTATAATTCGCTGTTTTCCCACGTCCACACGGTTGCCGCCGCCATGTCGCAGGCCACGCAGAAGATCGGTTTCGTCAGCCTCGGCTGCCCCAAGGCGCTGGTCGATTCCGAGCGCATCCTCACCCAGCTCAAGGTCGAGGGCTACGAGATCGTGCCCAGCTACGGCGAGGCCGACGCGGTGGTGGTGAACACCTGCGGCTTCATCGACGCGGCGGTGCAGGAGTCGCTGGACTCCATCGGCACGGCGCTCAACGAGAACGGCAAGGTGATCGTCACCGGCTGCCTCGGCAAGCGCGCCGAGCTGATCCGCGAGGCCTACCCCGACGTGCTCTCGATCAGCGGCCCGCAGGACTACGCCAGCGTGATGCACGCGGTGCACGAAGCGCTGCCGCCGAAGCGCAACAAGTTCCTTGACATCGTGCCGGACACGGGCGTGAAGCTGACGCCCAAGCACTACGCGTACCTGAAGATTTCCGAGGGCTGCAACCACCGCTGCAGCTTCTGCATCATCCCGTCGATGCGCGGCGACCTGGTCTCGCGCCCGGTGGACGAGGTGCTGGTGGAGGCCGAGAAGCTGGTCAAGGGCGGCGTGAAGGAACTGCTGGTGATCTCGCAGGACACCAGCGCCTACGGCGTGGACCTGAAGTATGCCGAGCGCGAGTGGCGCGGCAAGTCGTACCGCACGCGCATGACGGAACTCTGCGAAGGCCTGGCCGAGCTGGGCGCGTGGACGCGCCTGCACTACGTCTACCCGTACCCGCACGTGGACGAGGTGATGCCGCTGATGGCGGAAGGGAAACTCCTGCCGTACCTCGACATCCCGTTCCAGCACGCCAGCCCGCGCATCCTGAAATTGATGAAGCGCCCCGGCAACATCGACAAGACGCTGGAGCGCATCCGCAACTGGCGGAAGGTGGTGCCCGACCTCACCATCCGCAGCACCTTCATCGTGGGCTTTCCCGGCGAAACCGACGCCGAGTTCGAGGAGCTGCTGGACTTCCTGCGCGAGGCCGAGCTGGACCGCGTGGGCGCTTTCGCCTACTCGCCGGTGGATGGCGCCAAGGCCAACGAACTGCCCGGCGCCGTCTCCGAGGAACTCAAGGAAGATCGCCTCGAACAGTTCATGGCCGTGCAGGCGGAAATCTCCGCCGCCAAGCTGCAGCGCAAGATCGGCCGCACGCTCAAGGTGCTGGTGGACGAGGCGAACGCCGAGGGCGCCGTGGCCCGCTCCGCCGCCGACGCGCCGGAGATCGACGGCAACGTGCTGATCGCCGACGGGCAGGGGCTCAAGCCCGGCCAGTTCGTCGACGTGGTGGTCGAGGGCGCCAGCGAACACGACCTGCATGCGCGCCTGGCGCATCCCGTGTTGAAGCTCGTGTGACGCGCCATGCGCTACGTGGCGCCCGCTCGTGAGGCGGTCGATCCGCAGGTGTTCGGGCGGATGCCGCTGGCGGCGTGGCGCGAATACGCCGGGCTGATCGAAGGTCACGACTGGCCTTCCATTGACACGCTCAACGCCGCTCGCCCCGTCGGCATGCGCGAACGCTTCGTGGTGCAGACCCGCGAACTGCTGGCCGACGGCCTGCACTACGAGCAGCGCATCGCCGAACGCGGCGACATCGCCACCCGCGAAAACAACTGGCACGACCTGTTCAACGCCCTGGCCTGGCTGCGCCACCCGGCCTTGAAGCGCGCACTCAACGCGCGGCAGATGGGCGAGATCGCCCACATGGGGCCGAAACAACGTTCGCGTGCCCAATACGCGCTCACCCACTTCGACGAAGCCGGCGTGGTGGTCGCGCTGCGCGACCCGGCGCTGCTTCCGCTATGGGACACCCACGACTGGCATGGTCTGTTCTGGCGCGAACGCGCGGCGTGGCTGGACGGTCGCATCCAGGTGGAACTGTTCGGCCACGCGCTGCTCGAACACGCACTGACGCCGAGGCAGTTGCTGGTGGGAAAGGCACTGGTGGTGGCCGGTTCCGGCGCATCGCCTGCGGCGGCCACCCACGCCTGCGCTCAGGCGATCCGTGCGGGCGAGGTGCTGCGCGATCCGCTGGAGCTGCGGCCCCTGCCTTTGGCCGGTGTGCCTGGCTGGCATCCGGACAACGGGAGGGAGGCGTTTTGCCGCGAGGCGGCGTGCTTCCGGCCGCTGCGTGCAGGGCGCATCTACCCGGCCACCTTGCCGCTGGCGAGCCGGATCGGCGGGTGAGAGCATCGCTTGAGCGTCTCGGCCGGTGCGCTGCGCACCGTTGAGCCTCAGCCTGAGGAAACGGTTTTCAGGGGAAGTCCATGAAGATCCGCGCTTTGGTCCGCAACAGCCCTTCCGATCACGCCGTGGCGGTCGCTACGGACGACGTGTCCAGGGATCTGACGATTCCGCCAAGACCCGCCGGCCGCGGTTCGAGCGTCAATGGTGGCGAACTGCTGCTGGCGGCCTTGGCCACGTGCTACTGCAACGACCTGTTTCGTGAGGCCGGGCGTCTCGGGATCGTCCTGGATGAAGTCGAGGTCGCGGTCGGCGCGGACTTTCCCGGGATCGGCCTGAGTGCCGCAAATATCCATTACTCGGCCCGGATCAAGTCCGATGCCTCGCAAGACCGGATCTCCGAGCTGCTTGCCGTGACCGACAAGGTCGCCGAGGTTCACAACACCATCCGCACCGGCACTTCCGTCACCCTGCAGGAATGGGGGACACGGCCAGATCCGCTCGACTTATCGGATTGAGTTGGCGCCGGCCTGGCTTCCACATTTCTTGGGAAGTGCGGGAGTCGAGCGTACGATGTCCTGTGGTTCCGCGCCGCAGGTCCGCCGACATGCCACAAGCCACATCTTCCGTTTCCAGAAAAAGCCGCATCCAGGGCGCCCTGCTGGGCGCCTTCATCGGTGACGCGCTGGCCCTCGGACCGCACTGGTATTACGACCTCGATGCGCTCAAGCGCGATTACGGCGACTGGGTCAGCGACTACACGACACCGAAGCCTGGGCGTTATCACGAAGGCCTGCCAGCAGGGGCGTCATCGCAGGCGGGGTTCATCCTGGCGTTGACGGTGCGCTCGCTGGTGGACTGTGGTGGCTACGATGAGGCGGACTTCTGCGCGCGAATGGATCGCGAGCTGTTTCCGCTGCTGGACGGAACGCCGATGGCGGGGCCGGGCGGCTACACCAGCCAGTCGATCCGCGAGGCGTGGCGCAAGCGCCAAGCAGGTCAACCATGGGGCCAGGTGGCGGGACTGGCGGACAACACCGAGGCGGCGGAGCGGGTGCTGGCGATTGCCGTGCGCTATGCAAGCGAACCGACTCAGCTGGCGCGGCACGTGAGCGGCAACGTGGCGCTCACCCAGCGCGATCCCACGGTGGGCGCGATGACGCTGGCGTTCGCCGCTGTGCTGGGGCAACTGGTGAACGGCGTGACGCTGGACGGGGACTTGTCCGGCCGGCTGATGGGCATGGTGAAGTCCGGCGAGTTGCCGTTCCACACCGTGACCAGCGACGGGCTGGACGTGCCGCAGGGTGCGGAGGCGCCCTTGCAGGCGGGGCAGTTCGCCTCGCCGGATGCCTTGCTCACGGTGTCGTCCGTTGCACGGGCGGCGCGCGATGCCGGCGTGATCGTCCAGCCGGCGTCGAAGGTGGGGCTGGTCTACGGCCTGCCGTGCGCGGTGTACCACCAGTTTCCCGCGGCCTACTACCTCGCGGCGCGCTTCCAGGGCGACGTGGAGCAGGGCGTGTTGAACGCGGTGAACGCGGGCGGGCAGAACCAGGCGCGCGCCATGCTCACTGGTGCGCTGTGCGGCGCGATCGGCGGGATCGAGGCAATTCCCCAACGCTTCATCGCGGGGCTGGAAAAAGGAGCGGAATACCTGGCGCTGGCGGAGACGCTGGCGCTTCAGTCGGACTGACCGGCGCCGGGAGGCCATCCATGAAACGTACGTGGACCATCATCGGCGTGCGCGATGTCGCCCGCAGTTTCGCGTGGTACCAGCGCCTGTTCGGCCAACCCTCGACGGTGCCCGAGCACGACTACTTCGGGCAACTCGTCGATGCGGACGGCACGGTGCTACTCTGCCTGCACGCGTGGGGCGCGCACGACCATCCTTCGCTGGCCAGTCCCGACCTCGCCACGCCCGGCAACGGCCTGCTGCTGTTCTTCCGCGTCGACGATTTCGAGATGACGCTGCAAAGGGCGCGCGACCTCGTGCCCCGGCTGGAGGAGGAGCCTCACCGCAACCCGGCCACGGGAACCCTGGAGTTCGCGCTGCGCGATCCCGACGGCTACTGCGTCATGGTCAGCGCGCTTTCCTGACGCGGGTGGCTATGGAGCACGCATGACGAAAGCGCGCTCACGCCTCGTAGCGCACGTCCACGATCAGGAACCGCGTGCGCCCGCCGGGCAGTTCCGCCTCGAACTCGTCGTCGAGGCGCTTCTTCAGCACCGCGCGGGCCATCGGCGAGTCGATGCTGATCCAGCCCAGCTTGGCGTCGGTCTCGTCGGGACCGACGATGCGGTAGCAGACCTCCTCGCCGCTGGCGAGGTTTTCTAGCGCGATGGTGGCGCCGAAGAACACGGCCTCGCGGTCAGCGGGCACGCCTTCGGCCACCTTGAGCGATGGGATGCGCTTGCTGAGGTAGCGCACGCGGCGGTCGATCTCGCCGAGCTGCTTCTTGCGGTAGGTGTACTCGGCGTTTTCCGAGCGGTCGCCCTCGGCCGCGGCGGCGGCCAGCGCCTTGACCACTTCGGGGCGCAGGGTGTGCCACAAGTGGTCCAGCTCGGCCTTGAGCTTCTCGAAGCCGATGCGGGTGATGATCGCCGTGGAACCGGGCACGGGTGGACGCCAGCGACTCATGCGGGCGCCCCGTCGCGACCCGGGCCGCGCAGCAGTCGCCATGCCGCGGCCACCAGCCAGCCCACGATCAGCACGATCAACGCCTTCTGGCTGAGTCCGCGCGGCAGGGCGCGCCAGAACGCCTGCACCCACAGCAGCACGAAGCAGAGTACGGCATAGGTGAACGCGGGCCGGAACCAGCGCCGCCAGCGCGCATCGCCGCGCAGCCGCCAGGCCTGCAGCAGCATCGCGGTGGTCGTGCACAGGAACGCGGCTTGCGCCGCCACGCCGTGCACGTAGCCATGCAGCGTGGGCGGGCGGTTCCAGGTGTCGGTGGTGGCCAATGCCGTGAGCGCCAGCGCCGCCCCACCCGTGACGAACAGCAGCAGCGGCGCCACGCTGCACGCCGCGGGCGTCAGCGTGCGATACGCACCGATGCCGAGCAGCACCAGCGCGAGCGCCATCGCGTAGTAGCCGGCGCGAACCATGCCGCCCCATGGCCCGATCAGGTAGAAGCTGTTCGGCACCCGGACCCAGTCGAGGTCGGTACGCAGGCATTGCGCCGCGATGCCGGTGGCGAGGAAAGCGAGCATGCCGGCGAGGGCGATGGCTGCCGCGACATTCGGAGCCTTCATGCGGTACCCGCCAGTTGCCGCTGCAGGACGGCGATGTCGTTGCGTTGCGGATGGTCGGGCCAGGCCGCAGCGAGTTTTTCCAGCAGCACGATGGCTTCGGCGCGACGCTCGGGTTGCGCGCCAAGCCGGCGCGCGGCGAGCAGGCCGTAGTGCGGCGCCTGCGGATCGCGCGGCCAATGCGCGAGGTAGCCGCGGCCCAGGTGGATGGCGAGGCGCGCCATGCCCAGCCGGTCGGCGAGGTCGGCCAATACGCCACAGGTGCGCGGGTCGTCGGGCACGAAGGCGGGCTCGATGGTGCAGCACTCCTGCAGCACGCCCAAGGCGCGGCGCGCTTCGTTCTGCGCGATCAGCGCGGCGATCCAGATCTGGCCGTGCACCAGCAGGTCGTCGCGCAGGCCCTGGCGGCGCAGCAGTTCGCGGTAGAGCTGGTGCAGCGGCACGGGCGCGGTGTGCTGGCGCAGGCGTTCTGCGAGGCGGTGCAGCGCGGCGACGGGTTCGTCCGCGGCCAGTGCGCGTGCCTCGTCGACGAGGCGGCTGTCCTCGTCCTGGGCGGAAGCCCCGGCGAGCCTCGGCGCCTCGGGCTCCAGGCCGAAGCGCTCGTGGCGCTGGTGGATCAGCGCACCCATCAGGTGGAAGGCCAGCACGATCAGGTAGGTATAGGCGAAGCCGAACAGCGGCAGCGCGAGGAAATGCGGCAACAGGCGGGAGGTGAGCGTGGCCACCGCGATCAGCGCGCCCAGCATCAGGTTGATCGCCACCGGCACCAGATAGGCGCCGCCGAAGCCGTGCGCGATGCGCCACCAGGTGGCCGGGTTGAGCGCCAGCAGCGCATTGCCGTCGAAGGCCAGCGACATGTCGATGGCGGGCAACGCCAGCACCAGTACGGGAACCAGCAGCCACAGCGAGGCGGGGGCGAGCAAGGTGCAGGCGATGAACAGCGCACCTGCCGCGAAGTGGATCAGGGTGAGCGCCCAGCCGGCTGCGCCGGCTTCGTCCACGCCCACGTCGGGCGGGTTGGCGTAGCCGTTCGCTGTGTGCTGCATGCACTCGGCGGCGTAGCGCCACGTGGCGGCCCACACCAGCAGGCTGGCCAGCGTGCCGATGCCGGGCAGGAGGCCCGCGTAATGCGCCAGCGTCAGTGCGGTGCAGGTGGCCAGCCCGGCGCCGCGCAGCGGATAGCCGAAGCCGGCGGCGAGGCGTTCGCCGAACGGCGTGTCGGCGGGAACCACGTCAATGCGCGGCATCAGCGACCCCTCATCGCTTGCCGCCGAAGATGCCGCCCAGCACGCCGCGCAGGATCTGCCGGCCGAGCTGGCTGCCCATGGTGCGCACCATCTGCTTGCCCATGGTCTCGATCATGCCCTGGCGGCGCCTGGTGCCGAACAGCGCGTCGTGCACGGCGCCACCCCAGGCCGGGCCGCCGTCGCTGTCCTTCGCCGGCGCCCCGGCGGCGACGGCGTTGGCATCGGCGGCCTTGTCGTCCGCGCGCCTGGCGAGGATCTCGGCGGCGGATTCGCGGTTGACTGCGTTGTCGTACTTGCTGCCTACCGGCGAGCGGTTGCGCACGGTGGCGCGCTCGGCGTCGGTGATGGCGCCGATGCGGCAGCACGGCGAGGTCACCAGCACCTGCTCCACCGGCGAGGGCACGCCGCCATCGCGCAGGGTGGAAGCCAGCGCCTCGCCCACGCCGAGCTGGCCGATCGCCGTGGTGACGTCGAGCTTCGGGTTCGGCGCGAAGGTTTCGGCGGCCGCCTTCACCGCCTTCTGGTCGCGCGGGGTGAACGCGCGCAGCGCGTGCTGCACGCGGTTGCCGAGCTGGCCGAGGATGTTGGCGGGCACGTCGTCGGGGTTCTGCGAGCAGAAGTACACGCCCACGCCCTTGGAGCGGATCAGCCGCACCACCTGTTCCACGCGCTGCTGCAGTGCGGGCGGCGCGTCGTCGAACAGCAGGTGCGCCTCGTCGAAGAAGAACACCAGCTTCGGCTGGTCGAGGTCACCCACCTCGGGCAACTGCTCGAACAGTTCGGACAGCAGCCACAGCAGGAAGGTGGAGTAGAGCCTGGGTTTCAGGATCAGCTGGTCGGCGGCGAGCACGTTGATGACGCCGCGGCCGCTCATGTCCTGGCGCATCAGGTCGGCCAGTTCCAGCGCGGGTTCGCCGAAGAAAGCGTTGGCGCCGTCCTGCTCCAGCTGCAGCAGGGCGCGCTGCACGGCGGCGAGGCTGGTCTTGCTGATCAGGCCGTAGTGCGCGGAGATGTCCTTGCTGTTGTCCGCCGCGAAGGCGAGCAGGGCGCGCAGGTCGTCCAGGTCCAGCAGCAGCCAGCCGTTGTCGTCGGCCAGCTTGAACACGATCTCCAGCACGCCCTGCTGGGTGTCGTTGAGTTCCAGCACGCGGCCGAGCAGGGCGGGGCCCATCTCGCTCACGGTGGCGCGCACCGGGTGGCCGAGCTTGCCGTAGAGGTCCCAGAAGATCACCGGGTTGGCCTGCGGCTTCCAGTCGCCGAGCTGGAGCTTCTGCAGACGGGCCTTGAGCTTGTCGCCCGGTTCGCCCGCGGCCAGCGCCAGGCCGGCGAGGTCGCCCTTGGCGTCGGCAAGGAAGCAGGGCACGCCGAGCTTCGAGAAGCCTTCGGCCAGCACCATCAGCGAGACGGATTTGCCGGTGCCGGTGGCGCCGGCGATCATGCCGTGGCGGTTGCCGTAGTGCGTGTCGAGGTTGACGCTGGCGTGGTCATTGCGGCCGATCAGGATGTCGGTCATGGGAGTCCCTTCATTTCGAATCGAGCCCGATTGTAGCCAGAGGCCGACGTGCGTCGGCGCATGCCCAATTCATTGAGTCTGCCGGTGCCGCCGGCTATGGTGTCCGCTTTTCGTCGGGTGGTTTTGCTCATGCGGTCTGTTCGTGTCGTTCGATCCCTGCGCCTTGCACCGCTGGCGATGGCACTCGGCCTGTTGGCCGCCTGCGCGAGCTCGGGTGGAAGCAAGCCGCCGGCGACGGTGGCTGCGCTGTACACCCGGCTCGACCAGGCCACCCAGGGCTACCAGAACGCGCTGCAGCAGGTCCGCGCCGGCAACGACGCGGCGGGGCAGCAGACCCTGGCCCAGGCGCTGGACACGCTGAAGAACGCCTCCGTGCAATGCGGCAGCACCGCCGGCTGCGATCCGCAGCGCTTCCTCTCCGCCTACGACCGCATGCTGCGCCTCAAGGACGGCAGCTTCATCGGCGACGAGACTCCCGACGACGAGCCGCAGACTGGCATGGCGCTGGATCAGCGCAGCGCCGCCGCACTGCCCGAGGCGCAGCGCAGCGTGACCCTGCTGCACGGCCAGAAGCTGTCCGAGCTGATCGCGATGAACGGCGCGGTGAAGGCCGCGCTGCAGATGTGGCTGACCCAGTGGCGGCCGAACCTGATCGATGCCTGGATCAACTACCAGTACCTGCGCAGCGAGATGTGGCCGCAGTACAAGAACGCCGACCTGCCGGAGGCGCTGCTGTTCGGCATCATGGCCAAGGAGTCTGGCGGCAAGGTGCACGCGGTGTCGCGTTCCGGCGCGGCCGGCCCGCTGCAGTTCATGTACGCCACCGGCATGCGCTTCGGCCTCACCAGCTTCAACGGTTTCGACCTGCGCTTCGACCCGGCCGCGTCGGCGCGCGCGAACGCCGAGTACATGAACGAGCAGCTCAAGGTGTTCAACGACAACCTGGAGCTGACGCTGGCGGCCTACAACGCCGGCGAAGGTCGCATGAAGCGGCTGGTGGGGCCGGATACCTCGGTGAGCTTCTACGATCCGCGCATTTATGGCCAGCTCGCGCAGGAGACCCGCGACTACGTGCCCTCGGTGCTGGCGGCGGCGTGGCTGTTCCTGCATCCGGACAGCTACAACCTGCGCTTCCCGAAGATCGACGGCGTGCCCGGCAGCATCACGCTGAAGCGGCCGGCCTCGCTGGACGAGCTCACCGTGTGCCTGGGTTCGGCGGGCGGCATGGAGGAGGGCTGGTTCCGCACCCTGCGCAACCTCAACCCGCGCCTCGACCCGCAGCAGGAACAGCCGGCCGGCGTGGTGCTGCAGGTGCCGAAGCTGCTGGAGCACTCCTACGCCTCGCGCTGCGTGGATGGCCCGTGGCCGATCCTGGCTGCCGATCTGCACAGCGCCGTCGCGCCGGTGGTGGCCGCACCGCCCCCGCCCCCGCCGTCTGGCCCCGCGAAGACCGGCCGCTACAAGGTGCGCCACGGCGATACCCTGGTCGGCATCGTGCGCAAACTGCGCTGCTCCAGCGTGCAGGAGATCGCCGAGATGAATCACCTGCGTCACCACCATATCTCGGTGGGGCAGGAGCTGAAGGTGCCGGAGTGCCGCTGATCCCGACGGATGGGATCCGCTGATCAGGCGGTGGCGCCGGCCCGCATCCAGTTCTTCACCGGATCGGCCGGACGGTGCAGCCGCTTGAGTTCCTGCAGCAACTGCAGCACCTGGCGGTGCTGCGGCAGCAGGCGGTCCTGCGGCGAATGCTTGGTTTCGTGATAGGCCACGGCCAGCCACAGCGCGATGCCGCGCAACGCCACTTCGGGATTGTCAGAGCGTGCCCGTTCGTAGCCGGCCTCCGTGCCTTGGCCCCAGGGCAGGTAGCGCGCTTCCGGCGGTGTTCCGTACAGGTGCGGGAATTCGCTGCGCGAAGCCTGGCCGATCTCGCGCAGGGTGAGCAGGCTCAGCTGGGCGCGGCTGCGCTGGGGCAGGGCGCGCACGCTGCGCTCGATCTCGCGCAGCTGGCGGGTGAGCTGGTACGCGCGGAGGAAGGCGATGGCCGGGCTGAGCAGTTGCATGGAATCCTCGTCCCCAGACGCCGCGACAGGCGCGGCAACGGCGGGAGGATAGTGGGCAGGTGGCGCATAAGGCGCCCAATGCGTCACAAAATGACGCCTCGTGTCAGTTTGTGCGCATCAGGCGCCCCAGTCGCTGGCCCACCTGCACCGGCTGCTGCGGCTGCAGCGCGTCCAGTTCGGCCATGCCTTCGGGCAGCAGCACGATCACGGTGGAGCCCATGTTGAAGCGTGCCATCTCGGCGAAACGCTCCAGCGTGATGCCCTGGCCCGCGAACGACTTGCGCCGGATCGACGGCGCGTAGGGCGGGATCACCAGCCCGTCCCACACCGTGGCCACCGAGGACACCAGGATCGCGCCCACCATCACCACCACGAACGGGCCGCGTTCGCCCTCGAAATGGCAGACCAGCCGCTCGTTGCGCGCGAACAGCCGTGGGATCGCCTCCACCGCGAACGGCGCCACGCTGAAGATGCGCCCCGGCACGTGCACGGTTTCCCGCAGTGTTCCCTTCAGCGGCATGTGCACGCGGTGGTAGTCGCGTGGCGACAGGTAGACGGTGGCGAAGCGGCCGTTGCGGTACGGCGCGGCGGCGGCCTCGTCGCCACCCAGCAGTTCGGCGGCACTGTAGTCCTGCCCCTTGGCCTGGAAGATGCGCCCGTCCACGATCTTCTCGGCCTGGCTGATGCGGCCGTCGGCAGGCGAGAGCAGGGCGGCCGGGTCGGCATCGGCCGTGCGCGCGCCAGGCTTCAGCTTGCGGGTGAAGAAGGCATTGAAGTGCTGGTAGGCCAGCGGATCGGGCTGCGCCGCCTCGGTCATGTTCACGTCGTAGTTGCGCACGACGGTGCCGATCAGCCAGTTCTTCCACGGCGCGAAGGTCCAGCGCGTGCCCCAATAGACCAGGCGCGACAGGAAGCGGTGCGGAAGGATGTATTGGAGCAGGATCTTGAAAGTCATCCGGCGAAGTATACGGGTGCTGGCACCTTTCATCCTGAGTTCCCTCTCCCTTCGGGAGAGGGTGCCGGCAGGCGGGAGAGGGTTCGGTCGAGGCGTGGCGTTGCGGTCTTGCCGGGCCCTCATCCCAACCCCTCTCCCGCAGGGAGAGGGGCTTGAAGCACAGTGGGCCGTATAATTGCCGACCCTTTGCATTGCCCACGCCAGGATCAGGTCCGTGACCGCCGAACTCGCCACCATCATCGACTTCATCCGCTACGGCGCCAGCCGCTTCTCGGCGGCCGGGCTGACCTTCGGTCACAGCCACGACAACCCCATCGACGAGGCCACCCACCTGGTGCTGGCCAGCCTGCACCTGCCGCCGGACATCCCGCCGGCCTACGGCGCGGGCCGGCTCACGTCGGAGGAGCGCGCGAACGTGCTGGCGCTGATCGAGCGCCGCGTCAACGAGCGTCTGCCGGTGGCCTACCTCGTCGGCGAAACCTGGTTCGCCGGCCTGAAGTTCAAGAGCGACCGCCGCGCCCTGGTGCCGCGCTCACCCATCGCCGAGCTGATCGAGTCAGGCTTCGCGCCGTGGCTGGACGAGCGCCACGTGGAGCGCGCGCTGGACCTGTGCACCGGCTCGGGCTGCATCGGCATTGCGATGGCCGAGTACAACCCGGACTGGCGTGTGGACATCGTGGACGTCAGCGACGACGCGCTGTCGCTGGCGCGCGAGAACATCGTGTTCCAGCACGTAGAGTCGCGCGTCGAGGCGGTCAAGTCCGACCTGTTCGAAGGCGTGCGCGGCCGCAGCTACGACCTGATCGTGTCGAACCCGCCCTACGTCACCGAGGACGAATACGCCGCGCTGCCCGGCGAATACGCGCACGAGCCCAAGCTCGGCCTCACCTCGGGCGAGGACGGGCTGGACATCTGCCTGCGCATCCTCGACGAGGCCGCCGACCTGCTGACCGACGACGGCCTGCTGATCGTCGAAGTGGGCGAGAGCGAACACGCGCTGGCCGCGCTGCTGCCGGAAGTGCCTTTCGTGTGGATCGAGTTCAAGGTGGGGCAGATGGGCGTGTTCGCACTGGAGCGCCGCGACCTGGTCGAGCACAAGGCGGCGATCCACGCCGCCGCGGCCGCGCGCTGCTGAGCTGATGGAACTCGTCACGGCGCGACTGCGACTGGACGCGCTGCGCCGCGACGATGCCGCGGCGCTGTTCGCCTATCGCGCCGATCCCGTGGTTTGCCGTTACCAGGGCTGGCGCCCGGCCGCATTGGCCGATGCCGAGCGTTTCATCAGCGATCAGTCGGCGATGGTTGCGCCATCGCCAGGCCAGTGGTTCCAGCGCGCCATCCGCCGTCGCGACGACGGCGTGCTGATCGGCGATGTCGGCTTCTGCCTTGCCGACGAGCAAGCTGAGTTCGGCATCACGCTGGCGCCTGCCGCCCAGGGCAAGGGCTACGCGCGCGAGGCGCTGCATGCGCTGTTCGGCCGGCTGTTCGGCGAGCTGGGCATCCATCGCGTGCATGCGTCGGTCGATCCGCGCAACGCGCCGAGCATGGCCTTGCTGCAGGCGGTGGGCATGCGCCAGGAGGCCCATTTCCGCGAAAGCCTGTGGTTCCATGGCGCATGGGTCGACGACGTCGTTTTCGGGCTGCTGGCGAGCGAATGGCCCGATATCGCCGGCAAGGGCGCAGGGATTGCTGCATTGCGGTAAGCTGTAGCGGCTCCCTTTGGACGTCCAAACCCCGTGTCCAGCAATTCCTTCGGCAAGCTCTTCACCGTCACCACCTTCGGCGAAAGCCACGGGCCGGCCATCGGCTGCGTGATCGACGGTTGCCCGCCGGGGCTGCCGATCGATGCGGAGGAGTTCCGCCAGGACCTTGATCGCCGTGCCACCGGCAAGTCGCGCCACACCTCGCAACGGCGCGAAGCGGACGAGGTGGAGATCCTGTCCGGCGTGTACGAGGGCCGCACCACCGGCACGCCGATCGCGCTGCTGATCCGCAACACGGACCAGCGCAGCAAGGACTACGGCGACATCGCCAGCACCTTCCGCCCGGGTCATGCCGACTACACCTACTGGCAGAAGTACGGCATCCGCGACCCGCGCGGCGGCGGGCGCTCGTCCGCGCGCGAGACCACCATGCGCGTGGCCGCCGCGGTGATCGCCAAGAAGTGGCTGGCCGAGCGCCATGGCGTGCGCGTGCGCGGCTACCTGGCGCAGCTCGGCGAGATCGCTCCAACCAGCTTCGACTGGGCTGCGGTGGAGCAGAACCCGTTCTTCTGGCCCTGCGCCGAACAGGTGCCGGCGCTGGAAAAGGCCATGGACGCGCTGCGCAAGTCCGGCGATTCCGTGGGCGCGCGCGTCAGTGTGGTGGCCGACGGCGTGCCGCCGGGCTGGGGCGAGCCGATCTACGGCAAGCTGGACGGCGACCTCGCCAGCGCGCTGATGTCGATCAACGCGGTGAAGGGCGTGGAGATCGGCGACGGTTTCGCCGCCGTCGCGCAGCACGGCAGCGAACACCGCGACGAGATGCGTTTGGACGGCTTTACGTCCAATCATGCGGGTGGCATCCTTGGCGGCATCAGCACGGGGCAGGCGGTGATCGCCTCGATCGCGCTGAAGCCCACCTCCAGCATCCTGATCCCCGGCCACAGCGTGAACCTGGCCGGCGAACCGGTGGAAGTAGTCACCAAGGGGCGCCACGACCCCTGCGTCGGCATCCGCGCCACGCCCATCGCCGAGGCGATGATGGCGCTGGTGCTGATGGATCACGCGCTGCGCCACCGCGCGCAGTGCGGCGACGTGGGCGACGTGGCGCCGCGCATTCCCTGACGGAGGCGCAAGACGATGAAGACGCGTTCCAGCCCGGCCACTGGCCTGCCACCCCATTTCGGCGGGATCCTCAGCGATGCGATCGCCTACTGGGAGCGCCGGCGCATCGCCTACAACATCGCGCTGGCAGTGGTCGTGCTGGGCTGGACGGCATCGGCATGGGCTAGGCTGCGCGGCCAGCTGGATGTGCAGCACCTGCTTGCGCTGTTCGTGCTCGCGGTGCTGGCGAACGTCTGCTACTGCGCGGCCTACCTGGCGGACGTGCCCATGCAGCTCTCGGCGTTCCGCGCCGGCTGGCGCCGCCGGCGCTGGCTGCTGTGGCTGGTCGGCACCCTGTTCGGCATGGCGCTGACCTGGTTCTGGATCGCCGACGAGATCCTGCCGGCCGTAGGGCGACCATGAGCGACCGGCCGAGCGTGTGGGTGTCGCGCCCGACCTTCGACGACGTGATCGCACGGCTGGCGCCGCATTTCGAGGTGGATGCCGAGCCGGAAGAGAGGAAGTTCGCCCCCGCCGAGCTGGCCGCGAAGCTGGCTGACTGCGACGCCGCCATCGTGGGTCTGAAGGAGCACGTGGGCGCGGTCGAACTGGCCGGCGCGAAGCGCCTGCGCATCGTGGCCAACCTCGCCGTGGGCTACGACAACCTCGACCTCGCTGCGCTCGGCGCCGCCGGCATCGCCGCCAGCAACACCGCCGATGTGCTCAACGAGAGCGTGGCCGACTTCGCCTGGGCGCTGCTGCTGGGCGCGTCACGGCGCATGGGCGCCGCCGAGCGCTGGCTGCGCGCGGGGCAGTGGCACGCCACCGAATTCAAGGGCTGGCTGGGCACGGATGTGCGCGGCCGCACGCTGGGCATCCTCGGCATGGGCCGCATCGGCCGGGCCATCGCGCGGCGCGCGCAGGGCTTCGGCATGCCGGTGCTCTACCACAACCGCTCGCGCCTGCCCGAAGCCGTCGAGCAGGAATGCCGCGCCCGCCACGTGGACAAGGCCACCCTGCTGCGCGAGTCGGACTGCCTCGTGCTGGTGCTGCCGCTGACGCCGGAAACCCGCCACGCCATCGGCGCCGCCGAGCTGGCGCAGATGAAGCCCACCGCGGTGCTGGTGAACGTGGCGCGCGGCGGCATCGTGGACGATGCGGCGCTGGCCGCCGCGCTGCGCGAAGGCCGGCTCGCCGCCGCCGGCCTGGACGTGTTCGAGGGCGAGCCGCGCGTGCATCCGGACCTGCTCGCGCTCGACAACGTGCTGCTCAGCCCGCATATCGCCAGCGCCACGACCGACACCCGCCGTGCCATGACCGCCGTGGCGGTGGACAATGTGCTGGCGTTCTTTGGCCACGGCCCGCACGCCGGGCATCCGCCGAACCTCCTGAATCCCGAAGCGCTGGCCGCGGCCGGCGCGACTTTTCCACCCCACCAAACACTCACCTGAAGAGCCGTACCCGATGAGCAAGAAGAGCAGTTACAAGGTTGCGATGGTCGGCGCCACCGGCGCCGTGGGCGAGACCCTGCTCGCCATCCTCGCCGAGCGTAATTTTCCGGTCAGCGAGCTGGTGCCGCTGGCGAGCGAGCGTTCGGCCGGCGGCAAGGTGGAGTTCGCGGGCAAACAGGTGACGGTGAAGAACCTCGCCGACTACGACTTCGCCGGCGTGGACATCGCCTTCTTCTCGGCCGGCGGCTCGGTGAGCAAGGTGCATGCGCCGCGCGCGGCCGCGGCCGGCGCGGTGGTGATCGACAACACCTCCGAGTTCCGCTATCAGGACGACATCCCGCTGGTGGTGAGCGAGGTGAACCCGCACGCGATCGCCCAGTACACCACCCGCGGCATCATCGCCAACCCGAACTGCTCGACCATGGGCATGCTGGTGGCATTGGCGCCGATCCACCGCGAGGTGGGCATCGAGCGCATCAACGTGGCCACCTACCAGTCGGTGTCCGGCGCGGGCCGCTCGGGCATGGAGGAACTGGGCCGGCAGACCGCCGCGCTGCTCAACTTCCAGGACGTGGAGCAGGCCAAGTTCCCCAAGCAGATCGCCTTCAACGTGATCCCGCACATCGACGACTTCCAGCCCAACGGCTACACCAAGGAAGAAATGAAGATGGTGTGGGAGACGCGCAAGATCTTGGAAGACGAGTCGATCCAGGTGAATCCCACCGCGGTACGCGTGCCGGTGTTCTACGGGCATTCCGAGGCGGTGCACATCGAAACCCGCGACAAGATCACCGTGGAGCAGGCCCGCGCGCTGCTGGAGCAGGCCGAGGGCGTGGTGCTGATGGACGAGCGCAAGGCCGGCGGCTATCCCACGCCGGTGGGCGACGTGGCCGGCAAGGATCCGGTGTTCGTGGGCCGCATCCGCGAGGACATCTCGCACGAGCGCGGCCTCGACCTGTGGATCGTCTCGGACAACATCCGCAAGGGTGCGGCGCTGAACGCCGTGCAGATTGCCGAGTTGCTGATCGGGGAATACCTGTGAGGGCCGGCATGCGCTGGCTGGCGCTGGCCGCCATGCTGGCGGCCTCGCCGCTGTGGGCGCGCGGGCAACAGTCGGGGACCGAGGCCGCCCCTGTCGCCAAGGCCGTGCGCAAGAACGCGGCCGCGGTCACCCGCCAGCGTGCCGAGGTACAGCGCCTGCAGCAGGACGTGGCCGCGCAGGAGTCCGGCAGTCGCTCGGCTGCGCAGCGGCTCAAGCAGCAGGACGCGAAAATCGCCGAGCTGCAGCGGCAGCTGCAGGCGGCGCAGCAGGCCGGGCAGCCCACGGCCAGGGGCGCTGAGCATCCCTGAAACCAGCTCCGGGTTCCCCGCAAGTTCTGGAATATGCGGCAGCAATGCGTCGCAAGTCTGCGATCCGGCTATTGTTGATCCGTCCGCATCTAACTAAAGTGGCGCCTCGTCCGGGCGAAGCGCCACCATCGTGGTGGCCTTACCAGACACCAAGGCTTGTTCGGGGGAACGTGTGATGAATCGTTCGTTGAAACTGCCACTGCTGGTGGCATTGGCCCTTGGCAGCGGCCATGCCCTGGCGCTGGACCTGGGCCAGATCCAGGTCAAGTCGGCGCTGGGTCAGCCACTGCTGGCGGAGATTCCGGTGCAGAAGGCCACGCCGGCCGAGTTGCAGCAGCTCAACGTGCAGCTGGCTTCGGGCGAGGAATTCGCACGCGCCGGGGTCGCCGGGGGGCGGCCCACGATTCCGCTGCACTTCGACGTGGTCGACGGCAGCAACGGACGCAAGGTGATCCGCATCACCAGCGACACCGCGGTCAACGATCCCTTCCTCGACCTGCTGATCGAGATCCACGGCGGCAGCGGCAAGAGCGTGCGCGAGTACACCATCCTGCTCGACCCGCCCGGCAACAGCCCCGCGCCGACGCAGGTCGCATCGCGCCCGTCCGCATGCTCATCGCCTACGAGCAGCAGCGCGTCTGGCGCGAGGTCTGGATGGACGGACGGGCGCTGCCGAAGGCGGTGGACGTG
>DATEKS010000085.1:0-6143 GCA_035277325.1 Rhodanobacter sp.
ATGTGCCGCGGCCTGCTCCGCCCGGAGCGCCGGGATGCCCATACGCTCCCGTTCCCCGGTTTTTTGCGCGCCCGGTATACTGCCGGACTTCCGTGTCACCAAGTGCGGCGAATGAATCCCAACTTCCTCGATTTCGAACAACCCATTGCCGAGCTGGAGGCGAAGATCGAGGAGTTGCGCCACACCAGCAACGGCCAGGCGATGAACATCGACGAGGAAGTCGGCCGGCTGCGCGAGAAGCTCAAGCTCAAGACCAACGACATCTTCAAGAACCTCAGCTCGTGGCAGGTCGCCCAGCTGTCGCGCCATCCCGCGCGGCCGTACACGCTGGATTACATCGGCGTGATGTGCGAGGAGTTCCACGAGCTGGCCGGCGACCGCATGTACGCGGATGACGGCGCCATCGTGGGCGGTCTGGGCCGCATCAACGGCCGGCCGGTGATGATCGTGGGTCACCAGAAGGCGCGCGACACCAAGGGCAAGCTCAAGCGCAACTTCGGCATGCCCCGCCCCGAGGGTTACCGCAAGGCGCTGCGCCTGATGAAGATGGCCGAACGCTTCGGCCTGCCCGTGCTCACCCTGATCGACACCATGGGTGCCTACCCCGGCATCGGCGCCGAGGAGCGCGGCCAGAGCGAGGCGATCGCCCGCAACCTGCTGGAAATGGCCGACCTCAGGACGCCGGTCATCTGCACCGTGATCGGCGAAGGCGGCTCCGGCGGCGCGCTGGCGATCGGCGTGGGCGACCGCATCAACATGCTGCAGTACTCCACCTATTCCGTGATCACCCCGGAAGGCTGCGCCACCATCCTCTGGCGCAGCGCCGAACGCGCCAAGGACGCCGCCGAGGCGCTGGGCCTCACCGCGCCGCGCCTGCTGGAGCTGGGCCTGATCGACAAGCTGATCCGCGAACCGCTGGGCGGCGCCCACCGCAACCCGCGTTCGATGGCGATCCGTCTGAAAGCCGTGCTGATGAACCAGCTCGATGAGCTGGAAGCCATGCCGCAGTCTGATTTGCTGGAACAGCGCTACGCGCGCCTGCGCGGCCATGGGGCCTTCCAGGAATAACGGCGCGACAGCACGCCTGGCGCTACCATCGGCCGCATCATCAGGCTGCCGGGAACCGCCATGGCCCACGACAAGCTCGCCGTACTGATCGACGCCGACAACGCCCGCCCGGCCATCGTCGAAGGGCTGCTTGCCGAGGTCGCGAAGTACGGCACCGCGCATGTCAAGCGCATCTACGGCGACTGGACCAAGCCCGAACTCAACAGCTGGAAGGAGGCGCTGCTGCGCCACTCTATCCAGCCGATCCAGCAGTTCCGCTACACCGTCGGCAAGAACGCCACCGATTCGGCGATGATCATCGACGCGATGGACCTGCTCTATGCCGGGCGCTTCGACGGCTTCTGCATCGTCTCCAGCGACAGCGACTTCACCCGGCTCGCTTCGCGCATCCGCGAGTCCGGGCTCACCGTGTACGGCTTCGGCGAGCGCAAGACACCATCGCCCTTCGTAGCCGCCTGCGACCGCTTCATCTACACCGACGTATTGGGCAAGCCTGACACCGGCGAGGATAAGCCGGCCGAGCCCGCGTCACGCAAGAGTGCCCAGGAACTGCGCCAGGACACTCGCCTGGTGAACTTGCTGCGCCATGCCATCGATGACGCCGACGACGAGGAAGGTTGGGCGAGCCTCGGTGCGGTGGGCAGCATGCTCAACAAGCGTGCGCCGGATTTCGACGCGCGCAACTGGGGTTACGCCAAGCTCAGCGGCCTGATCAAGGCCATTGGCCTGTTCCAGACCGAGGAGCGCCAGTCCGGCAACGGCAAGCACATCTACGTGCGTCACAAGAAGAAAAACGCCACCCGTGAGTGAGCCGTCGACACTCGAGAGCACGCTGCGCCGCGCCCTCGCCACCCAACCGCCCGGCGCGCTGTGCGTGGCCTGCAGCGGCGGTCCCGACTCCACTGCCCTGCTGCACGCGCTGGCCCAGCTGCCTGCGGCGCATGCGCACGGCCTGCGCGCCTTGCACGTCGACCACGGCCTGCACGCGGACAGCACGGCCTGGGCCGAACACTGCCGTCACTTCTGCGCCGGCCTCGGCCTGACCTGCGAGGTCGTGCGCGTGCAGGTCGAGACGCATCGCGGCGAAGGCCTGGAGGCCGCCGCACGGCGCGCCCGTTACGCTGCCTTTGCAACACATCTGCAGCAAGACGAGATCCTGCTGCTGGCCCACCACCGCGACGACCAGGCCGAAACCGTGCTGCTGAAGCTGCTGCGCGGCGCCGGCCCGCAAGGCCTGGGGGGCATGCGCGAACGTCGCCCGCTGGGTCGCGGCGAACTATGGCGGCCGCTGCTGCATGACACCACGCGCGCGCAGTTGCACGACTACGTCGCCGCGCACCGGCTGCCCTGCATCGACGACCCTTCGAACACCGACACCCGGCTTGCGCGCAACCGGCTGCGCCACGAGATCCTGCCGCGCCTCGCCACGTACTGGCCGCAGGCGGTGGATTCCATCCTGCACAGCGCCAGGCTCAGCCGCGCCGCTGCCGACGCCTTGCGCACGCATTGGCTGGCGGCATTCGATGCCCTGCACGACGATACCAGCGGCAGCCTCGACGCCACCGGCTGGCTGGCGCTCGCCCCCGCGCTGCGCGAACCCTTGCTCGACCACTGGCTGCACGCGCGCGGCCTGCCCGCACCCACCACCGTGCAGCGTGCGCAGATCGAACGCCAATGCGCGGCCCGTCCGGGCCAGTCGCCATGCATCCGCTGGCCCGGTGCCGAGCTGCACGTCTGGAAGGGGCGCCTGTGGGCACGCGCACCGCAGCCCGCCGTCGATCCCTCCTGGCATACCTCTTGGCAAGGCGAGCCATTCGCGCTGCCCGACGGGAGCCGGCTGAGCCTGCACGACGAACACGCGCGCCTCACCGCGCCGCTCACCGTACGCCTGCGACAGGGCGGCGAGCGCATCAAACCGGCAGGCGATGTGCATACCCGCGAGTTGCGCGACCTGTTCCAGCAGGCCGCACTGCCGCCATGGCAACGCCTCGCCTGCCCGCTGCTGTACGAAGGCGACGCACTGGTCGCGGTGGCCGATCGCTGGATCAGCGCGCGCGGCCGGCAGCTGTTCGCTGCCGCGGGCAGTCAACCGCTCTGGCGGGCCGGCTCGTGAGGCGGCAGAAATGCCTGCAAACCGTGCTCCGGGCAGCGCAACGGTGCTCTGTCGCATTGATTCCCGACCTCCGCTGCGCTAGCGTTGCGGGCCATGGCCAAGACCGCTTCCTCCGCCGCCAAGACGCCACCCGCCGCCGACTTCGAACATTCGCTGGACGAGCTCGAACAGCTGGTTGCGAAGATGGAGGGCGGCGAGTTGAGCCTGGACGAATCGCTGGCCTCCTTCGAGCGCGGCATCGGCCTGTACCGCCACTGCCAGCACGCGCTGGAGCAGGCCGAACTGCGCGTGCGCCTGCTGCTCGACCCCGAAGCCCCCGACAGCGCCGAACCGTTTGAACCCGAACACTGAACTTGGAGCCCGCCGGACTTGAACGGTCGAGGCGAAAATTCGGATGCGCGCGGACAGATTTTCGGTGCTTCGCCGGCCCATAGTGGTTCTATGGGCCAAGAAGCGACGGAAATATGGGCCGCGCAGACGGATTTGCAGCCCGACCGGCTCAAGTCCGACGGGCTCCTCGGTCCGGCACTGCAAGCACTGATCCGCCGCGCCGAACAGGCGCTGGATGCCAGCCTGCCCAGCGCCGAGCAATTGCCTGTCGAACTGCACCGCGCGATGCGTTATGCCGTGCTGGGCGGTGGTAAGCGCCTGCGCCCGCTGCTGGTCTACGCCGCCGCCCACGCGCTGGGCCGCGACGATGCCATGCTCGACGCCTCGGCCTGCGCGGTGGAGCTGATCCACGCCTATTCGCTGGTGCACGACGACCTGCCCGCGATGGACGACGACGCGCTGCGCCGCGGCCGTCCCACCTGCCACATCGTGTTCGGCGAGGCGATGGCGATACTCGCCGGTGACGCGCTGCAGGCGCTGGCCTTCGAACTGCTCGCCGCTCCCGGCGCCGCGCCCGATGCCGCCACCGGCATGCGCATGCTGCACGCGCTGGGCCGTGCCTGCGGCGCCAACGGCATGGCCGGCGGCCAGGCGCTGGACCTCGCCGCAGTGGGCCGCCGGCTCACGCTGTCCGAACTGGAGCACATGCACGCCTGCAAGACCGGCGCGCTGATCCGCGCGTCGGTGACGCTCGGCGCACTCGCCTCCGGTGCGAACGAGGCCACGCTCGATGCGCTGGATCGTTACGCCGCCGCGGTGGGCCTGGCCTTCCAGGTGCGCGACGACATCCTTGACGTGGAAGGCGAATCCGCCGTGATCGGCAAGACCGCCGGCAAGGACGCAGCCGCCGACAAGCCCACCTTCCCTTCGATCATTGGTCTGGACGCCTCGCGCGCGCGGCTGGCCGAACTCACGACGATCGCGCTCGATACCATCGCACCGCTGGGTGCACGCGCCGGGTTGCTCGCCGAGCTGGCGCATTACGCGGCGCAGCGGCTGCGTTAGAGAGGCGGTGCCGTCGCAGGCGGCGATGTGGTTCTGGTGCCTGCCGTTTTGTCCTGACGAAACGGGAACGAAAAAGCCCGCCGTCGGCGGGCTTTTCCGTATCGACGGAAGCGACGGTTCAGTTCACCAGCCGCAATGCAAACGGGTAGCGGTAGCTGCCATCCGAGCTGACCTTGACCGCGGCAATGATGCAGAACACCAGGTTGAGCAGCCACAGCAACGGCGAGAGCAAAGCACCAATCACGATAACGGTGAGAATCCAGCAGATCACGTAGCCGATCAGCACGGTAATCTGGAAGTTCAGCGCCTCCTTGGATTCCTTCACCAGGTAGGCCTTGTCGGCGCGATCCTTGTGCATCAGCCACACGATCAGCGGCACGATCACGCTGAGGATGAAGCCCGACAGGTGGGTGAGCATGGCCACATTGCGATCATCGCTGCTCGCCTCGGTGTTGGCAGGTGGCGATGGCGGCATCTGGTCCGACGGTGTACTCATGAGCAATCCTCCCCGGTGAGTGGACCACGCGTCACGTGCAGCCGTCCACGCGCGGACTGGTCAAATACCCGTACAGCATGCCGCAGGAATCACTCGCCCGCCACTGTCATCCGGTTCACCAGGATCGAGCCACAGAGGATATGCGAGCGCGGGTCGACGTCCGCACCGGTGGCGAGTATCCCGGCATACATGTCGCGCAGGTTCGCGGCGATGGTGATTTCCTCGACCGGATGGACGATGACACCGTTCTCCACCCAGAAACCGGCCGCGCCGCGCGAGTAGTCGCCGGTGATGGTGTTCACGCCCTGCCCCATCACCTCGGTGACCAGCAGGCCCATGCCCAGCCGGCGCAGCATGCCGGCGGAATCGCTGGCCTCGCCATCGGCCGCACCAGGCGCCACCTGCAGGTTGTGGATGCCGCCGGCATTGCCGGTGGAAGCCAGGCCCAGCTTGCGCGCCGAGTAGCTGCCCAGCACGTAGCGTGCCAGCACGCCGCCTTCCACCAGCGCGCTGTCGGCGGTGGCCACGCCTTCCGCGTCGAAGTTGCCCGAGCCGTGGCCACGCCTGAGGTGCGGCCGCTCGTCGATGTGGAGCCATGCCGGCATGATCGCCTTGCCCGCGTGGTCGAGCAGGAAGCTGGCGCGGCGGTACAGCGCGCCGCCGCTCACCGCACCGAGCAGATGGCCGACCAGCCCGCGCGCGATCTCGGGCGCGAACAACACCGGACATTCGCGGGTGGACAGGCTGCGCGCACCCAGCCGCGCCAGCGTGCGCTCGGCGGCCTTGTCGCCCAGTGCCTGCGCGCTCATGAAATCACCGGCGCTGCGCACGCTGTCGTACCAGTAGTCGCGCTGCATGCGCTCGCCCTCGCCGGCGATCAGCGACAGCGACAGCGAATGCCGCGTGCCGCGCTCGCGGCCCAGGAACCCGTGCGAGTTCGCGTACACCGACAGGCTCTCGCCCATCTGCACGCCGGCGCCATCGGAGTTGCTGATGCCCGCGTGTGCGCGGCCGGCATCCTCGATGCGCCGGCCCAGTTCGATCGCGCCCGCGGTGTCGACGGCCCAGGGG
>DATEKS010000086.1:0-13268 GCA_035277325.1 Rhodanobacter sp.
AGCAGTTCGCCCAGCGTGGCGAGCGTGGGCGCCCAGCCAGGGTCCAGCGACAGCGCCCTGCGCAGCAGCGCCTCGGCGCCTTCGATGTCGCCGAAGCCCTGGCGCAGGCCGCCGAGCAGGCGCAGCGCCTCCGCGCAGTCCGGGTGTGTCGCGACGATGGCCTGCAGGCGCTCGTGCGCGTCGTGCAGCTCGCCGGCCTGCAGCAGCGCGCCGACCTGGCGCAAGGCATCGAGCGGCATGGGGGCGGGCATGGACACGAGCGCGTCGCCGGCGCTATTTCGCCGCGAAGCGGATGCCCGGCATCGCCGCGGCCATGCCGTGGCGGTCGGTCTCGCGCTTGAAGAAGAACAGCGCGGCGAGGATCAGGCTCATCGGCAGCAGCGAGAAATAGAACGCATCGATGCCGTTGGAGCGCGCGAACACGATCGCGGTGATGCGCGAACCCAGGGTGCCGCCCAGCGCGGAGAAGATCACGATCAGCCCGGTCATCGCCGCGTGCGCGGGCTTGGGCAGCGAGCTCAGCACCACCGAGTTGATCACCGGGTAGATCGGTGCCATCAGCAGCCCCACCAGCGGGAACAGGTACGCCGCGACAGGCGCGTTGCGCCAGCCGATCACGCTGCCTGGCGCGACATCGCGGGCCAGCGGCAGGCTCAGCAGCACGATCGCCGCCATGCCGACCACGCAGAGGTTCAGCAGCGTGTACCAGTGCATCCGCCGCAGCGCCTGCCCAGCGCCCAGGCGGCCCAGTGCGATCGCGCCGGGCAGGATGCTGGCGAGCTGGATGCTCATCGCGTTCGGCAGCTTGAGGATCTCGTTGTTGAAGGTCGGAAGCCAGGTGGAGAAGCTCTGCTCGATCAGCACATAGAGGAAGGCCGAGATCAGGAACACGTAGACCAGCGGCCGCACGAACAGCTGCAGCATCTCGATCAGCGAGCCCTTCATGGTCGACGTGTGCACGTTGTGTGCGGCCGACTCGTCCATGCGTGAACCGGCGAGCAGCGCGATCACCACCACGCACAGCGCGGCCAGCAGCCAGTACACGTTGAGCCACACCAGGTCGGCGGGGTCGGCGTGGTTGATGAACGCACTGAAAAGCCAGTTGCCGACCAGCACGCCGAGCATGAAGGTGCCCTCGATCGTCGAGGTCAGGCGGCCGTGCGCGGCGCGGTCGGCGGTGAGCAGGCCGATCGACGAATACACGCCGACCTTGGCCAGTGCGAACGAGATGCCGACGCAGGTGAACAGCACCTCGGTGGTGCGGAAGCCTGGCCACAGCGGCATCAGCACGCAGGCGACGCCGAGCAGCGCCAGCGCCAGGATCATCGCGCGCCGGTAGCCGATCAGCGGCAGGAAGGAGGCCACGCCGAAGGAAACCACGGCGATGGTGAGGTCCTTGAACAGTTCGAGCAGGCTGGCTTCGGTCTTGCCCACGCCGAAGCTGGCCATGGATTGCAGGATCACCGTGCCCACGCTGTTGAGCAGGATCGCGAAGACCACGTAGGTCAGCGCGAGCGCGGCGATCATGCGGAAACGATTCATGCGCACCTCGTGCGGGTGGGCCTTGCGGAAAAAGACGGCCCGAACCGCCATCGCGCAATCCGGGCCGCTACGCGGGGTAAACATTAGCTCAGGGAGGGTCTGAACCATCGGTTTCCTGCTCGTCGTCCCGGTCTTCGCCGGGACGACGAGCAACATCAGGGCTTCATCAGAACTGGTACTTCACCTGCAGGTTGTACTCGTGGCCTTCCAGCGGACGCGCCAGGATTACGCCCGACGCACCGGCCGCCGAGCCGGCGATGCGCGAGTTCGATTCGGTGAGGCCCAGCGTGTCGGTCACGTTGGAGCCGACCAGGGTGAACAGCCAGTGCGGACCGTAGTTGTACTGAGCGCCCACGCTGAAGTCGGTGTAGGTGCCCAGCTGCTGCAGGGCGAGCTGGTCCTGGGTGTGGTTGCCCACGTATTCCATGGTCACCCACAGGCGCAGGTCGCCGTAGGCCGTGGGTAAGCGCAGGGCCGGCGTCAGGCGGACCTGGAACTTCGGCTGGCGCTGCAGCTGCTTGCCCTGGTAGGTGCCGTAGAAGATGCCGTTGAGGCCGGAGAACTCCGCGTTGCCCTCGAAGTGCGTGTAGTGGCCTTCCATCCAATTGCCGACCGCGGTCACCGAGAAGATCTGGTCAGGCGTGTTGGCCTTCAGGATGAAGTTGATGCCCTTGGTGTCCGAACCGTAGGTGGTCTTGCCGCCGAACGGCACGCCGAAGCTCGAGGGCTGGTAGCTCAGGCCGTCGAACTGGCGGTGGTAGAACGAGATGTCGGCGCTGAACACCGGGATCTGGTACTTCCAGCCCGCCTCGAAGTTCTGGATCTTCAGCACCGGCAGCGTGTCGCCGGTGACGCTGCCGCGCAGGTCGTCGAAGCTGTTGAAGTGAACGCCCTTGTTGGCGCGGGCGTAGACCGCCATGTCGTCCTGGATCTTGTAGGTGGCGCCGGCCGTCCACGAGGTGTGGGTCTTGTTGTAGCTGGTGACCGAGTAGGTGCCGTTGCACATCGAAACGCTGTTGTCGTACAGCGTGTTCGGGTTGCCGTCGATGTCGACGTTGGACAGGTTGCAGACGGTGTTGCGGGCGTTCTCGTTCTCCAGTCGCGCCGAGGCGTCGAGGATCCACGGGCCGACCTTCCAGGTATCGGACAGGTAGAACGCCTTGTTGGTGGCCGTGCCGTTCTCGGTGATGTTGTAGCCGCCGTTGTAGATCAGGCCCTGGCCGTTGGTGACCTGGTAGGTCTGGCCGTTCTGCACGTAGCTCACCGCGATCGGCGTGGCGTTCGGCGTGTTGCTCATCAGCATCGGGTTGCCGAGCGACCAGCGGTCGTTGTCGGTGTAGTGCGCCAGGTACAGGCCGGCGGTCAGCGTGTTGCCCTCGAACAGCTCCTTGCTGATGCGGAAGTCGTTGATCGCGCTCTTCAGGTTCTTGTGGATGTGCCACCAGCCCTGGCTGATCACGTCCGCGTTAGGGTCGGTGACGATGCCGGAGCCGTTGGTGTAGTTGGCGGTGTACACGGCCCCGACAGGGACATTGCCGTCAGGGTAGGTGCCGCCGGCATTCTCCCAGCTGCTCAGCGTCTGCGGGTTGGAGCCGGAGAACAGCGCATTGGTGTCCATGTTGCCGCCGTCGACCAGGAACTTGTCGCTGACCGCCCAGCCGTTGCCGAAATCCCAGTCGAAGTTCGCGCCGAAGAAGCCGAGCTGGGCGCCGCGGCCGTCGGCGAGGTTCGCGCTGGTGCCGCCGCCCGGGTAGCTCTCCAGGTAGACATGCTGCATCGCGCGGCTGTAGTAGGTGTCGGTCTGCGGATCGAAGCCCGGGTAGGCGGTGAACTGGCCGGAGCCGGTCTGGATCAGCGGGATCGGGGTGATGAACTGGTTCTTGTCGTCGAGGCCGCGCGCCCAGAACACCAGCGAGCCGTTGTCCCAGTCCTTGGTCAGCGTGGCGGTGAGCTGGCCGCCCTTGTCGGAGGGGAACTGCGGATTGCGCACGCCGTCGGAGTCGCGGTAGAAGCCACCCACGCTGCCGTACCAGCCGCCCTTGCCGATCGGGAAGCCGTAGAAGCCGTCGACGCGGCGGAGGTTCTCGGTGCCGTAGGTGACACCGATGCTGCCGGACGGCGTGTCGGTGCCCTGCTTGAGGATGTAGTTGGAGGTGAGGCCGATCTGGCCGTCACCGAACACCACCGACGGGCCGCCCTGCAGGATTTCCACGTGGTCGACGGTGTCGTCGAGGCGGAACATCGAGCTCTGCTCGAAGAACGACAGCGACGGCATGCCGTACAGCGGCGTGCCCATGATCTGGTTGGTGTAGAACGGCGCGTCGCCGCCGCCCGGGAAGCCGGCGATCTCGATGTTGGCGCCGGTCTGGCCACCGGTGGACTCGGGCCACACGCCGGGCGAGATCTTCAGCAGGTCGGCGGCGCTGCGTGGGTTGTCCTGCTGGATCTGTGCCGCGGAGGCGGTGGTGATCGAGTAGCTGGCGTCGATCTTGCGCACGCCCACGGTGCTGGCCGAACCGGTGACGACGACGGTTTCCAGCGACTGGACCTTTTTCGTCTTGTCGCCACCTTTCTTCGCAGCCGTGGTCGCCGGGGTGCTGCCGGTGGCCTGCGCGTTGTCCTGGGCCAATGCGGTGCCGGAGGCCAGGGCCGCCGCGATCGCCGCGGACAGGGTCAAGCTTGTGAGTATCCGGGTGCTCATGTTCTGACTCCCCATCAGTTCTGGTTGCGTGGTGATGCGGCAGCGGCGGGAAGCCGAGCCGATGGGCCGCTTGTCGTTGTTATCCGGCCGATGTCGAACGCGGCGATGTTCGACAACAGCACGTCTGCCTCGGCCAGGGCCTCCGCCTCGCCGATTCCTACCGCCGCCATCCCCGCGGCGTGAATGCTTGCAATGCCTGCCGCGGCGTCCTCCACGCCGAGGCATTCCGCCGGCGCCACGCCGAGGCCGGCGGCGGCGGCGAGGAAGATCTCCGGGTCGGGCTTGGAACGCTCGACGCGACCGGCGTCGACCACGTAGTCGAACAGCCCGGCGATGCCCAGCCGTTCGATCAGCTGTGGCGCGTTGCGGCTGGCCGAGGCCAGCGCGGTCTTCAGCCCCGCGTCGCGCACCGACTCCACCGCCCCGCGCGCGCCGGGCAGCAGGTGGCGCGGGTCGAGGCGGTCGATCAGCTCGACGTAGCGGGCGTTCTTGCGCGCGGCCAGCTCGGCCTTCTCCGCGTCGCTGTAGTGGCGCGGCGCACGCTCCAGCAGGATCTCCAGCGAACCCATGCGATCCACGCCCTTCATGCGCTCAGCGGTCGCCTCGTCGAACGGCGCGTCGATCTCGGCGGCGAGTTGTTGCCACGCCGCGCGGTGCAGAACCGCGGTGTCGGCGAGCACGCCGTCGAGGTCGAAGATCACCGCCTTCAGCGCGTGCGCGGCCGGATGCGGCAGCTGCAGCGACTCGCCCCGGCGCAGGTGCTGCGGCTGGCCGCGATGCAGAAAGTCCAGCGATTCGCCTTCGAGCAGGGTGTAGCGCACGCCGGTGGCGTCCACTTCGATGCGCAGCTGCGCGTCGTGCCAGCGCAGGCCGAAGCGGTAACCGTGCCAGGCCGCGGGGAGTTGTGGCGCCAGCGCGGGCTGGCCGTCACGCACCCGCAGGCCGCCGAAACCCCAGCTCAGCGCCAGCCAGCTGCCGGCCATCGCCGCCATGTGCAGGCCGTGTCCGGCGTTGCCGTGCGAGTCGTCCAGATCCACCCGCAAGGTGTCGAGGAAATAGCGGTACGCCTGCGCCTCGCGGCCCGTCTCGGCGGCGAGCACCGCGAAGGTGGAGGCGGACAGCGTGGAGTCGTGCACGGTGACGCCTTCGTAGTAGTCGAAGTTGCGCCGCTTGGCGGCCGTGTCCACGTCCTCGCCGGCCAGCACCAGCGCCAGCAGGGTGTCGGCCTGCTTGCACACCTGGTGGCGGTAGATGGTCAGCGGATGCCAATGCAGCAGCAACGGACGCAACGAAGGATCGCGCATCTGCTCCGGCGTCAGCCGCGGCTTGTCGAGGAAGCCGTCGTTCTGCGGGAAGATGCCCAGCTCGGCGTCCACTGACAGGAACATCGCGTCGGCGGCACGGCGCCATTGCGCGGCTTCGTCGTCGGCCAGGCCGATGCGCCGTGCCAGCGCGGCGTGGTCGGCCGGGTGGGTGGCGGCCAGCCACTCGATCGTGGCGGCGGCGTCGCGCAGGTGCCGCTGCGCCATGCGGTTGGTGTAGTGGTTGTTGTCGACCAGGGCGGAGTATTCGTCCGGCCCGGTCACCTCGTGGATGCAGAACGCGCCGCCGCGGCGCGGGTTGTAGTGGCCGGCCTGCAGCCAGATGCGCGCGGTCTCGCACAGCATCTCGGCGCCCATCGCGCGCAGGAAGTCCTCGTCGCCGCTGGCGTCCACGTACAGGCGGATCGCCCAGGCGACGGCGGCGTTGATGTGGTACTGCGCCGAGCCGCCGGGGAAGTAGGCCGAGCATTCGTCGCCGGCGATGGTGCGCCACGGATACAACGCGCCGCGGGCGTGGTTCAGCTCGCGTGCGTGGGCGCGGGCGCGATCCAGCGTGGCATGGCGCCAGGCCAGCATGTGCCGTGCCAGCTGCGGTGCCGCCGTGGCCAGCACCGGCAGCATGAAGGCCTCGGCGTCCCAGAAGCAGTGGCCCTCGTAGCCCTCGCCGGTGAGGCCCTTGGCGGCGACGCTGCCGTGGTCGTCGCGGCTGCCGGACTGGAACAGCTGGAACAGGTTGAAGCGCAGCGCCTGTTCCACTTCCGGCGTGCCGTCGATGGCGAGGTCGGCGACGCGCCACAGCGCCTCGAGTTGCCCCGCCTGGCCGGCCAGCAGGGAGGGGAAGCCTGCGTGGCCGGCCGATTCCAGTGTTTCCGTGGCACTGGACAGCAGGACGGGATCGACCGCGCTCGTGGCGTCGGGCTGCGACCAGGCCCAGGCGGCGAATTTCTCCAGCGCCAGCTCGCCGCCGGGGGCGAGCGTGCCGGCCCAGGTCTGCAGCACGCCGTGCGGGGTATGCGTGGCGCCCTGGAAGCTCAGTGCGTCATCGGCGAGGCGGTGTGTCTGTGCGCAGACCAGCCGGATGCCGCTGTGGGTGGTGTACTGGGCCACCCAGGCCAGTTCCGCATCGGCCTGGACGCCGTGCAGCCGCAGACCGCCGTTGAGATGCGCGCCGATGCGCGGATCGTCGCCCTGGGCGACGGCGGCGCGTGCGGTGTCGATCGCGGATTCCAGCGCGACCGGGCCGCGGTAATCGAGCGAGCGCACCCGGTAGCGGATCGCCAGCAGGCCGGGGCGGTCCAGCGGAACGACGCGTTCCGAGACGATCTCCAGCGTGCCGCCTCCCGGCGCGCGCCAGCGCAGCGTGCGCCGGTAGCAGCCGGTGCGCAGGTCGAGCCGGCGTTCCAGCGCCAGCCATTCGCCCTCATCCAGCCGCACAGACACGTCGCCCAGGCGCAGGCGGATGCGGCTGGCGTCGGCCACCGGCACGCGGGTGTCGGTGGCGCGGGCATAGCCGGTGAAGCGCTCGTGGTAAGCGATGGGGGAACGCTCCCACACCCCGGCGAGAAAGCAGCCCTGGCTGGGGCTGTCGTCCTCTTCAAGTCCCCCGCGCACGCCCAGCGAACCGTTGGCGAGGGCGAACAGGCTTTCGTCCTGGGCGAAGCCCGCACGTTCGTGGCCGCGGCGCACGAGCTGCCAGGGATCGGTCACATCCACGGCATGCGGCGCCGTGTCCGCATCGGCGGACAGATCAGGCGGAGCCGCATCATGAGTCTGCACGTGATGTTTCCCCTCGCGTGGCTGCAGCGGGCGCCGCAGCGGTTCCGGCGCGTATCCGGGCGCAGCATACGAGCGAATGATATCGATATCAAGATATCGATATCATTCGCTATGAGCCAGGCGCGGAGCGGGCTGCCGCGCGGCGGCTGGTGCATTGAACGCACCGTCCGTGCAGGCGACACTAGCCGGCACCCAGGCCGGCCCCGTGCCGTCCACATCACGCCCGGAGGGCTGCCTGTGAGTTCCGCCAAGAAGAAGTCGCCCGCCATGGCGCAATCCGGCCTGACCATGGCGGACCTGGCGAAGCTGGCCGGGGTGTCCAAGATCACCGTGTCGCGGGCGCTGGCCGAAAGCCCGCTGGTGACCCCGGAGACCCGCGAGCGCATCCAGGCGCTGGCACGCAAGCACGGCTACAAGCTCAACGTCAGCGCGCGCAACCTGCGCCTGCGGCGCAGCCACACGGTGGCGGTGATCGTGGAGATGAAGCCCTCGGCCGGCCGCACCATGTGGGATCCGTACCCGCTGTCGCTGCTGGGCGGCATCTCGCAGGAGCTGACCTCGGCCGGCTACAGCGTGCTCTTGACTACCCGCCACGACGCGGCCAACGCCGCGGTGCAGGCTGCCGACGGACTGATCCTGCTGGGCCAGGGCGTGCACCAGGACGCGGTGAAGCTGTACGACCGCCTGGGCCTGCCGATGGTGGTGTGGGGCGCCGAGTCGGCGCACGACAACCACATCGTGGTCGGCAGCGACAACCGCCACAGCGGGATCAGCGTGGCCGAGCGTTTCCTCTCGATCGGGCGGCGCCACCCGGTGTTTATCGGCAACTCCGACCATCCGGAAATGGCCCAGCGCCTGCACGGCTTCGTGGACGAGCTGGCCGGGCACGGCATCAAGCCGCTGCTGTTGCAGCGGGTGGACTGGACGCTGGAGTCGGGCGTCGACGCGGTGCGCTCGCTGGCCAGCCGCAAGGTGCATTTCGATGCGATCTTCGCCTGCAGCGACCTGCTGGCGATGGGCGCGATCCGCGCGCTGGTGGAGCAGGGCCTGTCGGTGCCGAACGACGTTTCGGTGGTGGGCTACGACGACACCCCGCATGGCGCCAGCTTCCTGCCGCCGCTGTCCACGGTGCGGCAGAACTGGCAGGAGGGCGGCGTGTTGCTGGCGCGCAAGGTGCTGGCGCTGATCGATGGGCAGCCGGTGGTCTCGCAGATGTTGCCGACCAGTTTGATCGTGCGGGCGACCTGATCTGGCTTTTAGAGCCTGTCCGAAGCCCCCTATTTCCCCTCTCCCACTGCTGGGAGAGGGGAGGCTTTTGCTTTCGCTCTTTTGCAAGCGACAAGGCGGTTTCGGACGCCAGCCGGCGCCCGAGTTCCTTCCTCTTTGCTGGCCCACGCCGCCACAGGAGCGGCGGTGAACGGCGAAGCCGGCCCGAAGGGCGGAGGGCAGGATGCCCGGAGTCAAGAGAAGGAACCAAGAGAAATGGCCTGATTCAATCCGCCGGGATTACAAGCCGGTTGTATCGAGGATTTGGGAGCAGCTCCCGCCTACGCGATATGCGGTGCGGCCACGCCGCGCCGAATCTGGAAACTGAGCCTGCATCCTCGTCGCTTCGACGAAGCTGACTGCAGCAAGTCGCCCCCGGAGCGGACCTGAGGGGGCGAGCTCTCAGCCGACGGCGGCCTCGCCGGCCAGCCGGTTCATCTGTGGCGGGGTGAGCAGCAGGCGGAAGCAGCTGCCGCCGCCGGCCACGCGCACGTATTCCAGCGAGGCCTGGTTCGCCTCGGCCATCTGCCGCGCCAGGTACAGGCCGAGGCCGGTGCCGTATTCGTGGGTGGTGTAGAACGGCTCGAAGATCTGCGCGGCCACCTTCGGCGCGATGCCGGGGCCGCGGTCGGTCACCTCCAGGATCGGTTCGCCGTGCTCGCCGTTGCGCACGATCACCATCACCCGTGCCGGCTCGCCGGGCAGGCGGCCGTAGCGCAGCGCGTTCTGCACCAGGTTCCACATCACCTGCTGCAGCTGCTGCGGGTCAGCCATCGCGGCCACCGCGGTGGCGCCGCCCACCACCACGCGCAGGGTGTCGTTGCCGATGTCGTTGCCGAGCTTGTATTCGTCCACGAAGCCCTGTGCCCAGCGGCCCAGGTCCAGCGTTTCCGGCCGCGAGCGCTCGCGCCGCGACAGCTGCAGGATGTTCTCGATGATCTCGTTGAGCCGCACGCAATGGTTGTTGATGATCTCCACCATGCGCTGGTCGGAACTGTCCATTTTTTCCGACTCGGCCAGCAGCTGCGCGGAGTAGCGGATCGCCGCCAGCGGGTTGCGGATCTCGTGTGCGATCGAGGCCGAAAGCCGGCCCAGCGAGCTGAGCGTGAGTTCCTCGGCGCGGCGCGACACCAGCGAGGTGTCGTCGAGGAAGATCAGCACCAGCGAGTCGTCGTTCGGCGCGAGGCGGGAGAAGCGCGGCACCACCTCGGGCACGCCGTCGGCGAGCTGGGTGGCGGTCTCGTCCAGCTTGCCCGAGGTCATCCAGTGATATAGCCGGCGCGACAGTTCCGGCGCCAGCCGGCCCAGGTCGCGCTGGTCCGCACTGGGATTGCCCAGCAGCATCCAGGCCGACTCGTTGATCTGGTGGATGCGGTTGGCGTCGTCCACCAGCAGCACGCCGGTCTTCATGCGGCGGATGATCAGCTCGTTGACCTGCGACAGGTTGGCGAGGTCGGTGCTGCGCTGTTCGGCCAGCGCCTCGCTGGCGCGCAGCTGCCGCCCCAGCACGTGGCACAGTGTGGTGATCGCGAAATAGGCCAGGCCGAACAGCGCCGATTCCAGTAGGTTGCGGTCGCCGAAGGCGCTGCCGGGTGCGGCCAGAAGCGCGTGGGCCAGTAGGCCCAGCGTGGCCAGCGCGGCGAAGAAGCTGGACAGCCGCAGCGACAGGATCAGCGCGCCCACGCCGAGGTTCACCGCCAGCATCATCGCGATGCCGATGCGCGCGTAGTCGATCGCGCTGAGCGCCAGCACCGCGGCGGCGATGTCCACCACCAGCCAGATCGACACGGTCACCTTCGCGTAGGGCACGCAGCGCCTGGTCAGCGCCAGCGCCGCGATGGCGAACAACAGATAGGGCAGGATGACCAGCAGGGCGAGCCGCGGCGAGGCGAGCGGCACGCCACCGATCTGCATCGGCGCGAACGCCAGCCCGATGTAGACCAGCGCCTGGATCAGCCGGAAGCTGTTCAGGAACAGCATCTCGTGGCGGATCGCCGCAGGGACGGCGCGCTGGGCATTGAGCTGCGGCAGAACGGTGCTGGACACGGTGCACGGCACTCCGGGACGGTCACGGCGGAGTATAGGTACAGGGTTGCCTTGCCGAAAACTTTGGGCCGCCAGGCCGGCGGTGGCGACCCGCCAGCCGTTGCCTGACGATGGCGGATCGCCCGGGGTGCGCGGGCTCCTCCGGGCCGATGGCAGGCCATGCTCCGGGCCGGTTCCAGGGGCGTTTCCGGGACCGCCCCTTTCCATCGGGGGCGGCTTCCGCGAAAATGGGCGGCCGTTTCGCGCGGTTCCCGCCCCGTCGGGACATCGCCGCGTGCGTCGCAAGCCGGCAGCGTCCGCGCCGTCCGACCCCCCGCAAGCCCGCGCCGCGTTCCTTCCGCGCGAGGCTCGTGTTTCCCCGTTCGCTCGAGGCTATCGAATGAATTTCCACGAATACCAGGCCAAAGAACTGTTCGCGCAGTACGGCATCACCGTACCGCCGGGCAAGGTCGCCAACTCCCCCGATGCCGCCGTCGACGCCGCCAAGGCGCTGGGCGGCAGCCAATGGATGGTCAAGGCGCAGATCCACGCAGGCGGCCGCGGCAAGGCCGGCGGCGTGAAGTTCTGCCGCAGCCTGGATGACGTGCGCGCTGCCGCCAAGGGCATGCTCGGCACCAAGATGGAGACCTACCAGTCGGCTGGCCGCGCGCTGCCGGTGAACCTGGTGCTGGTCACCGACGCCACCGACATCGCCAAGGAGCTGTACCTGTCGATCCTGGTGGATCGCGACAGCAAGTCCGTCTCCTTCATCGCCTCCAAGCACGGCGGCGTGGACATCGAGCAGGTGGCCAAGGACACCCCCGAGGACATCCACACCATCGTGGTGGACTTCGTGGAAGGCCTGCAGCCCTACCAGTGCCGCAACCTCGGCTTCGCGATGGATCTCAACGCCAAGCAGGTCGGCCAGCTGACCAAGATCATGCTGGGCCTGTACAAGCTGTTCAACGAGAAGGACCTCTCGCTGGTCGAGCTGAACCCGCTGGCGATCCTCGCCGACGGCAACCTCGCCGCGCTGGACGGCAAGGTGAACTCCGACGACAACGCCGAGTTCCGCCACGCCGACCTGGCCGCGATGCGCGACCTTACCCAGGAAGACGCCGCCGAAGCCGCCGCGGTGCAGAACAACCTCAACTACGTGACGATGGACGGCACCATCGGCTGCATGGTCAACGGCGCCGGCCTGGCCATGGCCACCATGGACGTGATCAAGCTGGCGGGCGGCGAGCCGGCCAACTTCCTCGACGTGGGCGGCGGCGCCACCAAGGAGCGCGTCACCGAGGCGTTCAAGCTGATCACCTCGTCCGACAAGGTCAAGGCCATCCTGGTCAACATCTTCGGCGGCATCGTCCGCTGCGACATGATCGCCGAGGGCATCATTGCCGCGGTGAAGGAAGTGGGCCTGAAGATCCCGGTGGTGGTGCGCCTGCAGGGCACCAACGTGGAACAGGGCCGTGCGCTGCTGGCCAACTCCGGCCTGGCGATCACGCCGGCCGACGATCTCAACGACGCGGCGCAGAAAGCCGTGGCTGCCGCGAAGTGAGGAGAAGTTAAGTCATGTCCGTTCTCATCAACAAGAACACCAAGGTGCTGGTGCAGGGCTTCACCGGCCAGCAGGGCACCTTCCACGCCCAGCAGGCGATCGACTACGGCACCAAGGTCGTGGGCGGCGTCACCCCCGGCAAGGGCGGCAGTGAGCACATCGGCCTGCCCGTCTTCAACTCGGTGTCCGAGGCCGTCGACGAAACCGGCGCCGACGCGTCGGTGATCTTCGTGCCGCCGCCGTTCGCGGCCGACTCCATCCTCGAGGCCGTCGACGCGGGTATCCGCGTGATCGTGGCGATCACCGAGGGCATCCCGGTGCTGGACATGCTGCGCGTGAAGAACGTGCTGGCGCAGCATCCGGAAACCGTGCTGATCGGGCCGAACTGCCCCGGCGTGATCACCCCCGGCGAATGCAAGATCGGCATCATGCCGGGCCACATCCACCAGCCGGGCAAGGTCGGCATCGTGTCGCGCTCCGGCACGCTGACCTATGAAGCCGTGTTCCAGACCACCAACGAGGGCCTGGGTCAGTCCACCTGCATCGGCATCGGCGGCGACCCGATCAACGGCCTCAACTTCATCGACTGCCTCAAGCTGTTCCAGGACGACCCGCAGACCGAAGGCATCATCATGGTCGGCGAGATCGGCGGCAGCGCCGAGGAAGACGCCGCCGAGTTCATCGGCGAGTACGTCAAGAAGCCGGTGGTGTCCTTCATCGCCGGCGCCTCGGCCCCGGCCGGCAAGCGCATGGGCCATGCCGGCGCGATCATCTCCGGCGGCAAGGGCACGGCGGCGGCTAAGTTCGCCGCCCTGGAGAAGGCTGGCGTCACCACGGTGAAGTCGCCTGCCGACCTCGGCAAGACGCTCGCCAAGTTGATGAAGAAGTAATCGGATCCGTCCGATCGATACGGGAAGGGCCGCCATCGTGCGGCCCTTCTTGTTTCCGGCGCTAGGGAAACTCTGATTTTGCCCGTCATCCCGGCGAAAGCCGGGATCCAGTGCCTGTAGATCGTTGAACGCAAAGGCGCTGGATGACTCGCTGCGCTCGCCCCTTCGGGGCCGCCCTGCGGGCG
>DATEKS010000087.1:0-12500 GCA_035277325.1 Rhodanobacter sp.
GCATGTGGATGGGCCTGATCGCCGGTCTCAGCATGGCCGCCATCCTCCTCTTCGCGCGGTTCTGGCGGAGCAGCCACTCCGCCAACCCCATGCCATTCCACACGTGATACCAACGGTCCGACGCGTTACGCTGGGCGCAACCCTCGAGGAAACGCCTAGATGTCGGATCGCCACGACGCCGTGCCCCCGCCCCTTCCGGGCCGGCCCCAGCCCGTTCCACCCCCGCGCCGGCGCGGCGGGTTCGGCCGCTTCATGCTCGGCCTGGGCCGCGGTCTGAACATCACCCGGCTGGTGATCATCAACACGATCTTCTTCGGGCTCCTCGCCGTGTTCCTCCTGGCGCTGTTCATCGGCGGCCGGGCGAACCGGGTCGACGATCGCACGGTGCTGGTGCTGGCGCCGGAAGGCGCGCTGGTGGAGCAGTACAGCGCCGATGCGTTCTCGCGCGCCGTCGGCCGCATGACCGGCGACGGCGTGGAGCAGGTACAGGTCCGCGACCTGGTCCGCGCCATCGACAGCGCGGCCAAGGACGACCGGATCAGCCGCATCGTGCTGCGCGTGGACAAGCTGCAGGCGGGCGGCTTCGCCGCGCTGCGCGAGGTCGGTGCCGCGCTGGACCGTTTCCGCAAGACCGGCAAGCCGGTGCTCGCCTGGGCCGTGAGCCTCGAGCAGGGGCAGTACTACCTGGCCGCCCACGCCGACAAGCTCTACATCGATCCACAGGGCGGCGTCATGGCGACGGGCCTGGCGAACTACCGTCTGTTCTACAAGGACATGCTCGACCGCCTCGGCGTGCAGGTACACCTGTTCCGCGTGGGCCAGTTCAAGAGCGCGGCCGAGCCGTACATTCTCGACCATGCCTCGCCCGCCTCGAAGGAGGCCGATGGCTACTGGATGGGCGGCCTGTGGGACGAATACCTCACCGAGGTGGCGAAGCTGCGCAAGCTCGATCCCTCGGCATTGCGTGCCGATATCGACAATCTGCCGCAGACCATCGCCAGTACCCAGGGCGACCTCGCCAGGCTGGCGCTGGACGAACACCTGATCGACGGCACCGCCACCCGCGCCCAGCTGATCGCGATGCTGCATGCCCAGGGCGTACCCGCCGCGAAGAACGGCCACGGCTTCCGCGCGGTGGACCTGGCGCATTACGCCGCCGATCTGCCTGACGGCAACCTGTTCGCGCCCGGCGTGACCGTGGTGGTGGCCGAGGGCGAGATCGCCGGCGGCAAGCGTCCGCCGGGTTCGATCGGCGGTGAATCCACCGCGGCGCTGATCCGCGCCGCGCGCGAGGACAAGCGCACCAGGGCGCTGGTGCTGCGCGTGGACTCGCCCGGCGGCGAGGTATACGCCGCCGAGCAGATCCGCCGCGAGATCGAGCTGACCCGCGAGGCCGGCATTCCGGTGGTGGTGTCGATGGGCGACGTGGCCGCCAGCGGCGGCTACTGGATCTCGATGAACGCCAATCGCATCCTCGCTGAGCCGAACACCATCACCGGTTCGATCGGCATCTTCGGCATGTACTACACGGTGCCGAACACGCTGGCCAAGCTCGGCATCACCAGCGACGGCGTGGCCACCGGCCCGATGGCCGGCGTCTTCGACATCACCCGGCCGCTCGATCCCAAGGTGGGTTCGGTGATCCAGGCGATCATCGACAAGGGCTACCGCGACTTCGTGGGCGGCGTGGCCAAGGCGCGCGGTAAGAGCTTCGCCGACGTCGACGCGATCGCCCAGGGTCGCGTGTGGACCGGCAGCCAGGCGCTCGACCGCGGCCTGGTCGACCAGCTCGGTGGCCAGGACGAGGCGGTGGCCGAGGCCGCCGGCCTCGCCAAGCTGGGCAAGGATTACCCGGTGCGCTACCAGCAGGCGCCGCTGGGCGCGTTCGAGCGCTTCATGCTCGGCTTCGGCCAGAGCGCCGGCGTGCAACTGCTGCAGTCCTGGGGCGTGCGGCTGCCGCCGTGGTTCGCGCAGATCCACGCGCTGGCGCCGGAACTTTCACTGCTGCGGGACGCCAGGGCCGGCACGCCGAACGTCTACGCCTATTGTTTCTGCTCGCCGCATTGATTGTTGCGTCGCTCAACCGGCCTGCCACTGCGGGACCGGCGGTTGCGCAGTGGATGGCGTAGGTCGGGATTCATCCCGACCTGATGTCCTGGGAGGGTGTTGTCGGGATGAATCCCGACCTACGGGATCTCCACGGCGGCGTGGTACCACTCGCCGTGGCGCGTCAAGCGCACCGGCATGCCGAACGCCTCGCCCAGCGCGTCGTTGGTGAGCACGTCAGCCTTGTCGCCCTGTCGCAACACGCGGCCTTGCCTGAGCAGCAGCACCTGGCCGATCTCGGGGATGATCTCCTCGACGTGGTGGGTCACCAGCAGCAGGGTGGTGCCGCCGCGCGCCAGCGCGCGCAGGCTTTCCAGGAAGCGGCGGCGGCTGGCGAGATCCAGCCCCGCGCAGGGTTCGTCCAGCAGCAGCGCGCGCGGCCGGTGCACCAGGGCGCGGGCGATCAGCACGCGGCGTGCCTCGCCGGTGGACAGGCTGGCCATTTCGCGGCCGATCAAATGGCCGGCTTCGAGCTGTTCGAGCGCATCGCGCGCGCGTTCGCGCATGTCCGCGCCGACCTGGTGATCCAGCCCCAGCCCGCGCGCGGCGAAGAAGCCGGAGACCACCGCGTCGAACACTTCCAGCGGCATCTCGCTGGTGTAGTCGTGCTGCACGGACGGCGAGACGATGCCGAGCAGGCCGCGCAGCTCGGCCACGTTCCAGTGCCTGCGGCCGAACACGCGCACCGGGCTGCGGCCGTTGTCCGGCACCAGCGGGTAGAGCTGGCGCGCGACCAGCTGCACCAGGGTGGATTTGCCCGAACCGTTGGCGCCGAGGATCGCGGTATGCCGGCCCGCGTCCACGCGCAGGTTGAAGCGGTCGAGCACGGGCTGGCCGCCGCGCAGCACGGTGGCGTCGTCGATCTCCAGCAAGGGAGGCATGGCGTTGGCGGTGGCGTTCATGCGCCGCACGATGCTGGCTCTGGCGTCGCGAGGCAAGCGGCTTGGATGCCGAAACGGCCAAATCGACCCTTGCTGATTTTCAAGAAAGTGCATCCATGCACTTTCTTGACTCGCCGATCAATCACTGGCGTGATTGGTCGGCGTGCGATCGATCCATGGATCGCAGCAGTGACAGGCTGTCTGGCGATAGCCTGTCACTGCGTCTGCGCCTCGATCTGCTTGCGCTGGTCCTCGGCCTGCTTGTCCACGATCTTCTGCACGTCCTTCGCGCGCTGCTCGTCGGCCTTCATCGCATCCCACGGCGTGGCGACGCGGCTGCTGGCCGTAGCGGCCGGCTGAGCAGCGGCCCTGGGTGTCGGCGGCTTGCCGGAGCAGGCGGCGAGAGCAAGCAGGCACAGCAACGGCAACAGGGATTTCATGGCACAAGCCTCGTGGAATGCCTGCGCAGAGTGTCCCGCTGCATGGTTTCGCCAGCAAGGCCATCGTGTAAGCTCGCCCCATGAACAGCCGCATCGACGCCTGGCAGTTGCATGGCCATACCGCTCTGGTCACCGGCGCCAGCAAGGGCATCGGTTATGCCGTCGCGCATGAGCTGGCCGGGCTGGGGGCGAATCTGCTGCTGGTGGCGCGCGACGAGGATTACCTCGAACAGGTGCGGGTGGAATTGGCCGACGAGCACGAGGGCATCCAGGTCTACGCGCTGGGCGCCGACCTGTCCGAGGCGGAGGACAGGCTCGCAGTGTTCGACTGGGTAGCCGACCTCGGCCTGCCGCTGTCGCTGCTGGTCAACAACGCCGGTGGCAACGTGCCGAAGCCGGTGCTGGAGTATGACGACGACTACCGCACGATCTTCGAACTGAACGTGTTCGCGGCGTTCGAGATGTGCCGGCTGGCGCATCCGCAGCTGGTGCAGCACGCGAACGCGGCGATCGTGAACGTGGGCTCGGTTTCCGGCGTCACCCACGTGCGTACCGGCGCGCCCTACGGCATGAGCAAGGCCGCGCTGCACCAGCTCACCCGCAACCTCGCCGCGGAATGGGCGGTGGACGGCATCCGCGTCAACGCGGTGGCGCCGTGGTACATCCGCACCCAGCGCACCGATACCGCGCTGGCCGACGAGGATTACCTGGAAGAGGTGCTGGAACGCACGCCGCTCAAGCGCATCGGCGAGCCGGAGGAAGTGGCCGCGGCGGTCGCCTTCCTGTGCCTGCCCGCGGCCAGCTACATCACCGGCCAGGTGCTGGGTGTGGACGGCGGGTTTCTCAGCTACGGCTTCTAGCGGCGTGGCGGACCGTCATTCCTCGAGCTCGATGTCGAGGCTGTAGAGCAGCGATACCGCTTCGGGCAGGCTGAACTTCGCCTGCTTGATGTCGTTGTCGAAGACGTCGATGCGGTAGTTCCGCGCTTCGGCGAAGTTCGCCCGGGCGAGCCGGGTCTTGCGGAACAGGCTGTCGCGCAGGTCGGGGCGGCTGAAGTCCGCGTCCTCGCAGCGGGCTTCGGTGAAGTCGACGTCGACGGCACGGCAGTCGATCACCTTGAGTTCGCGCAGGTCGAGTCCGAAGAACGTCGAGTCGTTCAGTGCGCAGCGGGTGAAGGCGAGGGCGCCGGCCATCCGCACCGCAGGCCAGTGGGCCACCGTCCAGTCGATGCCGACCAGCTTGCAGTCGGTGAAGCCGACGCCGGAGAAGCCGCTGCCGGCGAGCCTGGCGAGGCTGAGGTTGCAGTCGACGAACTCGCAATCGCTGAAGCGGCAATGCGTCAGCGTGGCTGCGCTGAAATTGCAGCGGACGAAGCTGCAGTCGCGGAAGCGGATGCCGTCGATGGTGGCGCCCGCGAGCTCGAGTTCCCTGAAGGTGGTGTCGTCGTACTCTTTCTCGCCGAATGCGGAAGTCGTCATGTCGTCGTCCGTCCTGCCTGCAGCCTGTTGGGCGAATCCAGCCGGATGCGTTCCAGTGGTGCGGGACGCGGGGCGTGCCCGCTCGTGCGAGGCTTGCTCATGGCCCGCCGCAGCCCTGCAGTTGCGCGCGCAGTTCGGTCTCGCGGCGGAGCAGCGGCGGCTGGTCGCTCTTGAAGGCGCGGCCGAGCCGGCGCTCGTTCTCGCTCCAGTCCTTGCGCAGCGCCGCGCAGGTTTCCTCCGCGTCCAGTTCGCGGCAGCGGTCCTGCACGAAGGTGTAGTAGCCGGAGACCATCGCGGCATTGGGCGGGTCGCGACCCATGTGGTTGGCCGCGTTGTATTGCTGCGCGAGCGAGGTGGGCACGCCCACGATGCCCAGTGGCGCGTAGTAGCCCGGCGGCGTGCCGTTGCGGCTGAGGTAGCTCTTGCCGTCGGTGGCGCGCACGCACTGGTAAAGCACGGGTATCGGCGCGGCGGGTGGCGGTGGCGGCTGGGGCGTCGCCGCCACCGGCGGCGCGCTGGCCGCCGGCGCGGGTGCTGGTGGCGGCAACGGCGGCGCCGGTGGCACGTCGAGGGTGATCCGCCGCTGGCGCTGGGTGCCGGGACAGGGTGCGGACTGGTAGCTGGCCTCGCCGTGCGTGCCCGTGCATCGGTAGACCGTCTGCGCGAGGCTGGGCACCGGCAGGCCGGCGCCGATCAGCGCGATACAGACGGGCAGGGCGGGCAGGCGTGGCATCGTTGTGGATGTGAGGAATCAGGCATCCGCCGGCAGCAACCCGGCCGCGCGGAGCCTGGCGCGCAGCGGTTCGAGCTTGTCGCCGTAAAGCGGGCCGCGCGCGGTGTCCTGGCGCAACGACTGCCGCACCTGCGCCGAGCTGACGGTGAGCACGGTGCGCGGAGTCTGGTGGAAGGCGAGGCAGGCGGCATCGAACGGAAGTCCGCAGAAATCCAGCAGGCGGCGAATCTGTCCCTCGGGATCCCGCTGCAGCGATTCGTACTCGTGCTCGAAGTACCGCTGCGGGAATTGTTGCCGCCAGAGCTTGCTCAAACGATCGTAGCCGGCGAAATAGTCCGCCATGTCGTCCAGGTCGTAGCTGAAATGCACCCCGGTGGCGAACAGCTGCCGGTAGCCGGCAAAGCAGGTTTCCAGCGGATCGCGGCGCGAGTTCACGACCCGGGCTCCGGGCAGCATGGCCAGCGCTGCGCCCACGAAGGCCCAGTTGCTGACGTTCTTGTCGGTGTGGCGTGGGCGCTGCCGGCGCCAGTGGCTGGTGCGCGCCAGGTATGCCTTGCCCAGGCGGTGCCAGTCTTCGGCGGTGGCTGCAGATACCCACTGGGGAAACGGCAGGCCACGGCGCTCGGATTCCTCATTGAGGATATCGGGCAGTGTCTGGATCTCGTCGCCGCCCGCGACCTCCGGATGGGAGGCGAGGATCTGCTCGGTCAGGGTGGAACCGGAGCGCGGCAGGCACACCACGAAGATGACCTCCTGCCCAAGCGTGGCGTCCAGCGGTCGGGGCAGCGGGGCAGAGAATGCACCGGCGATGGCGTCGACGCGAGCCCGCTCCTCGCTTCGGTCCCAGTACAGGTGCCGGCGTTTCAGGGCGTTCGCCTCGCGCACGACATCGAATGCCGCTGCGTAGTCGGCCTGGTCCTCCAGTGCCTTGGCGAGGGTGAAGCCGAGCAGGATGCGCGAATCGTCGGATACGCCGGGGCGACGGAACAGGTTGCGCAGTTGTGTGGCGTCGTCGCTGCCGAAGGATTCGGTCTTCATGTTGCCCAGGGCGAACCAGGCGTCGGCATTGTCGGGCTGCCGGTGCAGGGTTTCACGCAGCATCGCCACGGCGGACGGTATGTCGCCCAGGGTGGTCAGCACGGTGGCCAGTGCATTGCGCGCCCTGGCGTATCCCGGGTCGATCGTCACGGCGCGCTGCAGGGCTTCGCGGGACTGCTCCATGCGGGAGGACACCTGCAGGGCGCGGCCGAAGTTGTACCAGGCCGCAGCGCTTCCGGGGGCGAGTTCGCAGGCGCACTGCAGGCATGCCAGGCCGGCATCGGCTTCGCCGGTCTCGAACAGGGCGTTGCCCAGCGTCATGTTGACGGCGGCGTCGTCCGGGTTCGCTGCGAGCGCGCCGCGCAGATGCGAGATGGCGCGGGAGTGGTCGCCGCCCATCAAGGCGGCAACGCCCAGCAGTCGCAGGACTTCGGCGTTGCCGGGTGCGAGCGCCAGGGCCTTGTCCAGCAGTTGTCCGGCGAGTGCGATCCGGTCGAGGCTCAGGGCCCTGCCCGCCTCGCGGAGCAGCTGGGAAACCGGCTGAGGCAGGCTGGCATCGCGCGCCCGTGTGGAAGTGGGGGGCTGGTTTGCTGTCATGCCAGTGGAATCTTCCTGCTTTCGCAACCGTCCGCCGGTGGCGGGTATCCGGGTTCGTTCGATGATGCGGCACCGCGCACGGCTGCCTGACGGCGATTCGGTGGCAATGCACGGCGCTGGAAGCTTCGGACGGGCACCGTGGACCGGGAACCGGCGGAAACATGCGTCGCATCGCCGGCCCTGCAGCCGGATGTTTCCTGCCGTCGGGCTTCCGCACTCAGAATACGGCCTCGTGCTCCTCGGCGGCAAAACCCAGCGTCACCGCGCCTTCGCCCACGTTGACCATGCCGGTGATGCTCATCGGCGCCTCCAACAGAGTGACGCCACATTCCTCGCAGGCGGAACGCAGGCCGGCATAGCCGGGCAGGTGCGACAGCACGGCGAGGTCGCCGCCGTAGCTGGCGCAGACCATCGGCACCAGCAGGCCGGCGCGCACGCGGGCGGCGGCGTAGTCGAACAGCTGCTGTGCGCCCTGCTCGAAGCCGCGCGCCTTGCCCACCGGGCCGGTCTCGCCGCGGAAGCAGCGCAGGATCGGCTTGATGTCCAGCGCCGAGCCCAGCATCGCGCTGAACAGGCCCACGCTGCGGTCGTTCTTCTTCTTGGCGCGGGCGCGCAGGTAGTACAGGTCGCGCGGCAGCATGTAGCCGTAGCTGTGCTGGGCGACGTGGTTGAGCCGCTCGCGGATCGTGGCCGGTGCCTCGTCGGCGGCGATCAGCCGCGCCGCTTCCCAGATCGCCGGCGCGGCGCCAGCGAAGATGTTGCGGGTGTCGATCACCCGCAGCAGGAACGGACCGGGGATGCCGGCCGGCTCGCGCACTTCGCGGTAGCCGCGCAGCACCGCGAAGCTGGCACGCACCACGTTGTCGTGGATCGGGCTGCGGGTGGCGGTGATGGTGAGGCAGAACACGCAGTCCTGCTCCAGCACCAGGCGCTGCAGGAACAGCTGCTGCACTTCCTCGGCCGTGGTCGGCTCGGTTTCCGCCGAGTGGCTGCGGCTGCCGAGGCGGCGGTTGATGAAGCGCTGGATCTCCGCCGGGTCGCGGTCGTCCATGAAGGTCTCGCCATCCACCTTCACGGTGATCGGCAGCACCGTGATGCGGTGCTGCTCAAGAAACGCCTGCGGCAGATCGCAGGCGGCGTCCATGGTCAACCCCATGCGCATGTGTCACCCCCTCGGAACGGCCTTCGCAACATAACACGCGGGGGCGCCGGATTCCGGACGGCGGGCGCCTGCATACATAATGCGGTGCAAACCAAGAGGCTCCCGCTGGCGTGGCGTCGCCGGCACCCTCCGCTGGCGCGGAGGACCATCGCACAAGGCAAGACTGCATGAAAGAGAAGCACGAGATCGTTGCCAACTGGCTGCCGCGCTACACCGGCACGCCGCTGGAGCAGTTCGGCCAGTACATCCTGCTCACCAACTTCGGCCACTACGTGGACCTGTTCGCCGACTGGCACGGCGTGGAGGTGCAGGGCCGCGACCGGCCGATGCCGAACGCCACCGCCGACGGCATCACCTTGATCAACTTCGGCATGGGCAGCCCCAATGCCGCCACCGTGATGGACCTGCTCGGCGCCATCAACCCGAAGGCGGCGCTGTTCCTGGGCAAGTGCGGTGGACTCAAGAAGAAGAACCAGATCGGCGACCTGGTGCTGCCGATCGCCGCGATCCGCGGCGAGGGCACCAGCAACGACTACCTGCCGCCCGAAGTGCCGGCGCTGCCGGCGTTCCAGCTGCAGCGCGGCGTCTCCACCATGATCCGCGACCTCGGCCACGACTACTGGACCGGCACCGTCTACACCACCAACCGCCGGGTCTGGGAGCACGACGAGCAGTTCAAGGCCTACCTGCGGCGCACCCGCTGCATGGCGGTGGACATGGAGACCGCCACCATCTTCGCCGCCGGCTTCGCCAACGAGATTCCCTGCGGCGCGCTGCTGCTGGTCTCCGACCAGCCGATGATCCCCGAGGGCGTGAAGACGGAGGCCAGCGACCGCAAGGTCACCGAGAAATTCGTCGAGGCGCACATCCGCGTCGGCATCGAGGCGCTCAAGCTGGTCCGCCGCAACGGGCGCAGCGTGAAGCACCTGCGCTTCGAGGAGGACGGTGAAGGGGAGTGAGATTGCCCCGCTGGTGCAGGCCGGCCAGCGGGTGGCGGATGGATCATGCACACTTCACTCCCGGACAGCCGGGAGGAAGCCCGTGAGTGCTGGAGTTCGCGATGACAGAGCAGGCGACGGACCGGGCGACGGACTGCCGTGAGCGGGCGCGATTCGCGCTGGACCGTGGCGACGCGGCTTTGGCGGAGCAGTCCTTCACCCGCCTGCTGGATATCGAGCCCGGCGACCTGGAAGCGCTGCAGTTCCTCGCCGCGTGCCATTTCGAGCGCGGCGAACCCACCCGGGCGATCGAGCATCTGCAGCAGGCGCATCGTGCCCATCCGCGTGAGCCCGGGCTGCTGCACCAACTGGGCACGGTACGGATGGCGCTGGCGGATTACGCAGGGGCGGCCGCCGATCTCGACAAGGCACTGGCACTGGCGCCGGGCATGTTCGTGGCGCGTCTGCGGCTGGGCGTGGCGCTGGAGCAGCTCGGGCAATCGCACGACGCGCTGGTGGCGTATTTCGCCGCGATCAGCGCGGCCCAGGCACAGGGTCGCTGGCTGGCCGACGAGACCACCGCACCCGGCATCCGCGCGGCGGTCAGGCATGCGATGCGCCATGTGGATGCCGGGCGGCATGCCTTGTTCGACGGCATGCTGGAACCGTTGCGCGAACGCTACGGCCGCTCGGAACTGCGCCGCGTGGAGCAGTGCCTCGCGATCTACCTGCGCGAGCAGCCGGCGAACCTGCCCGATCCCCGACAGCAACCGAAGTTCCTGTACTTCCCCGGCATTCCCAGCCGCACCTATTACCCGCGCGAGCGCTTCCCCGAGTTCGAAGCGCTGGAGGCGGGCACCGCCGCGATCCGTGCGGAACTGCGCGCGGTGCTGGAGCAGCCGCGGGATCTGGAAGCCTTTCTCAAGACCGACACCCCGGAACAGCTGGAAACCATGCTGCGCGGCTCCGGCACGCAGCAGGCGGCATGGGACGCCTATTTCTTCTATCGCCACGGGCAACGCTACGACGCGCACTGCGCGGCCTGCCCGAAGACCACCGCGCTGATCGAGCGGATGCCGTTGTCGCGCATCCGCGAGCACGGGCCGGAGACGCTGTTCTCGGTGCTGCGCCCCGGCACCCACATCCTGCCGCACCGCGGTGTCACCAACACGCGCCTGGTCGCCCACCTGCCGCTGATCGTGCCGAAGGATTGCGCGTTGAATGTGGGCGGGGAGATCCACGCGTGGCAGGAGGGCCGCTGCGTCATCTTCGACGACACCTTCGAGCACGAGGCCTGGAACCGCAGCGAGCAGACCCGCGTGGTGCTGATCATGGACTGCTGGAACCCCGACCTCAGCGAAGCCGAGCGCGCCGCCGTTGCCGCACTGGTGGCCGGCATCGGTGACTTCAACCGCAGCTGCGGGCTGCCGGGCGACTGAAGTTCTCACCGGAGTTTTCCGGATCCCTGCAGGCATCTCGTGCCGGTGCCGGTACGAGTGGCATCGCGTGCGACAATCGGCGAGCTTCGGCCTGCAATCGATCAGGCCATGCGCTCCTGCAATGGTTGGCGCGAGCCAGGCCAGATTCCGACCATCAACCGAGCATCCCGGTCCATGCCACAACAGACCCCCTTGTCGCCGGCCACGCGTCGATTGCTCGCCGAAGCCGGAGCTGCGCTCAACAGGCGGCAGCCCGAGCTCGCCGAGCGGGCGCTGGCGCAGGTGCTGGCGGTGGAGCCGGAGTTGGCCGACGCGCAATTCCTGTATGGCCTTGCCTGCCTGATGCTGGGGGACGGCGCCAAGGCGGCGGGTTTCCTGCGCAAGGCCGCTGCGCAACGTCCCGTGGATGCCAACATGCAGATGTACCTGGGCTGCGCCCTGCATGATGCCGGCGCACTGGACGAGGCACTGGACCACCTGCGCCGAGCTTGCGAACTGGCGCCCCGCCAGGCCGCGTCCTGGTACAACCTCGGCAAGGCGCAGAAGCAGCGGGGGCAATTGCAGGAAGCGGATCAGGCCTTCCGCCGTGCCTTGGCGCTGGACGAGCAGCACGTGCTGGCCCGCATCGGCGTGGCCGACATCGCCACCATGCAGGGCGACATCCCGCGCGCCGTGGCCGAGTATCGGCACGCGCTGCGCCAGCAACCCGGGTGCGCCGAAGCCTGGCACGGCCTGGCCAATCTCAAGACCGAGCCGCTGGGAACCGCCGATATCGACCTGATCCGCCGCGCCCTGCGTCAACCGGGCCTATCACCCGACACGCAGGTGATGCTCGGCTTCAGCCTGTTCCGCGCGCTGGAAGATCAGCGGGATTACGCCGGTGCATTCGAGGCGCTGCGCCAGGCAAACGCGGCCAAACGGCGCCAGGTGGAATGGGACGCCGTCGCCGAGCGCGAGCGGATCGATCGCATCATGGAGATCTTCGGCGCTCCTCTGCCTGCGCCGAAAGATCCCGCGCTGGGCCACGAAGTCATCTTCATCGCCAGCATGCCGCGCTCGGGTTCCACGCTGGTCGAGCACATTCTCGCGACGCATCCCGACGTCGAGGGCGCCAACGAAATTCCCGACCTGCCCCAGGTCATCGAGGACGAATCGCGTCGCCGTGGCCAACCCTTCCCGCAGTGGGCTGCCGCAGCCACCGCCGACGACTGGCAGCGGCTGGGCCGGGACTACCTTGCCCGCACCGCGTGCTGGCGCGAGCAGCGCCCCCGCTTCACCGACAAGAACGTCGCCAACTGGCCACTGCTGGGCGCCATACGCCTCATGCTGCCCGGCGCAAGAATCATCCACTGCCACCGCGATCCGGTGGAAACCTGCTTCTCCTGCTACCGCCACTTGTTCCGGCATGGCGTGCATTACAGCTACGACCTCGACGAGATGGCCGGGCACTACCGCGACTACGAACGTCTCAGCGCATTCTGGCTGGCGCGCCATCCGCAGCACGTGCTCGATTTCCCGTACGAAGCCCTGGTGCAGGAGCCCGAAGCGCAGATCCGCCACCTGCTCGCATTCTGTGATCTGCCTTTCGATCCCGCCTGCCTCACGCCCCACCAGACCCGGCGCGAAGTGCTCAGCACCGCCAGCGCGGCGCAGGTGCGCGAACCCATCCGCGCCGACACGGCGCACAG
>DATEKS010000088.1:0-7566 GCA_035277325.1 Rhodanobacter sp.
GAGGCCGGCGTGCCGGACTCGGCGAGTCGAGAAAGTGCAGGAAAGCACTTTCTCGGCACCAGACAAGCGCTTGGGCATTTGATCTGAAAAGGCCTCCCCGCGAACGGGGAGGCCTTTTTTCGTAGGTCCGCAGGCTTCAACCGCGCTTGAGCAACAAGTTCAACATGCGCTTGAAGCGCGCACCGTAAGGCGGGTTGAGCAGGCCCGCGCCATTCCAGCGCGCCTGGCGGAACACCGGCTTCAGGTGCGAGAAGGTGCGGAAGCCGGCCTCGCCGTGGTAGCCGCCCATGCCCGAGGCGCCCACGCCACCGAACGGCAGGCCGTGCTGGGCGATGTGGTAGAGCGTGTCGTTGACGCTGACGCCGCCGGCGTGGGTGTGCGCAAGCACGCGGTCGACCAGGGCGGGCTCGGTCTCGAACAGGTACAGCGCCAGCGGGTGCGCGCGGGCGGCGACGTGGGCGATCGCCTCGTCCAGCGTGTCGTACGGCACCAGCGGTAGCAACGGGCCGAAGATCTCCTCGCGCATCACCGCCATGTCGTCGTGCACACCGGTGAGCAGCACGGGTGGCAGCAGGCGGCGCGCGGCATCGGGCGCGCTGTCGCTCAGTCGCTCGATGGTGGCGCCGGCCGCTTGCGCCTCGTCGCGCAGTGCCGACAGCCGCGCGTAGTGGCGGTCGTTGATGATGCTGGCGTACTGCGGATTGCGCGCCAGCTCGGGATACAGCCGCGCCGTCGCGGCGCGCGCCGCGGCGATGAACTCGCCCATGCGCGCACGCGGCAGCAGCACGTAGTCGGGTGCGATGCAGGTCTGCCCCGCGTTGACCAGCTTGCCGAACACGATGCGTTCGGCGGCCTGCTCCAGCCGTGCGCCGGGGCCGAGGATCGCGGGCGACTTGCCGCCCAGCTCCAGCGTCACCGGAGTGAGGTTGGCGGATGCCGCGCGCATCACGTGGTGGCCCACCGCGGTGGAGCCGGTGAACAGCAGGTGGTCGAACGGCAGCGCGGCGAAGGCCTGACCTACCGCGGCGTCGCCGTTGACCACCTGCACCTCGTCGGGCGCGAAATGCCGGTCGACCAGTTCGGCGAACAATGCAGAGAAGCGCGGCGTGTACTCGCTCATCTTCAGCATCACGCGGTTGCCGGCGGCCAGCGCGTCGACCAGTGGCCCCACCGCGAGATAGAGCGGGTAGTTCCACGGCACGATGATGCCCACCACACCCAGCGGCTGCGGGCGCAGTTCGGTGCGCGCGGGCAGGAACAGCAGGTCGGCGAGGCGCCGGCGCGGCCGCATCCAGCGCCGGCCGTGGCGCAGTGCATGGCGTATCGCCGACAGGCTGGGGAAGACCTCCAGCAGTTCGGTCTCCTCGACCGGACGATTGCCGAAGTCGGCGTGGATCGCGGCGGCGATCTGTTCCCGCTGCGTGTGCAGCAGGCCTTCCAGCTTGCGCAGCCGGGTCGCCCGCGCCGGCCAGTCCGGCAGCGGATCGCGGGCCTGTGCGTCGCGCATGCGCCGCAGGACGGTGTCGGGGTCGGACATGCGTGGGGAGCCTCTGGTTCCATCGTGCCGCCAGCGGGCGCGGGCAGCACGACAATGGGGATTGTCCAGGTTTTTCCTAGAACTTCGCATGCAATTCCACACCCCAGGTGCGCGGCGGCATGATGTTGGCGTAGGGCGTGCCGAATACCTGCCCGGCGGTGTTGTCCACGCCGTAGACGTAGCGGTGGTTGAACAGGTTGCTGGCGAACACGGCCACGCCCCAGCGGTCATGCGCCGCGTCCCAGCCCAGCCGCACGTCGGTGCGGTTCTGCGCGGTGCCGAGGGAGAAGTTGGGGCTCATCTGGCAGGTACCCTGCGATTGCGACCCGGCGTTGCAACGCGTCTTCGAGCGGTAGCCGTAGGTCCAGTTGAAGCTCACGTCGCCGTTGGCCACGTCGTGCCATGTGTAGCTGGCGTGGGCGGCGAAGGAATACTTCGGCACGCCGGTGGGCTGGTTGCTGACGTCGATGCCGTTCTGCACGGTGTTGAGGTAGGTCTGGTCGATGTAGGCGGCATTGAAGCCGACTTGCAGCGCATCGATCGGCTGCCACTGCAGTTCCAGCTCCGCGCCGGTGGCCTGCTCGTTGCTGCTGCTGATGCCGTAGTGCGGGATGGTGGTGTCGGTGAACAGGATCAGGCTCTGCTGGTTGAGGTACCGGTAGTGGTACACCGATCCGTTGAGCAGCAGGTTCGCTTCCGGGAACAGCGTCTTGATCCCCGCCTCGTAGTTCCACACCGTCTCCGGCGCATAGGTCGAATTGAACTGCTGGAAGCCGAAGCCGCCGGCCTGGTAGCCCTTGGCCACCGAGACGTAGCCCATGATGTTCGGCGTGAACTTGTAGTCGAGCACGGCGCGCGGGCTGACGTCGGTCCAGCTGCGGTCGGCGTTCACCAGCACGCCCACCGGCGAGCCGGTGCCCTGGGTGAAGATGACGTTCTGGCCGAACGCGGCCAGTGCGTACTGCGCCTCTGGCGGCAGCATCGCGGTGATGCCGGCGTCGTTCAGTCCCTGCACGGTGGCGTCGAACTGCGGCGCGTCGCGCGGCGGGTTGTACCAGCTGAAGCGCTTCTGGTCGTGGGTGAAGCGCACGCCGGTGGTGAGGTTGAGGCGGTCGTTGAGGTGCCAGATCACGTCGCCGTACACCGCCCACGACTTGTAGTTCTCGTCGTTCATGATGCGCTCGCGCCACATGTCGCCGAGCAGGGTGTAGGGCAGGCCCATCGCGGCGAGCCCGTTGCTGATGTCGGTGAGCGGCGTGCCCACGCCCATCACGTTCTGCGCCAGGGTGTCGAGGCTGTCGGTGGTGACGCCGGCTTCGCTGGTCTGGCGCCCCTGCTCGCTGTACCAGCTGGTGCCGGCCACCCAGTCGATCAGGTCGGTGTTGCCGGTCAGCTTGAACTCCTGGTACCAGCTGTTGTTGTGTTCGTAGTTGCCTTCTTCCAGGTAGTCGACGACGTGGTTGGTGCCGTCGTAGTCGCCCAGGTTCACCGTGTCGAAGTTGCGCCATGCGGTGGTGGAGGTGAGGCTGCCCCAGCCGAAGCTGTGGTCGACGGTGAGCGTGCTGCCGTCGAAACGCCGCTTCTCGATCGGGTTCACCGTGTCGTTGTAGAGCGGCGCGTGCAGCGGATTCAGGAACGTGGCCGGATCGGCCGGGAACGGCGCGCGCTGGCTGGTGTCGTTCGATAGCGGGATCAGCCCGAATGCCGGATGCGGCGGCTGCTTGAGCTGCTCGTGGTCCCATGACAGCAGCACGCGGGTATTGGGCGTGAGATTCCAGCGGAACACCGCACGCGTGCCCCAGTCGTCGTTGACGCCGTAGTGCCTGCCGGTGGCGGCATCCTTCACCCAGCCGTCGCTCTGGTTGTCCATCACGCCGACGCGCAGCGCCATGTCCTGGTTGAGCGGGATGTTGACCAGCGCGTCTCCGTAGCGTTCGCCGTAGTTGCCGAAACGCAGCTTGCCCTTGGCCTCGAAATGGTCGCTTGGCTCGTTGGTGACGACGGAAATGGCGCCACCCGCCGCGTTGCGGCCGAACAGGGTGCCCTGCGGGCCCTTCAGCACCTCGATGCGCTTCATGTCGTTGAAGGCCAGCAGCGCGCCGCCGGTGCTGCCGGCGTAGACGCCGTCGATGTACACGCCCACCGGCTGGTCGACGCCGATGCCGAAATTGCCGGAGGACTGCACGCCGCGCAGCTCGAACGAAGGCTGGGTGGGCTGGGTGGCGCCCACCACCAGCCCGGGCACGAAGATGTCGATCTTGCTGATGTCGGTGGCGGCCAGGGTGTCGACCTGTTTCGCCGAGACGATCTGCAGCGCGATCGGCACGTCCTGCACTTCCTGTGTGCGGCTCTGAGCGGTGACGGTGACGGCGCCGAGCTGCTTGGCCTTGTCGGCGGCGGATTTCGCGGCCGGCTTGGCCGGCGCGCTCGATGCCGTGTTGTCCTGCGCGGCCAGCACCGGCAGCGGCGTGCACAGCAGCAGGGCAGTGCCGCCGTACAGCATCTGGCGCACCATGGCGGACAGTGGTCGTTGGCGCATCGTCATCCCGTTCTCCCCAGGCTAGGTCACGCATGGCGCGGTCGCCGCGCCGGATGCATCGTTTTCATCCCGCGACGGCGCTCAACGCACGATGTCGCAGTTCCCCTTGAGCGAAAGAATCCACGCGCGGATCAGCGCCTCGCCCTCGCGGTCCACGGTGCTGCGGCCGATCTCCGGCATCATCACGCCGGGTCGGCTGGAGCCGATGCGGTGCATGATGATCGACTCGTCCGGCTTGCCGGGCACGATGTCGAACAGGCGCCCGCCGGTGGCCGGGCCGGCCGCCTCGGGCGATTTGCAGAGGCCGAGGTGGTGGTCTTCCGGCACGTCCGGGCCCAGCGAGAAGCCGGTGACGCTGGCCTCGCCGTTCGGGTTGTGGCACATCGCGCAATTGACATCGAGCCAGGCGCGCGCACGCGCATCGAGCGAGGCGCTGGGGTCGCGCCAGTCGGCATCCTTCGGCACGTCAGCCAGCTTGGGCAGGTCCATCAGGTAGCCCACGGCGACCAGGTGTTCGAGCTGGTTCTCGCGGCCGCTGCCGTAGTCGTAGTCGCGGTTGAGATGGCGCGCCTTGGGACCGATCGGCAGGATGCTACGGCCGATCATGTCGGCCTCGTGGCAGTTCACGCACTGGCCTTCGTCGGGCACCACGTAGTTGAAGTCCTCGCGCTGGCCCTGCGCGTCGACCAAGGTGAGCGCCTGCACGTCGCCGGTGCGCATCAGCGTGGCTTCGGTCTGTTCCTGGTTCCACACGTAGACGAAGGGCGTCCAGCCTTCCTTGCGGCGCACCAGCAGGCGCGTCTCGACCAGGTGCACGCTGGCCAGGTTCAGGTTCTGCCCGGTGAAATCGCCGGAGTAGTCCAGCGTGCGTGCCACGTCACTGAACTTGCCGTCGGCGGCGCGCGGGTAATAGAAGGTCTTGGTGACCACGGTGCCGACCGGGAAGTCGAACGTGTTCTTCGCGTCGTACTTCGCCGACACGCCCTTGGGCATCCACACCGTGCGCAGCTTGTGCACGTAATCGGTGAACAGCGGCGTGTTGAGGCTGTACGGCACCACGCCGGCGTTGAGTTCCAGCTTGCCGTCGCGGGCCTCGACCATGTGCCAGTCGCTGAGCCTGGGTGGCTTGCCGTCGGCGTGGAATTCCGGCGGCGGCATGCCGCGGTGGCAGCCGGCCAGCAGGAGCAGCGCCAGCAGCGCGGTGCGTTTTGCGAACTTCACTGGCGCCTACCTCAGATCTTCGGCTCGGGGTTCAGCGTCACCGCCGGCAGCTTGTCCAGCGTGCACTGGAACGGCTTCATGTCGGTGCTGGGGTGCTTGTAGCCATTGGGGCCGTCGGCATTCACCACGCCGCTGACGTCCTGGATGCAGATGCGGTCCTGCGGCGGCAGCGTCTTGTCGGTGAACTTGGGATCGCTGTAGCCGTCCCACAGCACGTCGGGGAAGTGGCCGTTGATGCCGAACAGGGCGACCTTCAGCGTCTTGAAGTCCAGCCCGCTGGGCGAGTCGCCGCCGCCCTTGAGGCGGTTGCCGTAGACGAAGATGCCCTTCGGGTACGGGTCGTAGCCGGCCGCCACGCCGGTCTTGCTGGCGTAGTTGGTGGAGTAGAAGCTGGAGATGATGATGTTCGCCGTCTTATTGTCGGCGATATCGTTGTCGAAGATCTCCACCTTCGGGTTGGAGTTCACCACCACGCCCGAGCCCGCCGGCACGCTGGCCACCGCGGAACCGTTCGCCGCGAAGTTGTCATGGTTGTTGGCGACCACGTGGTTCTTGAACACGCGCGTGCCGTGGCCTTCCATCAGCAGGTCGGGCATGTTGAACACCAGTATGCCGCCGGAGTTGTTGGTGGCGGTGTTGCCGTACACGTCGGCATCCACTGTGTTCTCGATCTCGATGCCGGCCACGTTCTGTTCCGCGCGGTTGTTGCGCACGATCACGTTGGTGGACTGGCCCACGTAGATGCCCGAGTCGGAGGCGCCGATCGCTTCCGAATCCTCGATCAACACGTTCTGCGTCTTCACCGGGTAGATGCCGTAGGGGCCATTGCTGGTCTTGGAGCCGTCTGTCCACTGCGTGCGCACGCCGTGGATGGTGATGTTCTTGCCGTGGTTGATTTTCAGCGCATCGCCCTTGGTGTCCTCGATGGTGAGGTTCTCGATGGTGAAGTCGTTCGCGTTCACCAGCAGCCCCTCGGGGCCGACCACCTGGCCCTTGAAGGAGAGCACGGTCTGGTCCATGCCGGCGCCCTTGATGGTGACGCCGTCGGTGCGCAGGCTGAGGCCGCGTTTCAGGTGGTAATGGCCGGCGGGAATGTCGATCACGGTGCCGGGCTTGGCGTCCAGCAGCTGTTCCTGCAGCTTGGATTCAAAGCTGGCGTCGGCCTGGTTCTGCGGTGCGGGAGCTTGCTGGCCACCGCAAGCGGCGAGCGTGGCGGCAAGCGCCGCGGCAATGAGTGTCTTGCGCATGATCGTTGAACTCCCCATTCGAACGGCAGTGCGGATGGCTCCACTGTCGCCCAAGGCGACGCCAGGGGGGAGGGCAAAACGGTCAGCCGGTGGGGGGCAAAGCGGCCAGCGTGGGCGGATTTCCGCAGAAACGTCCCTTGTGCGCGACGGCTTCGCACCTTGTTCGGGACAAGCGCGTGCGCGCGCAGGGCGCGCTCTCGCAACGCCTCAGGCCGCGGCGCGGCGTGCTTCCTGCGGTGCCATGCCGGTCCAGCGCTTGAACGCGCGGCGGAATTCACGCGGGTCGCTGTAGCCGACCTCGCCGCCGATCTCGGCCACGCTCAGCGCGCCGGCCTGCAGCAGCTGCAACGCACGCTCGGCGCGCACGCGGTCGTGGATCTCGCGGAACACGCGGCCGCTCTCGGTGAGCCGGCGGCGCAGCGAGCGCTCACTGAGGTTGAGCGTGCGCGCCACGTCGTTGAGCGTGGGCTGCTGGCGCAGCCGGCTGCGCAGCAGGCGTTCCACCGCGGCCACGATCTCCTGGTGCGGCTCGCCGCCGTCCGGGGTGAGCTGCTGCGCGCACAGCGCCAGCGCCTGCTTCGCGGTGAGCGGGTTGTGGCCGGGCAGCGGCTGCGCCAGCCAGTGCGTGGCTATCAGCAGCCTGCATTCCGGCGCATCGAAGCGCAGTTCGCAGTCGAACAGCGTCGCGTACTCGGCGGCGTGCGCCGGCCGGGCATAGGCGAACTCCACGCGCGCGGGATTCAGCGCAGGCCCCACCAGTTCGCGCGCGATCATCAGGCAGCTGGCGAACAGTTCCTCGCAGAAGAACGGCAGCAGATCGGTGTCGGCAAAGCGCGGCCGCGCCACCAGCGCCACCTCGTGCTCGCCCGCCACCTCGAAGGCGAGGTCGAGCAGGCAGCCGCAGATCTTGTGGTGCGCGATGCCGGCCAGCATTGCCTCGCCGAACGTGCGCGAGGTCATCATGGCCAGGCCGAGCAGGCCGAAGCCGCCGATGGTGCCTTCGCGGCCGATGCGCAGGCCGG
>DATEKS010000089.1:0-3647 GCA_035277325.1 Rhodanobacter sp.
ATGCGCGTGCGATCCATCCGTGGATCGCCAGCCCGCTCACAGGTCTGGCCCGATGACCAGGTGCAGCACCACGCCGCTGTGCTGCGAATCGTGGATCGGCGTGCCCAGGTCCACCCGGATCATGCCCACCGGCGAGCGCCAGCGCACGCCGATGCCGGTGCCGAGTTTCGGCCGGTAGTCGGTGCCGTCGAAGGCGTTGCCGGCGTCGATGAAGGTGGCGATGCCCCAGTTGCGGGTGAAGTAGTGCTCCACCTCGGCGCTGGCCACCAGCAGGCTGGTGCCGCCGAGCACGCGGCCGTAGCTGTTCTCGGGGCCGATCGACTGGTAGCCGTAGCCGCGCACCGAGCGGTCGCCGCCGGCGAAGAAGCGCAGCTGCGGCGGCAGCGCGGCGAAGTCGTCGGTCCAGGTGTAGCCGGCGCTGCCGCGCAGGATCAGCCGGTTGCGTTTCTTCGCGCCGAACGCACGTATCCACTTCGCGTCGGCGGTGAGCTGGCTGAAGCTGGCCGAGGAGAGCAGGCCGCCCGCGGTGCTGCGCGCCGCGAAGCTCAGCGACCAGCCGTTGTGCACGAAGTCGAAATTGTCCGCCTGCTTGCGCGCCAGCGAGGCTTCCGCGAACAGCAGGGTGCTGCTGCCGCGCTCGATGCCGGGCGTGCTGTCTGGTTCGTCGCCGCGCTTGCCCACGGTGAAGGTGCCCGACAGCGCGTGCAGGCCCAGGGTGCGTGTCCAGCCGTGCCACAGGCGCGTCTCGTTGGCGACCAGTTCCAGCGTGCGCGATTGCGAGGTGCTGGTGTTCGCGTCGCGGAAGTTCGCGCCGTAGTTGAAGCTGCGCTGGTTGTCGCCCGGCATCGGGACGGAGTACAGCGTGGACAGCGTCTTCAGCCGCTGCGCCAGCACCAGCTCGTTCTTCCACTTGTGGCCGCGCCGGTTCACCCAGCGCCGCTCCATGCCGCCGCGCACGCCGAAGCCGGTGTCGGTGCCGATGAACGGGCCGCCGGTGTAGATCGTGCGTTTCGCCGGCGCCAGCTCGACCTTGATGTCGACCTTGCCGTCGGCCTTCTCGTCGACCTGCGGCAGCACGTTGACCACGGCGAAGTAGTCGGCGCCGTTCAGCGCCTGCTGCAGCTGAAGCAGCTGGTCCTGGTCGAAGTAGTCGCCGGACTTGAATGGCACGTAGCGGTCGAGGAAGCCCTCGTTGAACTGCGAGCCCTCGAAATGCACCGCACCGTAGCGATAGCGCCGACCTACCTGCCAGGCCAGCTTGATCGCCGCGCTGCGCTGCGCCGTGTTCACCTCCACGCGATGCGTCACCAGTTTCGCGTCGAGGAAGCCGCTCGCGGTGAGCGCGGCCGACAGCGCGTCGCGCGTGGCGTCATAGGTGGCATCGTCCAGCCGCTTGCCGCGCATGCGCTGGATCGCGTTGCGCGCGCGACGGATCGAGGGCAGCGCGAGCGCGGCGGCGTCGAGCTGCACGTCGACCGTGGCGACCTTGACCGGCTCGCCGGTGCGCACGTCCAGCGTCACCTTCCAGTCCTTGCCGACCTGCTGCAACTGGGGCGAGACATCCGCTTCGTAATAGCCGTAGGGCTCCAGCGCCGCCTTCGCCTGCGCCGGCGCCTGTGCATACAGGCGGCGGATCTGCGCCTCGCTGACGTCGCGGTGCGCGTACTGCGACAGCTCCACCGACGCGGCGATTGCCTGCTGCAGCGGCTCGTTCACCCCGCGCACCACCAGCTGCACGCCGGCCTGCGCCAGCGACGTGAACATCAGCATCGGCAGCAGGACAAGCAAGGCCAGGCGTCGGCGGGGGCGGCGCATGCGGAAGGGATCCATCCTCGTGGGAGCACTGGTGGGGCTGGGGACAGCTTACCGAAGTGAGGATGGGTTTCGGATGAATCCGCGGGCGCGCAGGTCGGCGTGGTTGCGTGTGCGATGCGGCAGTTTCGCGCGCCTCGTGCTATTCCTCCCCTCTCCCGCTTGCGGGAAAGGGGAGATCAGCGCTGAATCACCCCTTCACCGGAAACCACATCTCTGCCTCCGGCCGGAACGCCCGCGGCGTTATCCCGAGCAGGCGTTCCAGTTCACTGTTGTCGGCGATCAGGTCCACATCGAGTCGCGCAAGCGGCCCACGCAGTTTCGCGGGGGCGAGGCGCTGGCCGGCATGCAGCAGCCACGAGGGCAGGTACAGTGGCAGATTGGCGTGGGGCAGGGTGCGGCGGACGCGGGCGAACATTTCGCCGGCGCTGAGGCGTTCGCCGCCGCCGATGGGGAGGATGTGGCCCGCGCTGGCGGGGCAGTCCAGCGCGGCGAGCACGGCGAGCGCGATGTCGTCGGCGTGCACCGGCTGGCGCAGGCCATGGCCGGCGGGCAGCGGGAAGACGCGCGTGCGCCAGGCACGGCGGGCGATCGGGCTGAGGCTCTTGTCGAGTCCTGCGCCGTAGACGAGGGTGGGGCGCAGCACGGTCCACGGCGAGCCGTGACGGGCGCAGGCGGCAGCGAGCGCCTGTTCGCCATCGCGCAACTGTTGCGCGAGGACGCGTTCGGCGGGCACGGCGGAGTCGCGCTTGGTTTCGGCGCTCATCGAACTGGTGGCGATCACACGCGGCGGTTCGCTGCCGAAGTCCGCGCGGGCCAGCCAGTCAGCGAATTGGCCGATCGGGCCGAAGCAGACGATCGCCGCGGGATGCGGCAACTCGGCAGGCAGCGCGTCGGGCAGGCTGCCCTGCAGCCAGCGCAGGCCGGGTCGCGAAGCGTGGGCGTGGCGGCTGAGTGCCGTCACGGTGGCGCCGCGGGCGAGCAGGCGCGGCAGGAGGAAATGGCCGATCTGGCTGCTGCCACCGAATACCAATACCGTCATGCGCGACTACGACCCCGACTGCAGGCGGGCGGCGAGGTCGAGCACGCGCGGTTGGTTTGGCGCGAGCCTGCGCGCCTGGTCCAGCGCCTGCATGGCGCCGGCGCGGTTGCCGCTGGCGAGCTGGCGGTCGGCCTGGTCCAGCCAGGCATTGGCGAGGCGCTGGCGCAGGATGTTCTGCGCGGCGTCGCCGGGGGCGAGGTCGGCGAGGTTGTCCAGCATCTGGCCGGCGCGGACGAGGTCGCCGGCGGCCAGTGCGCGGTTGAACAGCTTCAGCACCGCATCCGGCAGGGCCTGCAGGCCGTGTTGCGCGACGGCGCTGTCGCCGTCGATCGCCAGCGCGTTGCGGTAGAGGTCGTAGGCACTGTTGCCGGGCGGCAGCATGATGTCGCCGCGTTGCGTGGCGGCCTGGGCTTGCTGCAGCAGGCTGGCGACCTGCGCGCTCTGCTGCGGCGTCAGCACGGGATGCTGCACGGTGTCGGCGTCGTCGGCGTTGGTGTTGTCGTCGGCGGGTGCAGCGGCGTTGGGTACAGCGGCGGGCCTGGTGCCGGGCTTGGGGCTGGACTTGGCTTGCGCCATGCCTTGCAGGCGGGCACGGGCGGCGGCGAGGTCGGCGGATTTCGGCGCCAGCGCCGCGGCGTGGTCGAGCAGGGTGTCGGCCTGCGCGGCATCGCCGGCGTCCATCGCCGCGTTGGCCTGCACGGTCAGCGCCTGCGCCACCTTGCCCAGCCCGGCCTCGGCCTGCGGGTTGTCGGGGGCGAGCGCGAGCGCGGCCTTGTAATGCGCCAGCGCGGTG
>DATEKS010000090.1:0-14705 GCA_035277325.1 Rhodanobacter sp.
GCGTGCGCTGCCCCACCGGCGAGGCGCGCATCACGCCCGGTTTCGAGCTGCCCGCATCCTGGGTGATCCACACCGTGGGCCCGGTCTGGCACGGCGGCGAGCACGGCGAGGCGGCGCTGCTGGAAAACTGCCACCGCAACACGCTGCAGCTCGCACGCGAACGCGGCCTGCGCCGCATCGCATTCCCCGCGATCAGCTGCGGCGTGTACGGCTATCCCGCGCCACTGGCCGCCAAGGTGGCCTTGGCCACGTTGCACGGCGAGCTGGTCCGCGATCCCGCGCTCGAACTCATCCTGTGCTGTTACGGCGAGCCGATGCGCGCCGTATTCCAGCACGCACTCGACGCCGTGTTGTAGGAGCGCACGCTGTACGCGAACAGCACTCTGCGAAATGCGTCGCTACGCTCAGGGCGCGCCTACAGCTTGAACGGATACAGCGGCGGCAAGGCGTCGTCATCGGTCTTGTCCGACTTACGCCACGCGAAGCCGCGCTTGAACGCCTCGGCGAGACCATCGCCGCCCGCCGCCGACGCCGTGGCGCCATAGCAACGCCGCTGCAGTTCCGCCAGCATGCGCCGCTGCACCTCGTCGGCCAGCGCGGCATGCAGCGCCCCGGGATGCTGGATCGCCGGCCGCTCCGCCTGCGCCCAGGCCAACAGGCTGCGCAATTGCGCCGACGCATCGCTGCCGCGCGCAGCGGCGAGGAAGGCCTGGTGCGCGCGGCGTGCCGAATCGGCCGCTGCACCGCTCACCGCTACGGGCACCGTGCCCCGCGCCGTGCGGCGTCGCCACAGCCACCACGCGAGCGCGCTGAGCAGCCACAGCAGCAGGCTGGCCAGCGCGATCCAGCGCCAGGGCGCGTCCCGCGATGCCGGCGATGTCGCGACTGCAAGCGGCGCCGGTGTGGACGCCTCACCAGTGGGCGCAGCCGTCGCCGGTGGCATGGCCGCCGCACCGGCCGCGGGCAGCACGGTGATGCTGTGCGCGGGGACCTCGGCGGTCTGCACCTTGCCCGTGGTCACGTCGAACCAGCGCAGCGTGGTGGCTGGCAGGGTGAGCGTGCCGGCCTGCTCGGGCACCACCGCGAACGCGCGCTGGCGGCTGCCGACCAGCCATGGCCCGTCGTTCGCGGTGGCGGTGGCCGGCTGGTCCGGATACACGGTGGCGCCCTGCAGCGCGGGCAGGCTCAGCGCCGGCAGCGCCTCGAACGGCAGGCCGGTGGCGCTGAGCTTCATGGTCAGGTTGATCGGTTGCCCCACGCGCACCGGCGTATTCGCATCGGGCCAGCCGCTCAGCGTGAGGCTGAGGGCGCGCGCCGGCAGCCATGCCGACTTGCCCCAGTCCGCCGGCGCTCCTTGCACCTGCACCGTGAGCGCAGGCGCGCTGGCCGTGACCGGCGTGCCCGCGCCGAAGAAGCTGTCGGGGTCGCTCGGATCGAGCGCTTCGCCCTGGAAGCCCAGCGCAGGAATCGCCAGCGTGCCGGCATGCTGCGGCACCAGCGCGTAGCGCCGCTCGATCACGTGGTACTGGCGACCGCCGCGCACCGCGTCGTAGCGCAGGTCGCCGCCGACCTGGCTGAGCTGCACGCCGCCGATCTGGGGCGTGTCCAGCGAGCCGCTGGTGATGTTGCCGCTGTAATAGAGCCGCACCACGTAGCTGAGCTGCTGGCCCACCCAGGCTTGCTGCGGCGTGACTTCGGCCTCCATGAACACGCTGCGGTGCATGGCCGCGGCCGCCGCCGGATTGGGCGGATCGACCTCCAACTGCAGCGGTGTGGTCTGCGCCCCGGCCACCGTCAGCGACGGGATGGTGAGCGTGCCCGCATGCTTCGGCCGCAGCACCACGCCGATCACCAGCTCGGCGCTGCGCTTGCCGTTGACGATGCTGAGGCTGCTGCTCTGCGAACGGCCGAGTACGTCGAAATCCTGTTGCAGCGGACTCAAGTCGGGCATCGCCACGGCATCGTTGCTGCCGGCGACGTGCAGATTCAACGTCACCGTCTCGCCCAACTGCATGCTGTTGCGATCCAGCGTGGCCTGCACGTCAGCCGCACGCGCCAGCAGCGGCAGCAGGCACAGCAGCAGAACAAAACCCTGAAAAGTGCGGCCAGCAATGGCCGCCCATTTGATCCTAGCACTCATGGATGAGCGCAAAAACAAACAGCCAGCAATGGCCGCCCGTTTGATCTTCGCGGTCATGGACGACTGCAAAAGCAATCCCTGGTACATCACGGCCCATCCTCGTCGGGCACGCCGCCGTGGCGGCGCTGGTATTCCAGTTCGAACTTGCGGCGCAGCAGCGCACCCGGATCGTCGGGTACGCGTTGCATCGCCTGGCGCAGGTCGGCCGGCAGCTTCGCCTGCGGATCGTCGGCGCCGTCCGCGCCGAGCTGGTGCGCGGGCGCTTGTTTCGTCGCCGATTGGCCGGCCGCACCCAGCTGCTTGTCCAACTGCTGCTTCAGCGCCTGCTGTGCCTTCGCGGCCTGCGCCTGTTGCGCGGCCTGCTGCTCGGGCGTCGGCGGCGGGTTGCCTTGCGGCGCGCCGGGATTGCCGGGCGACTGCTGCTCACCTTGCTTCGCCTCGTCCGGCGGCGGCTTGCCTGCACCGTTCGATGCATCCTGCGGGCCTTGCTGCTTCGAGCCGCCTTTCTGTTGCTGCAATTGGCTGGATTGGCCATCGCTCTTGCCTTGTCCGCCCTGGTCCTGCTTGCCTTGGTCCTTCTTGCCCGGGTCCTGCTTGTCCTGCCCGTTGTTGCCGCCCTGCCCGTTCGGCGAGGACTGGCTGCCCTGCTTCTGTTGCTGCCGCGACGACGACGATTGACCCTGCGGCGGCGGCTTGCGCAGCCAGTCCTCGACCGCCTGCCGGTTCGCCTTCGCATCCGCGTTCGCGGGATCGAGCTTGAGCGCGCGGTTGTAGGCGTGGATCGCGTCCTGGTATCTGCCTTCGCGTGCCAGCGCATTGCCGAGGTTGTAGGCCGCGTCACCACCCTTCGCCTCCTGCAGCGCCTGTGCCGCGGCCGCGTAATCGCCTGCGCGGTAGGCCGCCGCACCGCGCCACGCCGGATCGCGCGCCAGCTGCAACGCCTGTTTCGCATCACCCTGCCTCAACGCGGCCGCCGCCTGCTGGTCGCGGCGCTGCCACAGGTCGCGCCAACCGGTGGCATGCGCGGTACCCGGCAGCATCGGCAACAACACCAGCGGCAACAGCAGCAGCCAACCGCGACGGAACGCCAGCGCCGCCAGCGGCAACAGCAGCAGCAACAGCCACGGACCGCGATCCTTCCACTCGTCGCCGAGCTGGCCCTGCACCAGTTGCGTGGAACCCGCATGCAACTCGCCGCGCAGCACCGCGATATCGCTGTCGTTCGCGCTCATCGGAACGTAGCGGCCGCCGCCTGCCGCGGCGACGGCCGCCAGCATCGCATCATCGCGGCCAGCCAGCTGCAGATTGCCTTGCGCATCGTGCAGGAAGCCGCCGCCCGGCTGCGGCACCGGCGCGCCCTGCGGCGTGCCCACACCCAGCACCGAGACGCGCACGCCCTCGGCACGCGCCTTGCGCGCGGCATCCTGCGCCGCCGTGCCGGCGCTGTCGGTGACCAGCACCAGCGAACCGCCGCCGACCTTGGCGTCGCGAATCAGCGCCACGCCACGCGCGATCGCCGCCGCCGCGTTGTCGCCATCCACCGGCATGGTGTCGGGCGCCATCGCATCGAGCAGGGTGCCGAGGCTGTGCGTGTCGGAGGTGAGCGGAGCCACCACGAAGGCCTCGCCGGCGTAACCGACCAGCGCGTTGAGGCCGTCGCGGTTCGCCGTCAGCAGGTCGTGCGCCTTGAAACGCGCGCGATCGATGCGGCTGGGCGTCACGTCATGCGACAGCATGCGTTGCGACAGCGAGATCGCCACCACCTGCGCGGCGCGGTGCGCGTACAGGGGTTGCTCCACGTGGCTCCAGGTCGGGCCGGCCAGCGCCAGCACCGCCAGCAGCCAGGCCAATGCGAGCAGGCCCAGCGGCAGTCGCTGCCGCCCGGCCCGGCCCTGCAGGAGTTGCGGCAACAGTTCCGCATCGACCAGTCGCGACAACGCCTGCAAGCCATGGCTGCGCCGCGCGGCCTGCCACAGCAGCCACGGCAGCACGATCAGCGCCAGCAGCCACCATGGCCTGAGGAAATGGAACTGCATCAGCATCGCGCTCATGCCGACGCCTCCACGCGCCAGCGCGGCAGGCCAGCCATGAGCCACAGCAGCAGCGCGGCAGCCAGCGGCCAGGTGAACCATTCGTGCCGCGGCCGCAGGCTGGGGCCGTGCTGCGGCATCGGCTCCAGCGCATCGATGGTGCGGTAGGCGTCGGCCAGCTGGTCGCTGTCGGTGGCGCGGAAGAAATGGCCGCCAGTCTCGTCGGCGATCTTCGTCAGCATGGCCGCGTCGAGATCGGCGGATGGGTTGACGACCTGGCTGCCGAAGAAGCCCGGCACGCGCATGCGTGTGGCGCCGATGCCCACGGTGTAGATGCGCACGCCTGCCGCCTTGGCGGCGCGCGCGGCTTCCAGCGGCGTGATGCTGCCCGCGTTGTTGACGCCGTCGGTGAGCAGCACCAGCACGCGGGCCTGTTCGGGCAGCGCGGACAGGCGTTTCACCGCAATCGCGATCGCGTCGCCGATCGCCGTCTCGGTGCCGGCCAGACCCACCGCCGCGCCCTGCAGCTGCGCGCGTACCGCATCGAGATCCCAGGTGAGCGGCGTCACCAGGAAGGCCTGGCTGCCGAACAGGATCAGTCCCATCTCGTCGCCGCGGCGGCGATCGATGAAGTTGCCGGCGATCGCCTTCACCGCGCCGAAGCGGCTCACGCTCTGGCCGGCCAGCTCCATGTCCGGCGTGCGCATGCTGCCGGAGAGGTCCACCGCGAGGAACAGCGCACGGCCGCTGCGCTGCTGCGCCTGCGGCGGCCCCACCCATTGCGGACGCGCCGACGCGGCCACCAGGCACAGCCAGGCCAGCGCCAGCAGCCAGGGCGTGAAGCCGCGTGTCGCATTGCCGGAGGTATCGGCGAGATGCAGGCCCGGCTGCGGCAGATGCAGCGCCTGCCCCGGCGTGGTGGGCGGCAACACGCGCCGCAGCAGCCAGGGCAAGGGCAGCAGCAGGAACAGCCACGGCCAGGCGAACTCAAACATGGTCCGGCTCCGACGCCACTCGCTTCCACGCACGCGGCCTGGCGGCGGCGTGCAGCCACGCGCGCGCAGCGGCCAGCGTGGCCGCTGCGTCGAATACGCCACGCGGGCGATACATCGCCGATTCCAGCGTGACGAGCTGGGCCAGCGTCGCCGGCTGCACCGGCACACGCGCCAGCGTGGCATGCCACGCTTCGCCGCGCTGCTGCGTCGCCGCGCCGTCGTGGATGCGTGCCACCCTGCGCAGCAGTTGCTGCAGCGAGGTCGCGAGCGCGGCATCGTCGCCATCGCGCGCATGCCGCTGCGCATGGCGATCCAGTTCGCCCAGCCATTGCCGGCGCCGCTGCCGCAGGCGGCGCTGACGACGCCACAGCCAGGCCAGCGCGACGACGGCCAGCAGGAGCAGCGTCGCGAGCAGCCACCAGCCTGGCGCGGGCGGCCACCACGGCGGCGTGGGCGGCAGGTGGATGTCGCGCAGCACCGGACCGGCCGACGCGGGCGATGCAGGCATCATCGCCGCGCCCTCGCCGCGCCCAGCAGTTCGCCCACGACCGGCAGCGGATCGTCGCGCGTGTCGAGCACGCGGCAACGCAGGCCTACGCCGCGCGCCAACGTTTCCAGCCGCGCCGGCCCGGCACCCAGCGCCTGCTGGAACTCGCGCCGCTGGCGCTCGCCCAGCAGCACCACATCGCGGCGTTCGCCGGCGTGTTCCAGCGGATAACGGCCCGGCGGCGGCGGCTCGCGTTCCAGTGCATCGGCCAGCACCAGCACGCTGACGCCGGCGCGTGTCTTGAGATCGAATAGCTGCTGCCGCGCCTCGGCATCCACGCTGAAGCCGTCGCTGATCAGCAGCACGCGACTGGCGCCGTGCTGCAGGCGGCGCGCGCGCAACAGGGCGGTGGACAACGGTTCGGCACGCGCTGCCGGCGGCAGCGCATCCCATTCCGCCAGCGCGCCGCACACCGCGAGTGCGCCATGCGCTCCGCCTTGCGGGCGCAGCAGGCGGTCGCTGCTGCCGAAAGCCATCAGCCCCACGCGCTCGCCGGTACGCACGGCCAGCCACGCGGCCACGGCGGCGGCGCGCGCAGCCTGCACCGACTTGAAGCGTACTCGGGTGCCGAAGCGCAGGCTGGCATGCGTATCGAGCAGGATCAGCAGACGGCCTTCGCGCTCCTCCTGGTACAGCTTGGTGTGCAGCCGGCCGCTGCGTGCGGTGAGCCGCCAGTCCAGCCGACGTATGTCGTCGCCGGGCTGGTAGACGCGCGATTCGGCATAGTCCATGCCGCGGCCGTACAGGCGGCTGGACTGCTGACCGCTGCGTTCCGAACGGCTTTGCACGGGAGCCACTTTCGCGCGGCCAACGCGCGCACCCAGCGCGATCAGCTCGGCCAGCGATACGCGCGTGCGGCCATCGCCGTCGGCGCGGTACGGCAGGGTGGCATCCACGGCGGCGTTCACGGCAGCGGCACGAGATCCAGCAGCCGGGCGATCACCTGGTCGCTGCGCACGCCTTCGGCCTCGGCCTCGTAGCTGAGCAGCACGCGATGGCGCAGCACCTCGTGCACGATCGCATGTACGTCCTCGGGCAACACATAGTCGCGACCGGCCAGCCAAGCCTGCGCGCGGGCGCAGCGGTCCAGCGCGATGGTAGCGCGCGGGCTGGCGCCCCAGGCGATCCAGCGCTTCAGTTCCGGCCCGTAGCGGCCGGCGTCGCGTGTGGCCAGCACCAGTTGCGCGAGATACTCCTCCAGCGCCGGGGCCATGTGCACCGCCATCGCCGCATCGCGTGCGGCGAACACGTCGGCCTGGCCGAGCAGCGGCGCCGACGCGGGAACGGGATGCGCGCGGCGGCTGGCCTGTTCACGCGCAAGCCGGAGGATTGCCAGTTCCGCGGCAGCGTCGGGATAGCCGATGGTGACGTGCAGCAGGAAGCGGTCCAGCTGGGCCTCGGGCAGCGCGAACGTGCCCTCCTGCTCGATTGGGTTCTGCGTGGCCATCACCATGAAGAGTCCGGGCAGCGGCCGGGTGGCGCGGCCCACGGTGATCTGGCGTTCGGCCATCGCTTCCAGTAGTGCCGACTGCACCTTGGCCGGTGCGCGGTTGATCTCGTCGGCCAGCACGATGTTGTGGAACAGCGGCCCCTGCTCGAACTCGAAGCTGCCGCTCTGCGGACGGAACACGTCGGTGCCGGTGAGATCGGCGGGCAGCAGATCCGGCGTGAACTGCACGCGGTGGAAGTCCGCCTCGATGCGCGCCGCCAGCGCCTTCACCGCGGTGGTCTTGGCCAGGCCCGGCGCGCCCTCCACCAGCAGGTGGCCGTCGGCGAGCAGCGCCACCAGCAGGCAATCGACCAGTTTCGGCTGGCCGATGATGCAGGCCTGCAGGTCGTCGCGCAGCTGCGTGAAAGCCTGCTGCAGACGGCTGCGGGGCGGGGTTTCGGGCATGTCCATCATCGGCTTTCCGGCTGCAAACTGCCGCTGTTGACCACGGCGGAGCCTGGAAGTTTAGTCGACGGCGATCACGCATTCAGGCACGCAACGCAAAGAGGCGACCGAAGTCGCCTCTTTGCGTATCACATGGATGTGATCCCTTACTGCAGCGAATCGTTGAGGATGCGCGGCGTCACGAAGATCAGCAGTTCCGCCTTGGTGTTGTTGCGGTAGGTGTTGCGGAACAGGAAGCCAATGCCGGGGATGTCGCCCAGGCCCGGCACCTTGGTGACGGTGTTGTTCTTGTTGATCTCGTAGATGCCGCCCAGCACCACGGTCTGACCGTTGTCCACCAGCACGGCGGTATTCACCGACTGGGTGTTGATCTGTGGCACCGTGCCGTTCGGCGTGGAGAGGAACTTCGCCAGCGAGTCCTTCTTCACGTTGATCGCGAGGAAGACGCGGTTGTCCGCGGTGATCGTGGGCGTGACCTTGAGCTCAAGCACCGCATCCTTGAACTGCACCGACGCGGTGGGCGCGGCCGTGCCACCGATGCCGCCCTGGTAGGTCACGTAGCCGATCTCTTGGCCTTGGCGGATCACCGCCTCCTGCTGGTTCGCGGTGATCACGCGCGGGCTGGAGATCACTTCGCCGCGACCTTCGGTCTGCGCCGCCGACAACTCCAGGTCCAGTGCGTAGTTCTTGCCGAGGATGGCCAGACCAAGCACGCCCGAGGCCGTCGAGTTCGAGACCGGCAGGTTCACGTTGAGCCCTCCGCTGCCCAAAGTACCACTGGTCGTGCCCCCTGTAGTGCCGCCGTTGTTGCCCAAAGTACTGCCCAAGGCACCGCCCACCTGCAGCACTTGGCCGCTGGGATTGGTGCGCTGGCCGTTCGCGCCCCACTTCACGCCCAGCTCACGGGTGAAGTCGTCGCTGGCGATCACCACACGCGACTCGATCAGCACCTGCTGCACCGGCTTGTCCAGCTCCGCCACCAGCTTGCGGATCTGCTCGGTCTTCTCGGCGGTGTCGTTGAGCAGCAGGGTGTTGGTGCGCTCATCGTAGGAGACGCTGCCGCGCGCGGACAGGAAGCCGCGAGAGACGCTGGCGCCGCCGGCGCTCGCGCCACCACCGCCAGTGCTCTGCTTGCTGTCGGTGGTGAGCAACTTGGCGATGTCGGCCGCCTTGCCGTAGCTGATCGGGATGTAGGTGGTGACCAGCGGCGCATTGTCCTCGGCCTTCATGCGCGCCGCGGCAATGTCTTCCTCGTACTTGGCCAGCTCCTGCTGCGGCGCCACCCAGATCACGTTGCCGTCGCGCCGCTTGTCCAGGCCCTTCGCACGCAGGATCACGTCCAGCGCCTGGTCCCAGGGCACGTTCACCAGGCGCAGCGTGATGCTGCCGGTGACGCTGTCAGCCGCCACGATGTTGAGGTGCGAAGTGTCGGCGATCAGCTGCAGCACCGAACGCACCGGGATGTCCTGGAAGTTGAAGGTGGCGCGCGTACCGGTGTAGGCCGGGTGCTGGTCCAGCGCCAGCTTGCCGTCGCCGGCGCTGGCGTTGCCCTTCTTCGCGGCCACCTCGACCACGTACTGGTTGCCTTCCTGCCAGGCCGAAGTGTCCACTACGCCCTTGGTGGCGATCGTCATCTGCACGCCGCCAGCGGCGCCGGCACGGGTATTGATCGATTGCACCGGGGTGGCGAAGTCCAGCGTGTCCAGCCGCTGCGCGAGGTTCGCCGGCACGCTGGCATTGGGGATGCTGACCTCGACCTTGTCGCCGATCGTGCGCATCTGCGCATCGGCGCCCGGGCCGCTGAAGCTGACCAGCACGCGGCCCTGGCCGTTCGCGCCACGGCGGAAATCGACGCCGGTGACGCTGAGGCCACCAGCGGCGTTCGCTGGCAGGTGCTTGGACGGGTCGATGATCGCTGCGGTGGTGACACTATGCTGCACCGGTGCCGGGACGGCCGCGGTCTGCGGCGCACTACCGTTGGCCACGGTGAGCACCAGGCTGTTGCCCTCGATCGCCGACTGGTACGACGCCGGGCGCATCAGCTCAACGATCACCCGAGTGCGGTTGCCGGCGGATACCGCCGAGACGCCGGAAGTGGCGCCCTGGCCGATATCCGTGTGCCGCTGCGCGGTGGTGCCGGTGTCGGCGAAGTCGATCGCGATGCGCGCCGGGTTGTCGGTGGTGAAGATGCGCGACTGCGGCACCGCCCCGGCGAAGTTCAGGTGCAACTGCACGCTGCCGCCGGGCAGCGTGGTGTAGCTGATGTCCTTCAGCGTGCTCGAGCCGGCGGCGAGCACGGCCTGGCTTAAGCCCACACCGGCGAGCAGCAGCAGCGACAGGAGACAACGAATGGCGTGGCGCATGACCCGGCCCCGGACGGATTGAATGTGGTTGCTCATTGCATCAGCCCCTGTGTCCCCTATTTATCGCCGAGCGCGATACTGGCCGGACGTTCCATCCAGCCACCATTGCCGTTGGATACCAGTTCGGTCAGATCGATGTGGTCGTCGCTGATGGCGGTGATGTGACCGTAGTTCTGGCCCATGTACTCGCCGCGATGCACTGGATGGATCACGCCACCGGGATCCTTGATCAACGCCTCGGTACCCGGGCCGGTGCCGATCGTGCCGACCATCTTCAGGCTGTCGAGCGCGAACATCTCCAGCGGCTGCTTGGGCCGGTTCTGGTCCGGCCGCGGCCCGCTGGTGGCGGTCGCCTGCTCCGCCGCGCTGGGGCCGAACGGGTCGCGCAGGTCCTGGTCCGCGTAGGTGAAGGACTCGAAGGTCTTGATCACCGGCAGCGGCGGGATCGGCGCGCCCTTCTTCGCTTTCTGCTGGGCGATCCATTCGCGCAGGTCCGAGGTGCCGCGGGTGCAGCCGCCGAGCAACAGCGCGGCGAGCAGCAGCAGGGCGAGGCGCGCCAGCATCGACGGCTTCATGGCAGTGGAAAGCTTCATCACTTGCGCCCCCCTGCCTTGGCCGGATTCTTCTTCGCCTCGGCGGCGGCCTCGTCCTCGTCCAGATAGCGATAGGTCTTCACCGTGCCCTGCAGCACGAGCACGCCGTCGGCGGAGGTACCGTCCTTGCCTGCATGCTGGGGCGTCAGCGACACGTCGTGCATGGTCAGGATAACCACGCGCGGCAGCGAGGCCACGCCGCTGATGAAGGTGCCAAACTGGTGGTAGGTGCCAACCATCTTCAGCTGGATCGGCTTCTCGGCGTAGAAGTCCTTCGGCACTTCGGGCTGCGGCACGAAGGAGTCGACCTGCAGGCCAGCCGACAAGGCGGTCTGCGAAATGTCGATCAGCAACTCGGGCATCTCGGTCTTGCTGGGCAGCTGGCGCAGCAGCTGGCGCAGCATGTCCTTCATCTCGTCCAGCTGCTGCTGCAGTGCGTCGAGGTTGACTGCCTTGGCCTGTTTGGTGGTGAATTCCTGCCGGAGCTGGGTTTCCTTGCCCGCCAGCGAGGCGAGTTCGTCCTGCTGGCTGCTGACGTAGAAATACCAGCCAAACAGCACCACCAGCCCGAACAGCAGCGCGGTGAAGAAGATCTTGACCGACTGCGGCCAGCCGCCGATGTTGTTGCGGTCCAGGCCGCGCAGATCGTCGAGGAGTTTCATGCCTTGGCTCCTCCCTTGACGGCTGCGGCAGCCGGTTTGCCTGCAGGAGCTGGTCCGGCCGCCGGCTTCACGGCCGGCGCAACGGCATGCGCGGGCGGCAAGGAGTCAACGCTGGCGGCATGGGCCGGCACCGGTGCCGAACCGGCCTCGGCCGGCGTGCCGGCGGCGCCGCTCTCGTCCGGCTTCGGCTTGTTCAACTTCACGCTCAGGCCGAAACTGTAGGGCATGCGCGAGGCGTCGTGGCTGTTGACGGTGCTGCGCAGGTCGACGTGGCCCATCCACGGCGACACCTCGATGTTGCGCATGTATTCGGCCACGCTGGCGTTGGATTGCGCCACGCCGTCCAGCGACATGGTGTCGCCGCTCTGCTTGAGTGCGGTGAGCCGGGCGCTGGACGGAATCGTCTTCACCAGCTCGTCGAACAGGTGCACCATCTTCGAGCGGTCGGACTGCAGCTGCTCGATGATCTGCTTGCGCGCCAGCAGGTGGTCGCGCACCTTGTCCAGTTCCTTGATCTTGTCGATCTTGACGTCGAGCTGCTTGATCTCGCCTTGCAGGATCGCGTTGCGGTCGTTCTGGTTGTCGATGCGCGCGCTCATCCAGATCGCCCACAGCAACACGAAGCCCAGTGCGGCCACGAAGGCGACGCCGAGCTGGCCGTAGAACTCGCGTTCGCGCAGCTTGCGCCGCTCCGCACGCCAGGGGAGGAGGTTGACGTGGGCCATCAGTCGAAGCTCCTCAGGGCGAGGCCGACCGCGATCATCAGCGCCGGCGCGTCCTGGGACAGCGACTGCCCCTGCACCTTGGGCGACATCGACATGCGCGCCAGCGGGTTGGCCACCACGCAGGGCACGCCGATGTGCTCCTCCAGCATCGCGGCGATGCCGTCGATGGTGGCGCAGCCGCCGGCCAGCACCACCTGGTCGACCTTGCTGTATTCGCTGCCGGCGAAGAAGAACTGCAGCAGGCGGCTGACCTGTTGCACCAGCGACTCCTTGAACGGTTCCAGCGCCTCGCTGTGGTAGGACTCGGGCAGGCCACCCTTGCGCTTGGCGCGGCCGGCTTCCTCGTAGGAGAGCCCGTAGCGGCGCATGATCTCGTCGGTGAGCTGCTTGCCGCCGAACACCTGTTCGCGCGAATAGATCGTGCGCTGGTTGCGCAGCACCGACAGCGTGGTCATGGTCGCGCCCACGTCCACCACCGCCACCAGGGCGTCGCGGCCCACGTTGAGCTGATCGGTGAGCAGGGCGAACGCGTTCTCCATCGCGAACGCCTCGACGTCGACCACCTTGGTGGTGAGGCCGCCCAGCTCCAGCGCGGCCACGCGCATGTCCACGTTCTCGGTGCGCGAGGCGGCGAGCAGGATGCTGTTCATCTCGGGGTTGTCGCGCACCGGCCCCAGTACCTCGAAATCGAGGCTCACCTCGTCGATCGGATAGGGGATGTACTGGTTTGCCTCGACCTGGATCTGGCCTTCCAGGTCCTCCTCGGAGAGCTCGTTTGGCATCGGGATGATGCGGGTGATCACCGCCGAGCCGGCCACCGCGGCGGACGCGTGCTTGAGCTTGGAGCCGGAGCGCGCCAGCGCGCGGCGGATCGCCTCGCCCACCGCCTCGACCTCGACGATGTTCTTCTCGACCACGGCATTCGGCGGCAGCGGCTCGACCGCGTAATGCTCGACGCGGTAGCGCCCGCCCGCCTGGCTGAGCTGCAGCAGCTTGACGGCGGTCGAACTGATGTCGACGCCGATCAGTGCCGGCTTCTTGGGTGTGAAGAGCCCCACGGTGTTTCCCCCTTTGCCCCTGGGCGCCAACGGCCGGATTTCCAGCCGATGTGCGCTGGCATTAGATCGAAAATTTAACGCCCCCGCAATGGCCTGCCGCAGTTTTCTCAAGTATTTCCCGTGATGGCGCCCACATTTGGACCACCGCTTTCCTACAGCGTGACGAGGGCCTCGTTTCGGCCTGGACGGACGATCTTGCGGTCGCCCCGGTCACGTTCCCGAAGATGTACCCCTTCGAGGTGGTTTGCGACACAACCTCTATACTCAGTCGGGTTTCGACACGGGCCATCCCCCACACATGCGTATTCTCAAGCGTCTGCTGCGCTGGGCACTGATCCTGGCGTTCTCGGGTTTTCTGCTGGCAGTCCTCGCGATCGGGGTGGCGTATTGGCTGGTGGCTCCCCGCCTGCCCTCGGTGGCGGTGCTGAAGGACTACCACATGCAGGTGCCACTGCGCGTGGAGAGCGCCGACGGCAAGCTGATCGCCAGCTTCGGCGAAACACGACGCATCCCGGTGGCGATCGCCAACGTGCCGGCCAACCTCAAGCATGCGGTGCTGTCGGCCGAGGACGCGGACTTCTACCACCACCCCGGCGTCGACTGGCGCGGCATCGCACGCGCGGGCTGGCACGTGGTCGTGACCGGCGGCGACAAGGGCCCCGGCGGCTCCACCATCACCCAGCAGGTGGCGCGCAACTTCTTCCTCAGCCCGGAGAAGCTGTATTCGCGCAAGCTCACCGAGATATTCATCGCGCTGCGCATCGAGCATGAGCTTTCGAAGGACCAGATCCTCGAGCTCTACCTCAACAAGATGTTCCTCGGCCACCGTTCCTACGGTGTCGCCGCAGCGGCCTCGTACTACTACGGCAAGACACTGGACCAGCTCACGATCGCGCAATGCGCGGCGATCGCCTCCACCTTCCAGCTGCCTTCGGTGGTGAATCCGCTGAACAGCCCGCCGCGCCTGCTGGCCCGGCGCAACTGGGTGCTGGGCGAGATGCTCCGCCACCGCTACATCACCGAGGCGCAATACAAGGAAGCGGTCGCCGAACCGAACGACGCCGCGCCGCACGAGGCGCCGATCCAGGTGGACGCGCCCTACCTCGCCGAGATGGTGCGCCGGCAGGTGCTCGACCGCCTCGGCAACGACGCGCTCACCGAGGGCTACGTGGTCAAGACCACGATCCAGAGCACGCGCCAGCAGATCGCGGTGGAGGCGGTGCGCAAGGGCCTGATCGACTACGACCAGCGCCACGGCTGGCGTGGACCGGAGGCGCACCAGGATCTGGCCGCCGACGCCGGCCCGCAGGACTACGCGCACGCGCTCGCCGGCCACGCCGACATCTCCGGCCTCGATCCGGCGCTGGTCGTCGCCAGCTCCGCCGACGCGGCTACGCTGTTCCTGCCCTCGGGCCAGAGCATCCGGCTCGATCTCGCCGCGGTGGCGTGGGCGCGGCCGTACATCAACGACAGCCGTACCGGTCCGGCGCCGACGCGGGTGGATGCGGTGCTCAAGCGCGGCGACATCGTGCGTGTGGCGCGGAGCGACAAGGGCATCTGGCAGCTGGTGCAGATTCCCGCCGTGCAGGGCGCGCTGGCCTCGATCCGGCCGGAAGACGGCGCGGTCGAGGCGCTGGTGGGCGGCTTCAGCTTCACCCGCAGCAAGTTCAACCGCGCGGTGATGGCGGCGCGCCAGCC
>DATEKS010000091.1:0-26797 GCA_035277325.1 Rhodanobacter sp.
GGCTGGGACAAGTCCTGCGGCTTCGCATCGCTCTTCACCGCCACCTGGATGGTGCGCGCGCGATCGTGCGCCGAGATGCCGGTGGTGACGCCCTCGGCCGCCTCGATCGAGACGGTGAAATTGGTATGGAACGGCGAGTTGTTGTCGCTGACCATCGGTTTCAAGCCGAGCTGGCGCGTGCGCTGCTCGGTAAGCGTGAGGCACAGCAGGCCGCGCGCCTCGCGCACCATGAAGTTGACGTCCTCCGGCCGCACCATCTGCGCGGCCATCACGATGTCGCCCTCGTTCTCGCGGTCTTCGTCGTCGAGGATCACGACCATGCGCCCGTTGCGCAGGTCCTCGAGGATCTCGGGAATGGTATTGAATGGCATCTCCGGCGATCCTCTCAGGCGAAACCGTGCTGCTTCAGGAACGCCTCGTCGAGGCGCGGACTGTCGCCGCTGGCGAGCAGGCGTTCGACGTAGCGGGCCACGACGTCCACCTCGATGTTCACGGCGTCGCCGGGGCGGCGCGCCGAGAATGCCGTGTGTTCCACCGTGTGGGGAATAAGGTTCACCCCGAAGCGATGGCCGTCCACCTCGTTGACCGTGAGGCTGGTGCCGTCGATGCAGACCGAACCCTTGTGCGCGATGTAGCGGGCCAGCCCGGCCGGCACCTCGAAGGTCCAGCGCAGCGAGCGCCCGTCGGGCACGACGGAGACGACCTTGCCCGTGCCGTCCACGTGGCCGGAGACGAGGTGGCCGCCCAGGCGATCGGCGAGGCGCAGGGCCTTCTCGAGGTTCACCGGGTCGCCCGGCCTGTGCTTGCCGAGGGTGGTATGCGCGAGGGTTTCGTTGGAGACGTCCGCGGCGAAGCTGGCGGCGTCGAAGTCGATCACGGTGAGGCAGACGCCGGAAACGGCGATGCTGTCGCCGAGGGCGACGTCGGCCATGTCGAGGCCGGCGGTATCGACGACGAGGCGGACATCGCCGCCACGGGGTTCGAGCCGCGCGATGCGGCCCACGGACTGGATGATGTCGGTGAACATGTCAGTGGCCTCCCTGGCCGAAGGCGCGCTGGTTCTGGTTTTTCATGGATCGTTTCCCGCAGTGGTGAGCGAAAAACGCCCCAAGGCATGGCGCCGCCTCGCCCCGCGAGGAGCGAACGACGCCGTCTTCTTTCATCCGGACTGTGACCGTCGGCTCCGGCATTCGACCGGATCTGCTGACCCTTCGCGTTGCGGCGAAGGCGCTCGCGGGCTCGCCTCGGAAGGCCTACCGCCGGTGGGGAATTCCGCCCCGCCCTGAAGACGCTAGCCGGCGAACCGGCGCGCGCAGTTTAGCACCTGTACCGACACTCGCCCTGGCGGCCGGCGAAACGGGGTGTTCGTGCAGGGCAACACCGGATCAGGGGATCGGGCGCAAGCGCAGGCGCAGATCCGGCCCCAGCATGCGCTGGTCGTACAGGCGCAACCGCCAGCGCGTAGCCATGTCCGCCAGCGGCGGCAGAGCCAGCAGGGGGCGCGCTGCATCGCCCAGCAGCACCGGGGCGAGGTACAGCAGCAGCTCGTCGACCAGTCCGGCGGCGAACAAGGCGCCGCACAGTGTGGGGCCGGCCTCCACGTGCAGTTCGTTGCAGCCGCGTTCGGCCAGCAGCGCGAGCACCGCGGGAAGATCGAGCGCACCGTCGCGCTCGGCCACCACGACGCGCTCGACGTCGGCGTAGCGCGCGTCGGTCACGCTTGCCTGCGTGCCGTGCAGCAGCAGGGTCGGCGTGGAGCCATCCAGTACATGGCTGCCGGCAGGCGTGCGCAGCTGGCGGTCGAGGATTACGCGCACGGGGGGAACGAGAGATGGCAACTGCGCATCGGGAAAGCCCGTCGCGAGCCCCTGCCCCTCACTCTGCCCGCTCCCCGTGGGGGAGAGGGAAAGGCATTCGCCCAGCCGCACGGTGAGGCGCGGGTTGTCGGCCAGCACGGTGCCCGAGCCAGAGAGGATGGCGCTGCTGCGGGCACGCCAGCGTTGCACGTCGGCGCGAGCGGCTTCGCCGGTGATCCACTTCGATTCACCGTTCGCCAGCGCGGTGCGGCCGTCCAGGCTCACCGCCAGCTTCACCCGCACGAACGGGCGACCGCGTTCGAGACGGCTGAAGAAACCGATGTTGAGTTCGCGCGCCTCGTCGCGCAGCAGGCCGGTGTCCACCGTGATACCGGCGGCGCGCAGTCTTTCGATGCCGCGCCCGGCCACCTGCGGGAACGGATCTTCCGCGGCGATCACCACGCGCGCCACGTCGGCGGCGACCAGCGCGTCCGCACACGGCGGGGTGCGTCCGTGATGCGCGCAGGGTTCCAGCGTGACGTAGGCGGTGGCGCCACGGGCGCGCTCGCCAGCCTCGCGCAGGGCGCACACTTCGGCATGCGGCTCGCCGGCGCGCTGGTGCCAGCCGGTGCCGACGATCTCGTCGCCGTGGGCGATCACGCAGCCCACGCGAGGGTTCGGTTGCGTGGTGTACAGGCCGCATGTTGCGAGGCGCAGGGCATACGCCATGTGCAGGTGATCGGTGGCAGTGAAGCTCATGCTGGTCTTCCTCTCCCCTCCGGGGAGAGGACTGAGGTGAGGGGCGGACTGGCAACAGTGTCGCATTGAAGCGCGCTTCGAACATGCGCAAAGGCAAGACAAGAGTGGCCCCTCACCCCAACCCTCTCCCCGTAGGGGAGAGGGAGCAATAGCTCAGCCCTTGCGAGGACGCCGCGGCTCCGAGGCTTCGCCGCCACCCAGCAACGACAGCTGCAGCTTCTCCAGCTCGGGCAGGTCGCGCTCCAGCTTCTCGATTTCCTCGCGGAACGCCTGCACGTCCTCAAACTTCCGGTAGACCGACGCGAAGCGCACGTAGGCCACCTGGTCGAGCTTCTTCAGCTCGCGCATCACCAGTTCGCCCACCTGGCGCGACGGCACTTCGCGTTCGCCGCTGCGGCGCAGGTCGTTGACGATCTCGCGCACCGCCGCGTCCACCGCGTCGCTGGCCACCGGCCGCTTCTGCAATGCGCGCTCGAAGCTCACCCTGAGCTTGCGCTCATCGAAGGCCTCGCGCCGCTCGCCACTCTTCACGATCGCCGGCAGCTTGAGTTCCGCCGTCTCGAAGGTGTTGAAGCGCTCGCCGCACTGCGGGCACTCGCGACGACGGCGCACGGTGGAGCCGTCCTCGGTGAGCCGCGAGTCGATCACGCGGGTGTCTTCATGCTGGCAGAAGGGGCAGTGCACGCTGGCAGGTCAGCCGTAGACCGGGTACTTCTTGCACTGCGCCTCGACCTTGGCGCGCACGGCGTCGACCACCGCCTCGTCGTTCGGCGCGTCGAGCACGTCGCAGATCCAGTTGGCCAGGTCGACGCAGTCGCTTTCCAGGTAGCCGCGGGTGGTGACGGCGGGCGTGCCCACGCGCAGGCCGGAGGTGACAAAGGGCTTCTGCGGGTCGTTCGGCACGGCGTTCTTGTTGACCGTGATGTGGGCCTTGCCGAGGGCCGCTTCCGCATCCTTGCCGGTGACGCCCTTGCCGATCATGTCGATCAGCATGAGGTGGTTCTCGGTGCCGCCGGAGACGATCTTGTAGCCGCGCGCGATGATGGTCTTGGCCATCGCCTTGGCGTTCTTCACCACCTGTGCCTGGTACTCCTGGAAGGCCGGTTCCAGCGCTTCCTTGAAGGCCACCGCCTTGGCGGCGATCACGTGCATCAGCGGGCCACCCTGGATGCCGGGGAACACGATGGACTGCAGCTTCTTCTCGATCTCCTCGGCCGCCGCGCCCATGCCCTGCTTGCTGGCGACAATGATGCCGCCGCGCGGGCCACGCAGGGTCTTGTGCGTGGTGGAGGTGACCACGTGGGCGTGCGGCAGCGGGCTGGGGTACACGCCCGCGGCGACCAGGCCGGCGACGTGGGCCATGTCCACGAACAGGTAGGCGCCGACCTTGTCGGCGATGGCGCGGAAACGCGCCCAGTCCATCACCTGCGAATAGGCGCTGAAGCCGGCCACGATCATCTTCGGCTTGTGCTCGACGGCGAGGCGCTCGACCTCGTCCATGTCGACGATGCCGTTGCTGTCCACGCCGTACTGCACGGCGTTGAGGATCTTGCCCGACAGGTTGACCTTGGCGCCGTGGGTGAGGTGGCCGCCGTGCGCCAGGCTCATGCCCAGGATGGTGTCGCCCGGTTGCAGCAGCGCGAAGTACACCGCCTGGTTGGCCTGCGAGCCGGAATGCGGCTGCACATTGGCGTAGTCGGCGCCGAACAGCTGCTTCACACGGTCGATCGCCAGCTTCTCGGCCACGTCCACGTATTCGCAACCACCGTAGTAGCGCTTGCCCGGATAGCCTTCCGCGTACTTGTTGGTGAGCTTGGAGCCCTGCGCTTCCATCACGCGCGGGCTGGCGTAGTTCTCCGAGGCGATCAACTCGACGTGGTCTTCCTGGCGCCGGCCCTCGTCGGCGATGGCCTTGGCCAGTTCGGAGTCGTAACCGGCAATCCGCATTTCGTGGCTGTACATCGCGATCCTCTGGCTGGACTTGAAGGCAGCCCCTGATTCTAGCCGTTTTGGGCGCCTGGCGGCTCGCCCCGCCAGGGCGGGACCGCCCATGCTGCTACATTCGGCACCTCCACGATCAGGCGGATCCGTACCCCATGCGCTCCGGAGTCTCCCGCATCCTCAAGCGCGGCTGGCTGGCCTTGGCCCTGTGCTGCGTGCCGCTCGCCCTGTTCGCCCAGTCCGCCACCGGCGTGGGCTTCCAGCCCATCGCCATCCACGACCCGGTCAGTGGCGGCTCCATGCCCGGCTACGTGTTCTACCCGGCGACGCGGGCCACTGGAACAACCCAGGTCGGGCCCTACCGGCTCCATGCCACCAGGGATGCGGCCGCCATCCCCGGCGCCAAGCCGCTCGTGGTGATTTCGCACGGCCACGGAGGATCGGATCTCGGCCATCACGATCTGGCGACCTATCTCGCCAGCCACGGATTCATCGTCGCCACGCTGGAACACCCCGGGGACAACTTCCACGACGCCGGCGGCGACGGACACCCGGAGGTCGAGATAGGCAGGCCGATCCAGGTCGAGGCCACCATCAGCATGCTGCTGGCCGACCCGCATTGGAAAACGTCCATAGATCCGCGGCGCATCGGAGTGGCGGGGTTTTCGAACGGCGGCTACACGAGCCTGCTGCTGGCCGGCGCGGTGCCCCGCTTCACCCGGTTCATGGACTACTGCAAGGCGCATCCGGACGACCCGAACCAGTGCGGGCACGTGGATGCCTTCAAGGCGGAAGCCGCACGGCACGGCCAGACACCGGAGCAGATGCTGGCCGCGATGCAGGGAGAGTTCCACCGCTGGGGCGATCCGCACGATCCCCGCGTGAAGGCCGTGTTCGCGATGGCGCCGCAGGGGCTCGTCTTCGACAAGGCGGGGCTGGCTTCGATCGACCGTCCCGTGTTCCTCTACTACGGCCAGGACGATCGCGTGCTGGTGCCGCGTTACAACGTCCTGCACATCGCGCCGCTGATCAAGACGCTGGCCGGCATCAGGATGATCCCAAAGGCCGGGCACTACGTGTTCCTGAGCCCATGTTCGCCGCCACTCGCCAGGGACGCACCGGAGATCTGCCTCGATCCGCCCGGCGTGGACCGGGTTGCCGCGCACCGCCGGATCGATGCCGACGCATTGGCGTTCTTCCGCAAGACGCTGGCCGGCCCTGGCAACTGAGCGGCGCGCGCGGACATCAGCGGGAACCGACCGCCGGCAAATTCCGCCGGTGCAACGCGGATACCATCACGTAGCTGATGATCATCAGCAGCAGCCATGCGCCCAGCTTGCCGAACGGCACCATGTGCCAGCCCAGCCGCTGCGAGGGATAGAGCCACGCATGGCTGAGCGTGCCCACGTTCTCCGCCAGCCAGATGAACAGCGCCACCAGCACGAAGCCCAGCAGTAAAGGCATGCACCGATGCGTGCGGCGGATGCGGAAGTGGATCCGGCACGGCCCGAACAGCCATGCCACGGCCATGAACAGCAGCGGCCGCGCGTCCGGCAGATAGTGATGGGCAAAGAAATTGAGGTAGATCGCTGCCGCCAGGACCACCGTCGCGCCGAATGGCGGGTGCCGCGTGAAGCGGAAGTCGAACAGGCGCCACGCCCGGGCGATGTAACTGCCCACCGCCGCGTACATGAAGCCAGTGAACAGCGGCACGCCACCCAGCCGCAGCAGCGAGGGCTCCGGGTAGGTCCACGAGCCCGCCGCCGTCTTGAACAGCTCCATCGCCGTGCCCACGACGTGGAACAGCAGGATCACCCTCGCCTCCTCGCGGCTCTCCAGCTTCGCGGCCAGCAGGATGCCCTGGATCGCCAGGGCGGCCAGCACCAGGAAGTCGTAGCGCGACAGCCACGCATCGCGCGGATACCAGCGCCAGCTGGCCAGCAGCAAGGCGACCATCAGACCGCCGAACAGGCAGGCCGAGGCCTGCTTGAGCCCGAAGCACAGGAACTCGTACCCGCCCGCCATCACGCGGCCGCGCGCCTGCGCCCAGCGCCCGAGACGCCGATCCAGCCGCAGGAGCGCCGCCGCGTGCCCCGCCATCGATCCGTCCATACCCGCCCTACCAGCCCAGGAGACTGCACAGCCTGGGCATGGCATCTGGCGCATGCAGGTGCCCGCCATGGCGGGAAAAGGCCCTATCGGCGATAATTGGCGGTCTTTGATTCCCTACCTGTGCCGGGCCGCTGCAGCGGCCAGCGGATCGCCTTCAGGAGCACGCATGCAATACATCTACACCATGAACGGGGTGAGCAAGATCGTTCCCCCGAAGCGCCAGATCATCAAGGACATCTCGCTGTCCTTCTTTCCCGGCGCCAAGATCGGCCTGCTGGGCCTGAACGGCGCGGGCAAGTCCACGGTGCTGAAGATCATGGCCGGCGTGGATACCGACTTCCAGGGTGAGGCGCGTCCGCAGGCGGGCATCAAGGTGGGCTACCTGGCGCAGGAACCAGAGCTCGATCCCGAGAAGACCGTGCGCGAGGCGGTGGAAGAAGGCGTCTCCGTGATCCTCGACGCACAGAAGCGCCTGGAAGAGGTCTACGCCGCCTACGCCGAAGAAGGCGCCGACTTCGACGCGCTGGCCAAGGAGCAGGAGAAGCTGGAAGGCATCCTGGCCGCCAACGACGCCCACGCGCTGGAGCGCCAGCTGGAAGTGGCCGCCGATGCGCTGCGCCTGCCGCCGTGGGACGCGAAGATCGGCCCGCTCTCGGGCGGCGAGAAGCGCCGCGTGGCGCTGTGCCGCCTGCTGCTGTCCAAGCCCGACATGCTGCTGCTGGACGAACCCACCAACCACCTCGACGCCGAGTCGGTGGACTGGCTGGAGCAGTTCCTGCACGACTATCCCGGCACCGTGGTGGCGGTCACCCATGACCGCTACTTCCTCGACAACGCGGCCGAGTGGATCCTCGAACTCGACCGCGGCCGCGGCATCCCGTGGAAGGGCAACTACACCGAGTGGCTGGAGCAGAAGGACGCGCGCCTGAAGCAGGAAGCGCAGCAGGAGAAGTCGCGTCAGAAGGCCATCGAGAAGGAGCTGGAGTGGGTGCGCTCGGCCGCCAAGGGCCGCCAGTCCAAGGGCAAGGCGCGCCTGAAGCGCTTCGAGGAACTGAACTCGGTCGATTACCAGCGCCGCAACGAAACGAACGAGATCTTCATCCCGCCGGGCGAGCGCCTGGGCCAGGAAGTGATCGAGTTCAAGAACGTCACCAAGGCGTTCGGCGACCGCCTGCTGATCGACGACCTCAGCTTCAAGATCCCGCCGGGCGCCATCGTGGGCGTGATCGGCCCCAACGGCGCGGGCAAGTCCACGCTGATGAAGATGGTCATGGGCAAGGAGCAGCCCGACTCCGGCGAGGTGAAGCTGGGCCACACGGTGCAGCTCGCCTACGTCGACCAGTCGCGCGGCGCACTCGACGACAAGAACAACGTGTGGCAGGAAGTCTCCGGCGGGCTGGACATCCTCACCATCGGCAACTTCGAGATCCAGTCGCGCGCCTATATCGGCCGCTTCAACTTCAAGGGCACCGACCAGCAGAAGATCGTCGGCAACCTCTCCGGCGGCGAACGCGGCCGCCTGCACATGGCCAAGACCCTGCTGCAGGGCGGCAACGTGCTACTGCTCGACGAGCCGTCCAACGACCTCGACGTGGAAACCCTGCGCGCGCTGGAAGACGCGCTGCTGGAATTCCCCGGCTGCGCCATCGTGATCAGCCATGACCGCTGGTTCCTCGACCGCATCGCCACCCACATCCTGGCCTTCGAGGGCGACTCCCACGTGGAGTTCTTCCCCGGCAACTACAACGAGTACGAGGCCGACAAGAAGCGCCGCCTGGGCGACGAGGCGGCCAGGCCCCATCGCGTGAAATACAAGAAGCTGGCCTGACCATTTGATCGCTTTCCCCTCCGGGGAGGGAGATGGGGAAAGGAGCCAGACTGGCGACCAGGCCAGCGGCCGGAGCATCCGGCAAGAGGGTCTCCCTCACCCTTTTCCATCCCTCACGCAGGGGATGGAAAAGGGCGGGAAGGAAGATCGCCGTCACGGTTTGCGTGCCGACATCGACGGCGGCGCATCGGCCGGAGCCGCGCCCCAGGCTTTGTTCGGTTCGGGGCCCATCGTCAGCACCAGGGTGGCGCCGTTCGCGATGTCCGCATGGCTGAACCATGGCTTGTTCCAGGGCTTGCCGTTGAGCGTCGCGGACTGGATGTAGAGGTTCTTCGCCGAGTTGTTGCGCGCGACGATCTCCAGCAGCTTGCCGTTGCCCATGCGCAGGCGCACCCGGTCGAAGATCGGGCTGCCCAGGATGTAGTCGGGCGTGGACGGATCGACCGGATAGAAGCCCATCGCACTCAGCACGTACCACGACGAGGTCGAGCCCTGGTCGTCCATGCCTGGGAAGGCGTAACCGCTGGCGTCGCTGCCGTACATCTCGGCAAGGATGCGGCGCGCCAGCGCCTGCGTCTTCCAGGGCTGGCCGCTCCAGGCATACAGGTAGGCCGCCTGCTGGTCCGGCTGGTTGCCCTGCACGTATTGCCCGATCAGGCCGGTGCAGTCGCGGCAGATGCCCTTGGCCGTGTAAGGCGTGGAGAAGAATGCGTCGAGCTTGGCGTTGAACGCGGCACGCCCGCCGAGCAGGTCGATCAGGCCCTGCACGTCGTGCGGCACCAGCCACAGCGTGGACCAGCCCGAGGCCTCCTTCATCATGAAGTTGTAGTAGGGCTCGCCCGGATCGAACGGCGAGATCCACTTGCCGTCCGCGGTCCTGCCGCGCATGAAGCCGGTCGACGGATCGAACATGTTGCGGTAGTCCGCGGCGCGGCGCAGGAACATCTGCGCGTCGTCCGTCTTGCCGAGCCGGCGTGCGACGTCGGCCAGTGCGTGGTCGTCCCAGGCGTATTCCAGCGTGGTGGCGACGCCGGCCTTGCCACCCGCATACGGCGGACTGGGGTTGCCCGGCGGCACGATGTCGGAAATCCAGCCGTTCTTCATGTATTCGGCGAGGTAGCCGCGCGGCCCATTGGGATCCGTCGCGTTCTTGCGCAGATATTCGTAGGCGGCGGCGTAGTCGAACGGGATGCCGCGCTGCCAGGCGCCGTCGTACAGGAACACGGCATGGTCACCGTGGAACGAGGTGTCCATGTAGCCGCGTTCGCGCGCGCGGTCCAGCTCGGAGCGCATGATGTCCTGCACGACCTTCGGTTCAAGCAGCATCAGCAGCGTGATCTGGTTGCGGCCGGTATCCCAGAACGGCACCGGGCCGTAGCGGTCGTAGCTGGCGACCTGGACCTTGCCGTCCGCGCCGGTGAAACGCTCGCCCTTGCGCGCCAGCAACCGCGGGCTGGCGAAGGAGTGGTACAGCGTCGAGTAGAACAGCATGCGCTGCTTCGGCGTGCCGCCGGTGACTTCGACGCGGTCGAGCAGTTGCGCCCACGCCTCGCGCGCCCTGGCGTGCACGCGCTCGAAATCCCAGTCCGGTTCTTCGTCGCGCAACCGCTGCTCGGCTTCCTCGGCGCTGTGGCCGTGGGCGATCTTTATCAGCACCTGCTCACCGGCCTTCGTGTCGAAGGTGACGTAGGCGCCTGCGTAACTGCCGGACACCGTGCGCCGGTCCGGCTGCACGTCTGCGTCGCCGATGCCGTAGCCTTCGTGGTCGCGGTCCGTGCGGAAGGTGCCGAATCCGGCGAACGGCCGCGAGAACTCGGCGACGAACCAGGCGCCGTCCGCATCTCGCTGCGGGCGCCCGCCGGTGGTGACGCCGCGAATGGTGCGGTCGCCGACCACTTCCACGTTGCCACCGGCACGGCGGAGATTGACGATCACGTTCGACCGATGGCTCGCCGGGAACGTGAAACGCATCAGGCTGGTGCGCTGCGTCGCGGTGAGCTCCACCCTGGTGTGGAAGGTGGCGAGGTCTACCGTGTAGTAGCCCGGCGACGCCTTCTCGCTCGCCTTGTCGTAATACGACTGCGCGTAGTCGGGCGGTACCGTCCAGTCGCCCACCACCGGCATGATCATCGGCGATGCCTGGCCGCCATAGGTCGAGCCGCCGCCGGTGAAGCCGATCATCGTCGGATTGGGGTAGTAGTACGACATGCCGACGCCCGCGGGATAGCTGAGGTCGACATTGAGGTTGACCGGCGTCGCCTCGGTCGAGCTTTGCGGCAGGGTCGCGCCCGGCGAGGTCATGCCCGAATACAGCGGCTCACCCGGCGGCGGCGCGTTGCCGATCAGCGCCTGCCGATCCAGCGGCGCGGTACCGACCAGCGGGTTCGCTTCGTCGACGGCCTGCGATGCGGAATGCGATGCAATGCCATCCTTGGCATGGACTTCGCCCATGCCTCCGAGTGTGAGGGCCGCCAGCACAAAGGCCAGCGCAACGTGTCCGCGGATTGTTGAAACGTGGCGGCAGGAGCGCGCGGGGAATGGATGCATGGTCCTCTCCTGTGTGCGTGAATGAAGAGGCGTCATCCGTCACGCCAGCGGCGTTTTCTCCTTCTCCCCTTCGAGGTACGCGGGGAGCACACATGGACGTGTGCGGCCTTGAGGAGCGAGGAGAAGGCCGGGATGAGGGGGCGGGTGCTCGCGAGGACGTGGCATCGTGAAACGCGCTTCGATGGAATTCCCCGCAAGGTCCGCCCCTCACCCCAACCCTCTCCCCAATGGGGAGAGGGTGAAGGGCCAGACGATCGTGGGCCCGCCGGCCAGGCTCAATCGCCGGAGCCGAACTTGTACGTCACGCCCATGTAGTACTGGCGCCCGGCATATTCGAACTGGTACAGCCGCGCCGTGGTGTCGCCGCCCAGGTACGAGCGTGGCTTGGCCTTCGTCAGGTTGATGATCGACGCGGTCACCATCAGGTGCTTGTTGATCTCGTAGTCGCCGTTCAGATCGACCTGGTGGTAAGGCTCCGTGTAGATCGGCAGGCCGGCGGCCAGTCCCTGCATGGTGCGGCCCGTCCAGTTGCTGGTGGCACGCAGCAGCAGCCCGTGCTTTTCATAGAACAGCGACACGTTCGCCGCGTACTTGGCGCTGCCGATCAGTTCCGACTTGCCGACCTGCGTGTCGCCGAGCGAAACCGCGGTTTCGTTGGTCTTGTTGAGTGTGTAGTTGGCGATGTAGCCGAAGCCCGACTTGAAGGTGTGCTGCGTATACAGCTCCACACCCTTGGAGGTGCCCGAGCGGCCGTTGGCATTGGTGCTGTACTGCAGGAAGTTCTCCTGGGTGCCTCCCACGTTCACGTTGATGTTGTTGACGGTGACCGGCACGACGAAGTTCTTCACCTTCTTGTCGAACAGGTCCAGGCCGACGACGGATTCGGGCGCGTAGTACCACTCGGCCGCCACGTCGAACTGCGTGGCCGTGAACGGCTTGAGGTCGGCATTGGCGCCGCTGCCGTACCAGCCCGGGGGCGGCGCACCGAACTGCTTGCGGTCGTTGTAGTACGCCTGCGTGTTGTTGGTGAGGCTGCCCAGTTCGGCCAGGTCGGTGTAGTTGGCGCGGGCCATCGCCTGCGAGCCGGCGGCGCGCAGCACGAAGTTGTCCGCTACGGTCCACGCGACGTTGAAGCTGGGTAGCAGCTTGTTGTAGCGCTTGGAGGTGGAGGCGTTGGAATACGTCTGCACCACCGACTGCTCGCGCGGCAGGTACTGGAAGTCACCCGGCGCGCACGGGCCGCCGCCGGCGTTCACGCCGCTGGCCGGACAGATCAGGATGTTGCCGTTCGCGTCGTGGTAGTACACCGCGTTGTTGGTGGTGATCTGGTCGGCGACGGTGAGATCCTGCTGCGTGCTGACGAAGCGCAGGCCCACGTTGCCGCGCAGCGTGCCCGTGTCGAAATTCGCCTGCACATAGGCCGCCGAGATCTTTTCCCGAACCGAGGACTTGTCTTCGGGGTGGTTGTAGACCACCCGGTCGTAGGTGGAGTTGAGGTGGCTGTAGTAGGCCGGGAAGTTGATCGCCGGGAAGATGCTGTCGTGGTAGGCACCGGTGTCGCCGTCGAGCATGGTCGGCTCGAGGAAGCCCGCCGGCAGCTGGCCCGCGTTCGGATCGCAGGTCTGGAACTGCAGCGTGGTGCCCTTGCAATACCAGCGCAGCTCGTTGTTCACCTGCTCGGCGCGGTTGTCGCGGTACTTCACGCCGAACTGCAGCGATTGCAGCCAGCCGTTGTCGAAGGCCCAGGTGAAGTCCGCCTGGGCGAAATTCTGCGAGGTGCGGGTATTGACCATGTTGGAGCCGGTCGAGCCAAGGTCCACCTGGCCCTCGCCGGCCAGCATGTTCTGCAGTACGTCCGGCGCGGCGTTGATGGTCGGCGTGCCATTCAGCGTCCAGGCGGCGCCGTTGCTGCCGTCCACCCACTGGCCGTTGACGAAGTTGCGCGGCTTCGCCGCCATGCCCAGCTCCACCGACGGGCCGCCCTTCGCCCACGTGCGGCCGACGTTGAACGATCCGCTGAGGTCGCCGCCGTTGTCCCACTCGCCCTCGAGGTTGAGGGTCTGCGAGGTGGCCTTCTCGACGGAGTAGTTGCCGTTGAGCCACGGGATCTCCGTGGAGCAGACGTCCACCGGCTGCCGCTGCGCACCGGTGACCGGGTTGGTCAGCGAGTTGCAGCCCGTGCCTGTGGGAGGAAGGACGTAGTTCGCACCGGTGACGACGGTGCCCGATGGATCGAAGGTCAGGCCGTTGGGCGCGAGCAGCCGGCCCTGCTGGTCGTCAAAATTGTTGTTGCTGGGCAGGCCCCACTCGGGAACCTCCAGGGTATTGGTGATCTGGGTCTGCTGCCGCTGGAAGCGGAAGTAATTGCCCGTCAGCAGGAAATGGTCGCTGGGCTTGAACTGCATGGTGGCCTGGACGCCCTTGGTCTTCAGGTCCAGCTGGTTCCGGCTGGTGGAGAACTGCTGCGGCATCCAGTAGCCCGAATACTGTCTGCCGGACTGGTCGACCTCGCCGTTGCCCCACAGGTCGATGTTGGAGGCCACGGCGGGGTCGTACTGGTTGCCATGCACATCCGTGGGCGGCTGGGCGCACGTTGCGTAGTTGGAGCAGTTGTCGGCCCACCAGTGCCAGCTGGACGCGTTGGCCGTGTAATCGATGTCCCGGCGCTTCTGGTAGGTGCCCGCGAGCAGGACGCCAAAGGTCTCGTCCTTGTTCTTCCACGACCACAGCGCCGAGACCTGGGGCGTGATCTTGCCGCTGTTGTCGGAACCTGCGCCGTTGACGGAGACGAAGCCGTCGTTCGCCTTCATCTCCAGCGGCCGGCGTGTGCGCAGGTCCACGTTGCCGCCAATGCCGCCTTCATCCAGGCGCGCCTCCAGGCTCTTGTAGAGCTTGATGTCCGAGAACATGTTGGCCGGCATCATCGAGTAGTTGAACGAGCGCGTCAGGCTGGCCGAGGTATCGGCCGAGGCCACGTAGTTGCCGTTCAATTCCGTCAGCGTCAACTCGGGCGCGAGGCCGCGGATGCTGACTGTCTTGCCCTCGCCGGATTCGCGGGTGATGACCACGCCGGGCACGTGCGCCAGCGCGTCGGCGATGTTCTTGGCGGGGAACTGCGCGATGTTCTGCGCGTTGATCACCTCGACGATGGCGTTGGAGTCGCGCTTGTCCTGCAGGTTCTGGTCGATCGACTGGCGATAGCTCGTGACGATCACGCCCGGCAGGAGGATGGGCTTGCCGTTCTTGTCGTTCTTTTTCTTGTCTGCCGTCTTTGCCGTCGTGCCGTCGGATGATTGCGCGCCGTCGGACGTTTGTGCCGGTGGTGGCGTCGCGGCTGCGGTGGGCGTTTCCGTCTGGGCGGCCAGGGCGGTCGCGGGGATTCCGAGACCACCGAACGACAGGATCGCCGCTGTCAACGCGGCGTAAAGCGGCTTGCGGGCAAAGGCATGTGACAGGTAAGTCATCTTCAGTATCTCCGTTGATGTGCGTTCTTCTGGAATCGGCGCTGGGCGCTCCGTTTGATCGCATGAACCGGATGCGAAATTGCCGCGTTGTTGCTCCCCTCGATGTTGAATCGATCCAAATTTTTATCGGCCAGCGGGTGCACCGTTCGTCGTCGACCGATACCTCAAAATCCCGAATGAATTACTGCGATTGCCCGGATCAAATGCCGCGAAAGCGGCCGGTCACTGCGGAAACTGCCGGGGCAGGAATTCCGCTCACATGCCTGCACGCATCTGCAGCATGCAGGCACGTCATCGTGGAAATACCGATGGCTTCGGTAGTTGCATCTCAAAAGCCCCATCAATCCGTCAGACAGGCTCAACGGCGTCCTGGGCAGCCCACTCCTGCCCTGCCGTCACGCGGCCGAAGCCGCCCCACTCCCTCACGCCAAAATGTGAGCTGCATCACATTTGACTTGGATCGATCTTAAAACTTATCCGGAAACTACTCTCCGTGATCGATATGTCACGCTGCGGCGCAAAAAAGCGCCGTGATGGGTCAACGCTTTTGCGGCTGGTGGCTGCGCGACAGGACGATGATTCGGGGGCGCATGCAAGCAGGCACCAGACATTCCGTCGATTCAACGCGGTTGACAGGCTGGACTAGCGGACCGGCGGTCGCATGCTCCGGACCGCCAGCGGCGCGAAGATGCCGCCCTGTACGGGACGGGCCTGGAATGCGACACGGCTACCGGTGATAGTGCTGTAGAGATCGCAGAACGGCACGCGATCAGGCGTGCCGTCGGCGTAGGCGTAGACGCGGTCGATCAGCTCCCGCGCCACCGGATGGTCGGCCAGCCAGGCCGCCGTGAACAGCGCCCAGTCAGACTTCGCGTAGCTGTGCGGTACCTGCAGCGGAAGCCCGAAGGCATTGCACTGCTGCCGGTACCAGGCCGCCTGCATGGTGCGGATTTCTGCCGGAATCAGTCCCGTCCCCAGCAGCGTGTCCGCGAAGCCGTTGTAGAGCGTTCCCCAGGTGCCCTGCCCGCCCGCATCGTGATAGGTCAGGTCCAGGTGCGGGGCTTGCGGATCCTTCGCGCGTGCGGCCCAGTACGCGATGTCCTTGCGCGCCCTCTCGCTGTAGTGCGCGGCATCGTCGGCATGGCCGGCAAGCCCGGCCACCTGCCCCATCGCGGCCAGTGCCACGATGCCTTTCAAGGCCAGGTTGACGCTGTGCGCGATCGAGCCGGCGAAGTCGTCCGTCTGGTTCTGGAAACCCGGATCGGGCAGGTTCTGCTCCAGATACTGCGCCCACTTTTCCAGCAGCGGGTAATGGCGGGCGGCGAAGGCCTGCGCATCGGCATGCGGCGCGCGGCGCAGCCAGGCGGCGATCATGATCAGCATGTCGCCGCTCTCCTCCACCGGCATGTCCTCTTCCTTGCCGTCGTTGTGGCCGGTGGCCTGGGGATAGGCGGAGCCGAGGTCGTGCTCGGCGTAGGACTTGGGCCATCCGCCGCGCTCGGCATAGTCGAGCAGGGGCAGCAGCAGCAGGCGCAGGTAATCGGGATCGAGGTACATCCACACGGGCGAGGCCGGGTAAAGCACATCCACGGTGGAGATGTTGCCGTCGCTGGAAATCTCCTTTAGGAACGCCCAGGGCGAACCGTCCGGCCCCAGCACCAGTTCGGTGCCGCCGTAGGCTTGCCGCAGCGACAGCACGCACAGACCCTCGTAATGTTCCCCACCGGCGGCGCGCGCATCGCGACTGACGCGCGCATCGAGGGCATCGGCCCGCTGGCGCGCCGCCGCGGCATCGCCGTGGAAGAAATCCAGCATTGCCTTCCAGTCGCCGAAATGCTTCGTCCACAGCGCGCGCAGCGGCCGGCCCAGGTAGTTGATGCAGGGCTCGCGCACCTGGCCGACCACGAAATCCGCATCTTTCGCGGCAGCGCCGCAGCGGCCGAGATCGACCGCCAGCGCCATCGCCGGCAGCGCCTTGACCGTGCTGCGCGCCGCCGCGTTGCTGCCGTCGAGCGAACCGTGCCCGACGAACCGTGCGCGCAGCTTCAGCCGGTCGCCCGCCTGCACGCTGACGCCGTCGCGTGTGGGCGTAGACCAGAGCACGTGGCCCCAGGCGGCGAACTCGTGCTGCTCCGCCAGCGGTTGCGGCCTGGCGAGCGCCAGTGTCCAGGTCCGGGCGGCCGGCGAATCGCCGCGCGCGACCATCACCTCCTGCGCAGCATCGCCGCTGGCCCAATCGCCGGTGATCTCCATGTAGACCTGCACGGCGTGCGATGCGCCGTCCATGCTTCGCGCCGAGACACGGACGTAACTCATCGGAATGGACTGGCGGCGGCTGTCGCCCGGCTCCACCGGCGAAAGAAATTCCACCGACAGCTCGACCCCGCCGCCCTGTAGGGTGAAGCATGAGCGCGTCGCCGTGACCCGCAACGCGGTCTGCCGCATGGCGCGCGGAAAGTCCTCGACCGTGTCCTGCTTCCCGTGGTTGCCGTCGGGAATGGGCCGGACGATCTTGCCGTCGCCCATGAACAGCCAGGCCACGCCGTCGATGCGCGCCAGGCCCACCATCCCCGTGGTGCTGCCCTGCCAGAACTGCGGCGAGGTGCCGGGCAGCAGGGTCGCCGGCAACCAGGTGCTCAGGTAGGGCTGGCGCACCGCCAGGGGCACGGCCGGCGGGCGGATCGGCGTTGCTGCGGCGGCGGCTTGCACAGCAGCGCCCGCCCCTGACTCGATGGATCCCGCACCTGTCGAAGCCTTCGCTTCGACAGGCAGCAAGGCCGCCCCCGTGAGCACTAGGCCAGCGATGCCCGAAAGTCGCAGAACATTGCGGCGCGAAGGGTCGACGACGGCAGAGGCATCGGCGGGAGGCGTGCGTTTGTTCGGCATGATGAAAGTCCCTGTCAGGCGCGTTGCAATCAGCGAAAGATGCAAGGGATGCACCGATCGATCCGGCACATCCCTCGGACGTTAGGCCCGATCAGGAGCAAATGGAAGGCCAAACGTGATCTTCAGCATGGCGCTGCCGATCCTCACGCCATGCCGCATGCCCGATGCGCTTCGCTTAAACTACGCAGCTACTCCCTGCCCGAGGCCCGTGCCATGCGCTTCCACGACACCCTGCAACGGCGCTGGCGCGAACACGACTCCCTGGTCTGCGTGGGCCTCGATCCGGAGCCGGCGAAGTTCCCCGCCCACCTGAAAGGCCGCGCGGACGCAGTGTTCGAATTCTGCCGCGCCATCGTCGACGCCACCGCCGACCTCGCCTGCGCGTTCAAGCCGCAGATCGCGCACTTCGCCGCGCTGCGCGCCGAGGAGGCGCTGGAGCGGCTGATCGCGTACATCCACGACAAGCATCCCGGCGTGCCGGTGATCCTCGACGCCAAGCGCGGCGACATCGGCAGCACCGCGCAGCACTACGCCAGCGAGGCCTTCGAGCGGTACCGCGCCGACGCGGTGACGCTGAACCCCTACCTCGGCCGCGACTCGGCGCAGCCCTTCCTCGACCGCGCCGACAAGGGCGTGATCCTGCTCTGCCGCACCTCCAACCCCGGCGGCGCCGACTTCCAGGCGCTGGACTGCGGCGGCGTGCCGCTCTACCTGCGCGTGGCCGAAACCATCTCCCGCGACTGGAACGCCAACGGCAACTGCGCCCTGGTCACCGGTGCCACCTGGCCGGAGGAACTGGGCCAGGTGCGCGACGTGGTGGGCGACATGCCCCTGCTGGTGCCCGGCATCGGCGCCCAGGGCGGCGACGTGGCCGCCGTGCTCGAACACGGCCTCAGCGCCGACGGCACCGGCCTGATGATCAGCTCCTCGCGCGCCATCCTCTATGCCGGCAGCGGCGAGGATTTCGCCCAGGCCGCGCGGGCGGCCGCGCAGGATCTGCGCGACACCATCAACCGATACCGCGCCTGATCGCCGCGCGCGGACCGAAGCATGCAAAACACGCAGCTCGACCACCGTGCGCACCAATCCGCACCCGCGAAGCACACGCTCTGCCTGCTGGCGCACGATGTGCGACGGCCCGCGAACGTGGGGAGCCTGTTCCGCATCGCCGATGCCCTCGGCGTGGAGAAGCTCTTCCTCACCGGCCGTTCCTGCACGCCCGGGCACCCGAAAGCACGCAAGGCCGCCCGCACCACCGAGCAGCGCGTACCCTTCGCCCAGGCCGACGATCCGCTGCCTGTCGTGGCGGCGCTGAAACAGGCCGGCTACCGCATCGTCAGCCTGGAAATCAGCTCCACCAGCATCGACCTCGCCCGGCTCCCCGTCGCGCCCGGCGACCGCATCTGCCTGGTCCTCGGCAACGAGAGCGCCGGCGTCTGCCAGCCGCTGCTGGACGCCTCGGACGCCACCGTGCACATCCCCATGCGCGGCGAGAACTCCTCGATGAACGTCGCCAGCGCCTGCGCCATCGCCGCCTACGTCATCGCGGGCAAGCTGGAATAGCCCGTTTTGGCGCCCCGCGCGCCGCCCCGTACAATGGCTGTTTCGTTACCCGAACCGCGCGCCGCCGGCGGCGCGCCATCGCGAGCCCCCATGGAAAAGAGTTTCGAACCCGCCCAGATCGAGTCGACGTGGTACGCGCGCTGGGAAGCCAGCGGCGCGTTCAAGCCGTCGGGCCAGGGCGAGCCCTACTGCATCCTGCTGCCGCCGCCGAACGTCACGGGCACCCTGCACATGGGCCATGCCTTCCAGCAAACCGTGATGGACATGCTGGTGCGCTACCAGCGCATGCGCGGCATGAACGTGCTGTGGCAGGTGGGCACCGACCATGCGGGCATCGCCACCCAGAAGATCGTGGAGAACCAGCTCGCCGCCGAAGGCAAGACGCGCCACGACCTGGGCCGCGAGCCGTTCGTGGAGCGCGTGTGGCAATGGAAGGAGGAATCCGGCTCCACCATCACGAACCAGATGCGCCGCATCGGCGCCGCGGCCGACTGGTCGCGCGAGCGCTTCACCATGGACGAGGGCCTCTCCGCCGCGGTGCGCAAGGTGTTCGTGGAGTGGTACCGCGCCGGCCTGATCTACCGCGGCAACCGCCTGGTGAACTGGGATCCGGTGCTGGGCACCGCCGTCTCCGACCTCGAGGTGAACAACGTCGAGCGCGACGGCCACATGTGGTCGATCCGCTACCCCGTCGCCGGCAGCGACGAGTCGCTGGTGGTCGCCACCACGCGCCCGGAAACCATGCTGGGTGACGTCGCCGTGGCCGTGCATCCGGAGGACGAGCGCTACGCGCACCTGGTCGGCAAGACGCTGCAGCTGCCGCTGAGCGGACGCGAGATCCCGGTGATCGCCGACGACTATGTCGACCGCGAATTCGGCACCGGCTGCGTGAAGATCACCCCCGCGCATGACTTCAACGACTACGCCATCGGCCAGCGCCACAAGCTCGCGCCGATCACCATCTTCACGCTGGACGCGAAAGTCAACGACAATGCGCCGGCGGCCTACCGCGGCCTCGACCGCTACGATGCACGCAAGCGCGTGCTGGCCGATCTCGAAGCCGCCGGCCTGCTGGTCGAGACCAAGGCGCACAGGCTGCAGGTGCCGGTGAGCCAGCGTTCGGACGCGGTGATCGAGCCGATGCTCACCGACCAGTGGTTCGTCGACCTGACCAGCGAAAAGGGCCGCAAGGCCATCACCGAACCTGCGCTCGATGCCGTGCGCTCGGGCGAGATCAAGTTCGTGCCCGAGAACTGGAGCACCACCTACACGCAATGGCTGGAGAACATCCAGGACTGGTGCATCAGCCGCCAGCTCTGGTGGGGCCATCGCATCCCCGCGTGGTACGACGAGGCGGGCAATATCCTGGTGGGCGAGGACGAAGCCGATGCGCGCGCGCATGCCGCCGTCGCGCCGGTGGGCGCGCTGAAGCAGGACGAGGACGTGCTCGACACCTGGTTCAGCTCCGCGCTGTGGCCGTTCTCCACCCTGGGCTGGCCACTGGATGGCCCGGTGAAGAACGAACGCGGTGAAGTCGTCGCCGACTGGCAGGCCGACAGGATCTTCCTGCCCAGCGCCGTGCTGGTCACCGGCTTCGACATCATCTTCTTCTGGGTCGCCCGCATGGTGATGGCGACCAAGTACTTCACCGGCCAGGTGCCGTTCCGCGAGGTGTACATCAACGCCATCGTGCGCGACGCCGAAGGCCAGAAGATGTCCAAGTCCAAGGGCAACACGCTGGACCCGCTGGACCTGATCGACGGCATCGCGCTGGAACCGCTGGTGGCGAAGTCCACCAAGTCGCTGCTGATCCCGCAGGTGCGCGAGAAGGTGGAAAAGCGCATCCGCAAGGAATACCCCGACGGCATCAAGGCCATCGGCACCGACGCGCTGCGCTTCACCTTTGCCGCGCTGGCCAGCTACAGCCGCACCATCAACTTCGACCTCAAGCGCGCCGAGGGCTACAAGGCCTTCTGCAACAAGCTATGGAATGCCGCGCGGTTCGTGCTGATGAATCTGCCCGAGGGCAAGATTCCCGCGCCTGCCGGCGCGCCGGCGACCGAGGCCGAGCGCTGGATCCTCACTCGCCTCAGGCAGACGCTGGCCGAGGTCGAGCAGCACTTCAGCAGCTATCGCTTCGACCATCTGGCGCAGGCGCTGTACGAGTTCGTGTGGAACGAGTACTGCGACTGGTTCCTGGAGCTGTCGAAGCCCGCGCTCAATGGCGACGACGCGGCAGCGGCGGCTTCCACGCGCCACACGCTGCTGGTGGTGCTGGAGGCAGTGCTGCGCGCGCTGCACCCGGTGATCCCCTTCATCACCGAGGAGATTTACCAGGAAGCAGCGCCGCGCCTCGGCCTCACCGAAACCAGCGTGTACGCGCGGCCATACCCGCGCGCCACGGACTTCGCGTCCGACGACGCGGCCACCGCCGAGATCGAGTGGTTCAAGGCCGTGCTCTCGGGCGTCCGCAGGATCCGTTCGGAGATGAACATCGCGCCGGGCAAGACCATCCCGTTGCTGCTCGCCGGCGGCGAGGCCACGGATCGCATACGCGCCGCGAAGTTCGCCGCGCAGATCGCCTTCCTTGCCCGCACCGAGGCGCCGCAATGGATCGAGCCGGGCACTGCGGAACCCGCCGCTGCGGCCGCCGTGGTCGGCTCGCTGCGCGTACTGATCCCGCTGGCGGGGCTGATCGACCTCGGCGCCGAACAGGCGCGCCTCGCCAAGGAAATCGGCAAGATCGAAGGCGAGATCAAGAAGTGCGAGGGCAAGCTGGGCAACGCGAACTTCGTCGCCAACGCGCCGGCCGAGGTGGTGGCGCAGGAACGGCAGCGCATCGTGGACTGGAATACCCAGCTCGCGGCGTTGCGGGAGCAGGCGGGGAAGCTGGGAGGCTGAGCGGCTTCCTCCCCTCTCCCGCGAAGCGGGGGAGGGCGCTTTTGCCTCCACCATCTCAGGCAAGAGCGCCCTTTACTTATTTCTCGATATTGCCGCAGACAATATCGAGCGCCATCACGATCGCGTCCTCCCGCCCGTCCTTCGCCGGGTAATAGCGAGGCCTGCGGCCGATTTCGCGAAAGCCCACCGATTCGTACAGCGCCTTGGCCAGCGGATTCGAGGGCCGTACTTCAAGGAACACGCGCTGCGCGCCGCTCCAGCGCGACACGTCCAGCAGACGGCCAAGTAGGTGCCGGCCCAGTCCACGACCACGATATGCGTGGTCAATGCAGATGTTGAGCACGTGCGCCTCGCCCGCGCCCACCGACAGGATGCCGTAGCCAGCCACCTCTTCGTCGATGCACAGCACCCAGCAGGGATGTCCCGCCTTCAGGCAGTCGGCGAAGATGCCCCGCGTCCACGGGAAATCGTAGGAGGCCTGCTCCACCGCCGCGACCGCATCGAGATCGTCCATGCGCATCAGGCGCATGTGGCTGGCCGGTTTGGCCACCGCGACCATGGCGTTCAGCGCTCCGCCGCGACCAGGTTGCGGCGCAGGGTGCGCAGCGCGATCCACAGCCGCCGCTTGGCGGCGGCATCGCCGAGCAGGCGCGCCGGTTCGTCCACCAGCACGATCTGCGCCTGCGCGGTGACCTGCATCGGCAGGCTGCGCCCCAGTGCATGCGCCTGCGCTTCGCCGCAGGCCAGGTAGGCGCGCGCCTGCGGCGCCGCGATCTCCGCCTCGCCAGGTTGCACCCGCACGCGTGCGGCACGCGCCAGCGCGGCGCCGGCGCAGTTCAGTGCGCGGCCCAGCAGATCCAGCTCGCGCGTGCCGCACGCCGCCGGCAGCAGCACCACGCAGTCGGCGTTGGCGGCAACCTGCAGCGGCTCGTCGTCCGCCGGCGGCATCGCGCCGTCCGACGTCATCTGTCGACGCTGCCACGGCGTCAGCCCCAGCGCCCGCAGCACGCGGGCACGGTGCGACGCACCGGCAGGCACGACAGCCGGCGCATTCACGCCATGCCCCCACGCCGTCCACGACGGCGATGCGCGGCCAGCCCCCACAGGGTCAGCACCGGACCGGAAAGCAGGTAGATCGTGAAGCCGGCCAGCAGCACGCGCGGCGGGTCGAGGTACAGCAGCACCAGGATCAGCAGCGCCGCCACGGCCCACACGAAGGGCACGTGCTGACGGTCGCCCAGCGGCAGCGACTTGAAGCTGAAATAGCGGAAGCGGCTGACCATCAGCAGGCCGGCGATCGCCGCGATCCACGGCGTGACGAAGCACAGTTCGGTGCCCGTCACCTCCCACTTGTCCATGCTCCACACGAAAGACATGCACACCGCCGCCGCGGCCGGGCTGGCCAGCCCCTGGAAATAGCGCTTGTCGGCCACGCCCACCTGGGTGTTGAAGCGCGCCAGCCGCAGCGCGGCACAGGCGGCGTAGATGAAGGCGGCGGCCCAGCCCAGCTTTCCCCACAGCGGGCCGAAATCGCGCAATGCGGACAGCGACCACGTGTACATCACCAGCGCCGGCGCCAGGCCGAAGCTCACCAGGTCCGACAGCGAGTCGTACTGCACGCCGAATTCGCTCTGCGTGCCGGTGAGCCGCGCCACGCGCCCGTCCATGCCATCCAGCAGCGCGGCGATGAACACCGCCACCGCCGCGTCGCCGTAACGGCCACCGATGCTGGCAATGATCGCGTAGAAGCCGGCAGCCATCGCCCCGGTGGTGAACAGGTTCGGCAACAGGTAGATGCCGCGATGCCGGGGCGGGCGTACGGGCAGGGAATCGCTCATGGATCAGGACCGTGACGGAATGCCCGAAGTGTAAACCATCGCCCGCTTGAGTCCGGACGGCGCGGGAGTTCTACTAGTGCACCTGTACGGGGTGGGGAGCCCCGGCCAACCGAGCCTCTGGAGAACTCCATGTCCCGTTCGCTGATCGTCGTGGCGCTGCTGCTGCTCGCCCCGCTGGCCGCCGCCCAGCAGATCTACAAGTGGACGGACGCCAAGGGTACGGTGCACTACTCGCAATCGGCACCGCCCGAGGGCACGCGCTACCAGCAGGTGAAACTGACCGGCGGCGTGGAATCCTCCGCCAACACTCCGACCACGCAGCCAAATGCCGAAACCACGCCGGCCCCGGCCAACACCCCCGCTCCTGCCCCGGTGACCGACACGCCCGCCAACCGTGCCAAACTGTGCGCCACGCTGAAGTCCAATATCGCCACCCTGCAGGGCAGCGGCCCGGTGGTAATGCAGCAAGACGGCAAGCCCACCGTGCTCAGCGACGCCCAGCGCAAACAGCAGGTCGATACGGCGAACGCGCAGTATCAGCAGTATTGCGCAGGGCAATAACGGCGTTGCGTGGCTGAAGCGGGTTTTCCGCGAGCACAGCTCTCAGTCGCAACCTGGGTGGGCAGAGCCACGGTAAGCCATGCCTATTTACGGAGCCGCCAAGAGCGGCTCCGCAGGCCGCTATAATCCGGTTCTTTCAACGCCGGAAATCGCCCCGCATGCGCCTCAGCCAATTCCATCTGGCCACCGTCAAGGAAGTGCCCGCCGACGCCGAGATCGCCAGCCACCAGCTGATGCTGCGCGCCGGCATGATCCGCAAGCTCGCCTCCGGCCTGTACACCTGGTCGCCGCTGGGCCTGCGCGTGCTGCGCAAGGTGGAAAACGTGGTGCGCGAGGAAATGAACCGCGCCGGCGCAATCGAAATGCTGATGCCCACGATCCAGCCGCGGGAACTGTGGGAGGAAACCGGCCGCTGGCAGAAATTCGGCCCCCAGCTCCTGAAGATCAAGGATCGCAAGGAGCAGGAATTCTGCTATGCGCCCACCGCCGAGGAAGTGATCACCGATTACGCACGCAACGAGCTCAACAGCTACAAGCAGCTGCCGGTGAATTTCTACCAGATCCAGACCAAGTTCCGCGACGAGATCCGCCCCCGTTTCGGCGTGATGCGCGCGCGCGAATTCCTGATGAAGGATGCCTATTCCTTCCATCTCGGCCAGGACTCGCTGGCGGAAACCTATCAGAAGATGTATGACGCCTATGCGCGCATTTTCACCCGGCTCGGCCTGAGATTCCGCGCGGTGCAGGCCGATACCGGCGCGATCGGCGGCAATGCCAGCCATGAATTCCAGGTACTGGCTGATTCGGGCGAAGACGCCATCGTGTTTTCCGACGGCTCCGATTACGCCGCGAATGTGGAAAAGGCCGAGGCACTGGCGCCGGCCACCCCACGCCCTGCCCCAGCCGCTGCCTTGCAGCGCGTGGATACGCCGAACCAGAAGACCATCGACGAAGTCAGCGCCTTCCTCAAGGTTTCATCCGCGCAATGCGTGAAAACCCTGCTGGTGAAGGGCCGCGATGGCCTGGTCGCGCTGTGCCTGCGTGGCGATCACGAGCTCAACGAGATCAAGGCAGGCAAGCTGGCCGAACTGGCCGATGAAGTCGAACTCGCCGGCGAGGCGGAAATCCTCGCCACCACCGGCGTGCGCCCCGGCTACATCGGGCCGGTCGGACTGCCGGATACGATCCCTGTGATCGTGGATCGCAGTGCCGCCACGCTGGCCGATTTCGTCTGCGGCGGCAACCAGGACGGCACCCATTACACCGGCGCCAACTGGGAACGCGATGCGCGCATCACCCGCATCGAGGATCTCCGCCAGGTGGTCGAGGGCGACCCCTCGCCCGACGGCAGGGGCACGCTGCATCTTGCCCGCGGCATCGAGGTGGGCCACGTGTTCCAACTCGGCGGCAAGTACGCCGATGCGCTGGGAGCCACCGTGCTCGACGACCAAGGCAAGGCCCAGGTGATGCTGATGGGCTGCTACGGCATTGGCATCAGCCGCATCGTGGCGGCCGCCATCGAGCAGCGCCACGACGAGGCCGGCATCGTCTGGCCGGAGGCGATGGCGCCGTGGCGCGTGGCGGTCTGCGTGATCAATCCCAAGGGCAATCCGGAGATCGCCGCCGCCGCCGAATCCCTCTACCAGGAGCTTGCCGCACGCGGCATCGAAACCGTGCTGGACGACCGCGGCCTGCGCCCCGGTGCGATGTTCGCCGACATGGAGCTGATCGGCATTCCGCACCGCGTGGTGGTCAGCGAGCGCGGGCTTGCGGCCGGCACGCTGGAATACCGCGCCCGCCACGAGGCGGAAAGCCGTGCCGTAACTCGCGATGAACTACTCGGCCTGCTTGATTAAGGCCGATCACCCGTGTCAGCACAAACGGCCGCCATGCGCGGCCGTTTGTTTTCAGGGTCCCATTACCGTGCCTTTCGATTATCCCGCGCAATGGCAAATCCGAATGCTGTACAGTCGGCAATAAGCTTTTGTGAAACGCAGCGCTTTGCAAGCGCAGATTATTTGGGTAAGAATGGCAACCGCACCGGAATGCCACACACCGTGCCGCATCCGGGCTTCCACATAATTCTCATCGTTCCGGGAGTCTCCGATGGCCGTTGATATCAAGAACCTCAACCATAACCAGCTCAATGACCTGATCAGCAAGGCGCAATCGCGCCAGCACGAGCTGCGCAAGGAAAAGGTGGCCAAACTGCGCGAAAAGATCCATGCGCTGATCAAGGCCGAGGGCTACAGCTTCGACGACATTTTCGGCAATACCCGCGGCAAGCGCCGCAGCGGCGGCACCGTGGCACCGAAATACCGCAATCCGGCGAATGCCGAGCAGACCTGGTCGGGCCGCGGCAAGCGCCCGCGCTGGTTCAACGAGGCGCTGAAGGCCGGCAAGAAGGAAAAGGATCTGCTGATCTGATTTGATACTCCGCGGTCATCCGCGATCGCGAAGATCAGACAGGCGGCCGTTCCTGGCCGCACTTTCCACGAGACATCCCATCACGAAAACGCCGACTCTCGGGTCGGCGTTTTTTTGTGGGCAATCAGAAGCGGGGTTGTCGCAAGACTGGGCCCGCACCCCAACCCATTCCCC